>JBDHZW010000015.1:0-36248 GCA_039812105.1 Nakamurella sp.
GCAGGCGCAGCAGCAGGCCGCCGATGACAAGGCCCAGAAGTGGTTGGCGACCCGCGACGAACGGGCGGGTCGGCGTGCCGGGCGGCCCCCGGCCGATATCGAGGTGCAGGTGATCACCGCCCGGGTCGAGATGCTCGAAGCGCAACGACGAGCGTTCCAAGAGGACTACTGGGCGCGGCGGCAGGCCGCGCAGGCGGCCGGCACCCGCGACTGGGGGCGCGTCCCGGTCGCCGAGACGGCGTTGCTGCGTCGGTGCCGTCAACAGTTGGCCAACGCGATCGCCCGGGAACGGAACCGGGCAGCGCAGCGCGCCCAACAGCCGCGGCGGCGGAACACCACCGACCCCGACTCGCGGCCGATGCCCAAACGCGGCGGCGGATGGGTCCAGGGCTTCAACTGCCAGGCCGTCACCACCAGCGACGGGATCATCATCGCGGTCAGCGTCAACAACAACCCCTCGGACGTCATCACCTACCAGCAGATGACCGACCTGGCCGTCAAGGCCGCGGCCCTGATCGGCCAGCGCCAACCCGACCCGGCCGGCACCCGCACGAGCAGCGATCACGACACGGCCGAGTCGGCCACCCAGATCGGCCTGATGCTGGCCGACGCCGGCTACCTGTCCGAGGAGAACCTGACCGCCCCGGGACCGGACCGGCTCATCGCCACCGGCCAACACCGCCAACTGGAACGAGCGGCCCGGGACAACCCCACCGACCAGATCGACCCCGCCGACCCCGACCCGGCCGAGAAGATGAGTCAGCGCCTACGCACTCCCGAAGGACTGGCCAGCTACCGGCAACGCGGCCACATCGCCGAGACCCCGTTCGGTCACGCCAAACACAACTGGGGCTTCACCCGGTTCACTGGACGAGGACTGACCCGCGCGAAAGGCGAATGGCACCTGCACGGCGCTGTCCACAACCTGTTCAAGGCCATCACCCTGGGCGCACTGACCACCCCAGACCTAACAGCCACCAGCGGATAGACCCCCGGGGGGGCACCGGCCCGGGGGAAGCCCTCCCGGGAACGGCCGCAGCATCCTAATCCCGCCCGGCCCCAAGCCCACCACCGGCAAGAACGTTCAAAACGCAACAGCCCGTGGTGTGACGCGAGTCAACGACTTCAGCCGCGCCGGCGTAGTTGATCCGCGCGAACCCGAGAACGCCCGGGCACTCTCAGGAGGCGAGGGCGTCGTCGATCCGGGCGAGCAGGCGGGTCTTGGGCTGCGCGCCGACGATCGTCGCGACGGGCTCCCCGGACACGAACAGGATCAGCGTGGGTAGCGACATCACCCGGTACCGCAGGCCCGTCACCGGGTTGGCGTCGTAGTCCATCGACACGATCGTCAGGGCGCCTGCTCGTTCCGCGGCGATCTTCTCCAGCACCGGCGCGATCATGTGGCACGGCGGGCACCATTCCGCCCAGAAGTCGACCAGCACCGGCTCGGGCCGGGCGAGCACCATCTGCTCGAACGTCTCGTCGGTGACGGCCGGCACCAGCGCGCTGTCGGTGATCATTTCTCCGGTCCTCCCGATCCCAGGGGTGCCCGGCAGCCGATCGCGTGCCGGGCGGCGGCCGCCGCCTGCCGGGTGAGCAGGGCGGTGCGGATGGCCTGCAGCCGTTCGATCCGGTCGTCGACCTCGGCGAGCTTGCGGGCGTACATCTCGTACGAGTCGGCGCACGAGTCCGACGCGTCGTTGCCGGCCCGCAGGCACTCGACGAACGGCCGCGTCTCCTCCAGGCTGAGCCCCTCCGCCTGCAGCGACCGGATCTCCTCGATCACCTGGACGTCATGCTCGTCGTACTCGCGGTAGCCGTTCGCCGTCCGGTCCGCGGACAGCAGGCCCTGCGACTCGTAGAACCGCAACGCCCGGGTGGTCGTCCCGGCCCGCCGCGCCGCCTCACCGATCCTCACAGCCCGATCCTCAGCCCGATCCTCATGGCAAGAACGGTAGACATTGACGCGCGCGTGAAGGCAAGCCCGCGATCTTTACCGAACCCGAACAGTGCCCGGACCGTCGCCGCAAACCCGCACCCGAGGCTGTCCCTCGTCCGAAGAGCACGAGGAGGAACCCATGGCGAAACGAGCGATCTGGACGACGGTGGCCGGCGGCGCCGCCGCGGCTGCGTTGGTGGCCACGGTGGCGCTGGCCGGCCCGGCGGCCGCCCAGCCGGTGGCCGGCCAGGCGGTCTCGGCGACGGCAGCCACATCGGCGGCCGCGTCGAGCGACAAACCCAAGTACTGCGATCGCATCGACAAGGCGCTGACCCGCCGCCAACAACTGGAGACCCGGCTGAACGGCGACGCCACCACCCGCGGGTCGATCGCCTGGCTGCAGGCCAAGTCCCAGTCGCTGAGCAGCAGCAACCCCGAACTGTCCAAGCTGTTGGCGGACATGGCCGCCCTGCGGTCGCAGGTCAAAGATCCGGCGGCGACGATCGTCGCCGATCTTCAGGCGGTGCAGCAGGCGCACTGCAGCTGAACCGGCCACAGTTGACGCATGCCAGACGAGTCGAGCCGGGACCGGGGCCTGGTCGTGGTCGTGGAGGACGAGTCGGTCATCGCCGACGTCATCCGCCGGTATCTGACCGCGGCCGGATTCGGGGTCCGGCTGTGCCGGACCGGGCAGGACGGGCTCACCGCGGTCCGCACCGACCGCCCGGCGGCGATCGTCCTGGACATCGGTCTGCCGGACATGGACGGGCTGGACCTGTGCCGGCGGCTGCGGGAGACCGGCGACTGGACGCCGGTGCTGTTCGTCACCGCCCGGGACGAGGACGTCGACCGGATCCTGGGCCTGGAGCTGGGCGGCGACGACTACCTGGTCAAGCCGTTCAACCCGCGGGAGCTGGTGGCCCGGCTGCGCGCGGTGCTGCGCCGAACGACTGGGCCGGGGGCGAGCGGCGACACCGCGCTGCGGGTCGGGCGGGTGCGGATCGACCCGGCACAGCGGAGGGTCTGGGTCGATCCGCCACCCGACGAACCCGGCGGCGCCGACGAGGTCGAGCTGACCGCCACCGAGTTCGACCTGCTGCTGCACCTGGCCCGGCATCCCGGCCGGGTGTTCGAGCGGGCCGGTCTGCTCAGCTCGGTCTGGGGCTACGCGAGCGCTGCCGGCGCGCGCACGGTGGACGTGCACGTCGCCGCCCTGCGGTCCAAGCTCGGTGCGGCCAGCCCGATCCGGACGGTCCGCGGGGTCGGCTACGCCGCCGACGAACGATGACCGGCGGTGCCGGGGCGGCCCGGCCGCGGACCACCCTGGCGGTTCGGGTCACCCTGCTGGTCGTCGCGGTCGCGGTGCTGGTGGCGGTGATCGCGGCGGTGGTGGGGGTGCTGCTCGTCCGGCGCAGCCTGCTGGACATCTCCGCGCAGGCCCTGTCCGATCGTGCCGACCTGGTCGCGACCCAGATCGCGGCCGACCCCACCGCGTCCGCCGCCATCCTGGCCGGCACGGCCAGCGCGCTGGACGGTCAACAGGTCCGGGTCGTGCTGATCGGTCCCGAGGGTGCGCTCACCGGAACGGACCAGACGGCGGTGCGGGCCGCCCGGCAGGCGGGCGCCTCCGGGGCGGTCGACGGACGCTCGGTGTCCGGGCGGGCCGTCGCCGGGGGGGAGCTGCAACTGGTGGAGGCCCGCTCGTCGGCCACCGGCGGGTTCGCACTGGTCACCCCGGCCGATGTGGCCACCGAGACCCGCCGCACCGTCGAGGTCCGGTTGATCTGGGCGGTGGCCGCGGGCCTGGTCGCCGCCCTGCTGATCGGCCTGCTGATCGCCCGGGTGGTCTCCGCGCCGCTGCGCCGCACGGCCGGGTTGGCCCGGGACATGGGTCGGGGCGCGCGCGACCTGCGGGTGCCGGTGGCCGGACCGCGGGAGGTCGCCGACGTCTCCGTCGCCGTCAACGAGCTGGCGGACGCGTTGCAGCACAGCGAGTCCCGCCAGCGGGACTTTCTCGCCTCGGTGTCGCACGAGTTGCGCACCCCGCTGGCCGGGATCAGCGGGCAGGCGCAGGCGCTGGCCGACGGACTGGTCCCGGAAGCCGAGCAGGCGCAGGTCGGCGGATTGATCCAGGCCGAGGCCGCCCGGATGGAACGGCTGGTGTCCGACCTGCTCGACCTGGCCCGGCTCGGTGCCGACCGGTTCGCCCTCGACGTCCAGCCGGTCGACCTGACCGCGCTGCTATCCGAGATGGCCCGGGTGTGGCGACCGCGCTGCGATGCCGCCGGGGTGCTGCTGATCGCGCAGCTGCCGGAGTCGCCGGTCCGGATCGACACCGATCCTCGCCGGCTGCGCCAGGTGCTCGACGGTCTGGCCGACAACGCGATGCGGGTGCTGAGCCCAGGCCGGCCGCTGGTGCTCGCGGTGGGCGTCGAGCCGGGCGCTGCGGTGATCGCCGTCCGGGACGGCGGCCCCGGCCTGGCACCGGAGGATTACCCGGTCGCGTTCGTGCCCGGTGAGCTGAACCGCCGCTACCGGGGCCGCCGGGCGACCGGCGCCGGGCTCGGACTGGCGCTCGCGCACGGTCTGGTGCAGCGGTTGGGCGGCACGATCACCGCGGCGCCGGCGCCGGAGGGTGGGGTGGCGATGACGATCCGGCTGCCGCTCGAGTGGCCGAAAGGTCCCGCCGGCCCCGCCCCGAGTTGACCTGCGGGCCTCTCCGCGTGTTCACCCACCGGCTCCTCCCGGTGTTGATCATTGCGCTCGGCACGCGACACACCGACAGCTTTCGCGACACGCCGGCGCCGGCGGAGCAGAGCCCCATGATCAACTTCTTGCGGGGCTGGCGCGGGCGAGCCTGGCGCGGCGGGGCAGGGCGGGATAAGCGCACCTTCTGCCCACCCGGCGCCCACCGGCGGGCACGATGGCCGGGTGACCGCCGACCCACAGGACCTGCTGGCCACCGCGCGGGTGTTCGCCCTGCCGATGGTGCACCGGTTCCGCGGGGTCACGGTCCGCGAGGGCGTGCTGCTGCGCGGGCCGGCCGGATGGGGCGAGTTCGCGCCCTTCCGCGACTACACCGACGCGCAGTGCGTCCCGTGGCTGCGGTCGGCGGTGGAATCGGCGACCACCCCCTGGCCCGAACCCCGCCGGACGAGCGTGCCCGTCAACGTGATCGTGCCGGTGGTCGATCCCGCCGCCGCGGCCGAGTTCGTCACCGCATCCGGCTGTCGGACCGCGAAGGTCAAGGTGGCCGATCCCGGCGTCGGCCTGGCCGCCGACCTGGCCCGGGTCGCCGCGGTGCGGACCGCGCTGGGTCCGGCCGGCCGGATCCGGATCGACGCGAACGGTGCCTGGACGGTGAGCGAGGCGGTGGCCGCAATCGACCGGCTCGACGACGCCGCCGAGGGCCTGGAGTACGTCGAACAGCCCTGCCGCACCCTGGTCGAACTGGCCGAGCTGCGCGCAATGATCCGCCCACCGATCGCCGCCGACGAATCCATCCGCCGGGCCGACGACCCCGCCGCGGTGCGGCTCACCGATGCCGCGGACGTGGCCATCGTCAAGGTCGCCCCGCTGGGCGGGGTGCGGGCGGCGCTGGGCATCGCCGGGGCGACCGGCCTGCCGGCGGTGGTGTCGTCGGCGGTGGACTCCGCGGTCGGCCTGACCGCCGGGGTGGCGCTGGCCGCCGCGCTGCCCGAGTTGCCGTACGCCTGCGGGCTGGCCACCGGCCTGCTGCTGGCCACCGACGTGTGCTCGGACCCGCCCCGGCCCGTCGACGGCGCACTCACGGTGGCCGCACCGGCGCCGGAGCCGGACCGAATCGACGAGGTCGCGGCCGATGACGACCGCGCCGGCTACTGGCGCGCCCGACTACTGCGAGTGGCGATGCTCACGTGGAAACGGGACTTTGGTCACTGAGCAGAGTCGCCCGGGTCGCGGCATGATCGAGCGATGACCGAGAGCCTGCACCCGGTGACCGAGATGACGTCCGAAGCCTGCTGGGACCTGCTGCGCCGCAATCAGTTCGGCCGGCTGGCCCTGACGGTCGGCGGTGAACCGGAGATCTTCCCGATCAACTACGTGGTGCAGGACGGCACCCTGGTGTTCCGGACCGCGCCGGGCACCAAGCTCGCCGCGCTCACCGTCAACGAGGTCGTGGCGCTCGAGATCGACGGGTACGACCAGACGGTGGGGTGGAGCGTCGTGGTGAAGGGCAAGGCGCATCCCTCCGAATGGGGCAATGACTTCGAGGACGCGGCCAACTCCGGCCTGCACCCGTGGGTTGCCACCCTCAAGCAGGTATTCGTCCGGATCGAGCCCCGGCAGGTCAGCGGGCGCAGCTTCGTGTTCGGTCCGGAGCCGACGACCACCTGACCGAGGTCCTGCGCCGGGCAGTCCACGGCCGTGGATCGCGAAGTCAGCAATCGAACCCGAAGGTCCCTCGTCCATCACTGACACCCACCGGGACGGACCGGATGGTCACCTGGGCGTGGCCGCCCTCCCAGGTCAACCGGTAGGTGCCGCTGGTGTCGAGGACCGCCTCCCGGCAATCGACCCGGGTGTGCAGCCCCCAGCAGCGCGTCGTCCGGCGGCTCCCTCGCACCGACGCGGCATTCCTGATCCAGCCACCACAATGCGGTCTCATGGCGACGACCGAACCGACCGTTGCCTCTCAGGTCGCCGATCTCGGCGAGCCTCGTCGGGCGAAGTCCGATCCGCTCGGAGAAGGACGCCGCGGTCTTCGTCGTGCCGACCGCGCTGAATGACACCACCGCGTCGACGACGGCCATGGGCGGCTCCTTTCCTGTCCGGCGACGATAGGTCACCGAGGCCGCACGAGCGGTCGGAGCGCGGTCTCATCCCGATCGGACGATCCGACGGGGGCCGTCGGGTGATTGACTTCACCGCCGGTGACCGTCGTCCCTGTCCGGCCGGACGGCGGACGAAAACAGAAGGGACACAGTCACATGCCCGAGGAAACTCCCGTACTCGACGCGTTGACCGCGATCACCGCGGTGTCGATCGCGGGAAGCGAGCTACCGGCTCGTGAGCACATGATCGCCCGGATCGCGGCCCTGGTGGCGGTGGGGGCGCCGCCGTCGTCCTACCTGCTCAATGCGGGGACGGCGGTCGACGTCGGGATCACGCTCGACGACGTCCAGAGCCTGCTCGTCGCGATCGCCCCGGTCGTCGGCACGCCGCGGGTCATGTCCGCGGCCGGCAATATCGCCAAGGCGCTGGGGCTCGCGGTCGCGTTGGTCGAGGCCGCCGAGGACGAGCTGGACGACGAGGAATAGCTCGCCGCCGATCCGTACTCCGGGCCCGGGTTCGATTGCTCCGACATTCGAACCCGGGCCCTTGTGCG
Organism: Nakamurella sp.; assembly: GCA_039812105.1. Classification (GTDB taxonomy): domain Bacteria; phylum Actinomycetota; class Actinomycetes; order Mycobacteriales; family Nakamurellaceae; genus Nakamurella. The sequence continues at coordinate 7,308 of JBDHZW010000015.1, forward strand.
CTAAGGCCGCCGGAACTCAGCCGGCAACCCCGGTCACCAAAGGGATGTCGTCGTCGAGCCGGTGCCGGGCGACGAACCGGAACCGGTCCCCGCGGAACACCGATCGGGTCCACTCCACGATCCGGCCGTCCGCCGTCCACGCCGTCCGGTGCACCAGCAGCATCGGCAGGCCGGTGTCGACCCCCAGCAAGGACGCCTCGACGGGGTCGGCCAGCGACGTCTCGACGACGTCCTCGACGGCGTCCAACTCGGTCCCGTACACCTCGCGCAGCGCCCGGTACAGCGACCCCAGCCGGTCCAGCTGATCGGCCAGATCCGGCAGCGGCCCCGGCAGGTGCGCGATCTCGTGGGCGATCGGCTCGTCGGTCGCGGTGCGGAGCCGCTCCACCCGGTGAAACGTCGCGCCCGGGGCGATCCCCAGGTGCCGGGCCACCCGTTCGTCGGCGGTCTCCTCACTGATTTTCAGCACGACGCTGCCCGGGCGCCAGCCCTCCTCCTGCAGGTCCTGGGAGAACGAGGTGAGCTGCCGGACCTGCATCAGCTTCGGCTGGGCCACGAACGTGCCGCGGCCCTGCGTCCGTTCCAGCCGGCCGTCCACCACCAGCTCGGCGATGGCCTGCCGCACCGTCGTGCGGGACGTGCCGAACCGCTCCGCCAGATCGCGTTCGGTGGGCACCGGGTCGCCCGGGGTCAGGCCCGCGATCAGCTCCAGGATCTGGCTCTTCACCTGGTAGTACTTCGGCACCTTGAGCACGAATGGCCCCTTCTGACTGCGGTGTGGTGTACCCGGAGTAACCGTAGGTCATTGGCCTAGACCAATCAAGGGCCCCACTCGCTGTTGATCATGGGCTAGTGGCCGCTAAGCGCGGTTCAAAAGGGCCGCCAGCCCATGATCAACTCCGGAAAAAAGAACCCGCGGACCCTTGACGGGGGGATTGGTCTATGCCAATCTAGTCCACAGCAAGTTGGTCTATACCAATTCAGGACCACCTCGGCCGGTCCCGGCCGATCGTCACTCAGGAGGACAGAAGCGTGCGAGGTCACTGCCGATGAGCACGACCGCCGTGTCGACCACGGACAAGACCGCCAAGAAGGACAAGAAGTCCGGGCTGCGCATCCCCGGATTTGCCCAGCTGCAACGCCTGGGCAAGAGCCTCATGCTGCCCATCGCCCTGCTGCCGGCGGCCGGCATCCTGCTCCGGTTGGGCCAGCCCGACCTGCTCGGCGGGATCAAAGCCCCGGTCATCGGCCCGTTCTTCGAGGCGATGAGCGCGGCGGGCGGTGCCGTCTTCGACCACCTGCCGCTGTTGTTCGCCATCGGCGTGGCCATCGGCTTCGCCAAGAAGGCCGACGGGTCGACCGCGCTGGCCGCGGCCGCCGGCTACCTGGTGATCGAGGCGGTCTTCAAGACCATGTCCCCGGTCGTCCTGGAGGGCGTCCTCGACCAGGCCGGTGAACAGGCGCAGATCAACTACAGCGTCTTCGCCGGCATCCTGGTCGGCCTGGTCACCGCGTGGCTGTTCGACCGGTACCACACCATCCAGTTGCCGTCCTACCTCGGCTTCTTCGGTGGGCGCCGGTTCGTGCCGATCGTGGTGTCGTTGGCCTCCCTGATCATGGGCTTCGCGCTGAGCTACTTCTACCCGATCTTCGACGCCGGCCTGACCTCGGTCGGCCAGTTCATCGGCGGCTCCGGCGCGTTCGGTGCGTTCACCTACGGATTCGCCAACCGGATGCTGATCCCGGTCGGCCTGCACCACATCCTGAACACCTACATCTGGTTCATCTACGGCGACTACACCACCCCGGCCGGCACCGTCGTCACCGGTGAGCTGACCCGCTTCGCCGCCGGCGACCCGACCGCCGGGCTGCTCACCTCCGGCTTCTACCCGATCCTGATGTTCGGCCTGCCGGCCGCGGCCCTGGCCATGATCCACATGGCCAACAAGAAGCAGAAGAAGATCGCCTTCGGCATTCTCGGCGCCGCCGCCATCACCGCGTTCCTCACCGGGGTCACCGAGCCGCTCGAGTTCGCGTTCATGTTCGTGGCCTTCCCGTTGTACGTGGTGCACGCGGTGCTGACCGGCCTGTCCCTGGCCATCGCCTACCTGCTGGATATCCACCTCGGCTTCTCGTTCTCCGCCGGCCTGATCGACTTCCTGCTCTACGGAACGGCTCCGGCGGCCCACAACGTGTGGATGCTGCTGGTGATGGGCGTCATCTTCTTCGCCGTGTACTACCTGCTGTTCCGCCTGGTCATCCGCTGGTGGAACCTGCGCACCCCGGGCCGGGAGCCCGAGGACGAGTTCGAGGCCGAGCAGGCCGCCAACCAGCTCGACGAGACCGGTGGCTCCGCCGGTGGTGTCGCGGTCGCCACCAAGGCCACCACCAAGGCCGAGCAGCTGATCGCCGCGTTCGGGGGTCGGCAGAACCTGGTGAACGTCGACGCCTGCATCACCCGGCTCCGCATGGAGGTGGCGGACAAGGACCAGGTCGACAAGGCCCGGCTGAAGGCCCTCGGCGCGGCCGGCGTCATCGAGGTCGGCAACAACGTGCAGGCCATCTTCGGCACCCAGGCCGAGCGGCTCAAGGGTGAGATCAACGACGCGCTGGCCGGTCCCGCGCCGACCGTCGTCCCCGACGCCCCGGTGGCGCCGGAACCCGTCGAGCAGCCCGTCGAGCAGCCGGTGGCGCCGCAGCCGGCGCACACCGGCAGCAGCACCGCGGTTCTCGCGCCGGTCGCCGGCCGGGCCGTTCCGCTGCAGCAGGTCCCGGACCCGACGTTCGCCCAGGGCATCGTCGGTCACGGCGCGGCCATCGACCCGCCCCGGGAGATCGTCGACGCGGTCGCCCCGATCGGCGGCAAGGTACTGCAGATGCTGCCGCACGCCTACATCATCGTCAGCCCCGACAACGTCGGCGTGCTGGTCCATCTCGGCCTGGACACGGTCCAGCTCAAAGGTGAAGGCTTCACCCCGCTGGTCAAGCAGGGCGACACGGTGCAGGCCGGCCAGCCGGTCATCACCTATGACGTGCCGGCGGTCGTCGCCACCGGACGCAACCCCGTCATCCCGGTGATCGTGATGGACAAGAAGGCCGACGACATCACGCTCGACGACGTCGTCACCGCCGGCGGCCGGCTCGCCGCCGAGCAGGAACTGTTCACCGTCCGCAGCTGACCCCGCCCGGGGCGCCGCCGGCCGGAACCGGCGGCGCCCCCGGCACTCCCGAACTTCGAGGAAAGGAAAAGACAGTGGAAATCGTCATTCTTCCGGACAACGCGGCGATCGGGGCGCTGGCCGCCGACGCGATCACCGCCCTGGTGCAGCGCAAGCCCACCGCGGTGCTGGGCCTGGCCACCGGGTCGTCGCCGCTGGCCATCTACGACGAGCTCGCCGCCCGTTACGCCGCCGGCCGGGTCAGCTTCGCCCAGGCCCGCGGGTTCACCCTGGACGAGTACGTGGGCCTGCCCGCCGACCACCCGGAGACCTACCGCAACGTCATCCACAAGGACTTCGTCGACCGGGTCGACTTCGTGCCGGGCGCCGTGCAGGGGCCGGACGGGCTGGCCGACGACATCCCCGCGTTCTGCGCCGGCTACGAGGCCGCGATCGCCGCCGCCGGCGGGGTCGACCTGCAGATCCTGGGCATCGGCACCGTCGGGCACATCGGGTTCAACGAGCCCGGCTCGTCGCTGGCCTCGCGCACCCGGATCAAGACGCTGACCCAGCAGACCCGCATCGACAACGCCCGGTTCTTCGGCGGCGACGTCGACGCCGTGCCCACCCACTGCCTGACCCAGGGCCTGGGCACCATCATGGGCGCCCGGCACATCGTGCTGGTCGCCACCGGCACCGGGAAGGCCGAGGCCGTGCACCAGATGGTCGAGGGACCGGTCAGCGCGATGTGGCCGGGCACCATCCTGCAGCACCATCCGCACGTCACCGTGCTGCTGGACGGCGCCGCCGCGAGCCGGCTGCAGCTGGCCGACTACTACCGCGAGACCTACCGGGCCAAGCCGGCCTGGCAGGGCATCTGACACCTGCCTCCCCCAAAGTTGGTCATGGGGCGCGGTCCCGCGAGTCCCGGCGTGTCGCCGAAACCGTGGGTGTGTCGCGAGCAGCGCCCCATGATCAACACCGAATGAGCCGCCGCCGGAACCGAATCCCGAAGGAACCCAGCCATGTTGATCACCGCCGACACCGTCGCCACCGGGGCGGAGCTGCTCCGCCCGGGCTGGCTGGAGATTGCCGACGGCCGCGTGCTCGCGATGGGTGCGGGCGCGCCGCCCCGGCCCGCGGATCATCAACTCGGGGCGGTCACCCTGGTGCCCGGCTTCGTCGACATGCACGTGCACGGCGGCGGGGGCGGGGCGTTCCCGGAGGCCACCGTCGCCGCCACCAAGACCGCGGTCGAGCTGCACCGCCGGCACGGCACCACCACCATGATCGCCTCGCTGGTCACCGCCCACCCGGCCGAGCTGCTGCGCGAGATCGGGGTGCTGGCCGAGCAGGTCGCCGACGGCCTGGTCGCCGGCCTCCACCTGGAGGGCCCGTGGCTGTCGCAGCACCGGTGCGGGGCGCACGAGCTGGCCGCGCTGCGGGATCCCGACGCCGCCGAGCTCGACCGGGTGCTGGCCGCCGGCGGCGGCGCGATCCGGATGGTCACCCTGGCCCCGGAGCGGGCCGGCGGGCTGGACGCGATCCGCCGGGTGGTGGCCGCCGGGGCGGTCGCCGCGGTCGGTCACACCGAGGCCACCTACGAGCAGGCGCTGGCCGCCATCGACGCCGGCGCCACCGTGGCCACCCACCTGTTCAACGCGATGCGCCCGGTGCATCACCGGGAACCCGGTCCGGTCATCGCGCTCATCGAGGACCCGCGGGTGACCGTCGAGATGATCACCGACGGGGTACACCTGCATCCGGCGCTGTACCGGGACGTCACCGCCAACGTCGGGGCCGACCGGGTCGCGCTGGTCACCGACGCGATGGCCGCGGCCGGGATGGCCGACGGTGCCTACCGGCTGGGGGCGCTGGACGTCGACGTCGTCGACGGGATCGCCCGGGTGGCCGGCACCGACACCATCGCCGGCAGCACCGCCACCATGGACCGGGTGTTCAGGTTCGCGGTGACGAACAGCGGGCGCCCCCGGGACGAGGCCCTGCTGACCGCGGTCCGCCAGTCCTCGATCAACCCGGCTCGGGCGATCGGGCTGCCCGATCCGACCCTGGCGCCCGGCGCGGCGGCCGACCTGGTCGTACTGGACGGCGACCTGGCCGTCGCCGGGGTGCTGCAGCGGGGCTCCTGGGTCGTCCCGCCGACCACCCGCTGATCCGGAGCCCGGTCAGGTGGTGACCCGCTCCCGGGCGGTCACCGTCGTCACCGGGATCCCGTACTTGCGCTGGACGCGGTGCGGGACGTCCTGGTGCAACCAGCGGGACACCGTCGTCGGCAACGTCGAGACGATGATCTCGTCGTAGGCCTTCGCGGCCAGGCAGTGGCCGACCGCCTCCACCGGGTTCTGCACACCGATGTCGCCGTCGACCGTGGCGCCCAACCCGGACAGCGCCTGGATGCAGGCGACGAGGCGATGGACCGCCTCGGTGCGCGCCGATTCGTAGGTCGTCGAGGGTCCGAGCAACGGGAGTTCGGACCCGACCGTCGCGATGACGTCCCCGGTGTCGAGCAAGACGGGCACCACCAGGGTGAACTCGCAGGGACCCTGGGCGATCCGCTCCCGGGCGGCATCGAGCAGCGGCTCGCCGCCGAGCGTCTGGTTGGCCACGATCAGGATCTGCCGCACGGTCGTCTCCTCGTCGGGTCGAGTAGATCGTCCACGCTATGCCGCCCGATTTGTCCCAGTCAATGACATTTTGCCCGTATAAAGGCTTTTGGTGCCTACCGCCCCTCGGGCCGACCCGCCAGCCGGAACCGCTCCACCCGGGTGATCGCAATGGACCGCTCGAGGTAGTCGGCCAGGAAGGTCAACTCGTCGGTGCGCATCCCGGCATGCAACTCGTCGAACGCCCGGCCGATCTCCAGATACACGTTCTCGGCCTCGGCCAACGCCGCCAGATCGGGCTCGACCACCACCCGACGTCGATCGTCGGGGTCCGTGGTGCGCCGGGCCACCCCGCGGCGGGTGAGCCGGTCGACCACCCCGGTGACGGCGCCGGTGGTCAGGTTCAGCTCCTCGGCCAGCCGGCCGGCGGTGGCCCGACCCTCCCGGAGCAGCACGCCGAGCGCCTTCATGTCGGTCACGCCCAGGCCGTACCGGGCCGCCGCGGCCTGCTGGAACATCGCGGTCTCGGTCGCATTCTGCTCGCCGAGGCTCCGCAGGCGCTCGATCAGCTCTGCTCGGTGTTCGTCCACGGCTTGACTTACCTCATTCGTTAAGTATCTTAATTCCTAAGATAAAGCGGAGAGGGAGGAACTTCACGATGACATCTCGGACCCAATCGCGGGCGGCGGCAGCGCCTCGCCCGGGCGGGACGATCGCACCGGACGGTGCGCAGCTCGGTTGGTGGAGCCTGGGCGACGGGCCCGGCCTGCTGGTCGTGCACGGCTCGATGCAGTCCGGGCGCAGCCAACTGGATCTGGGCCGGCTGCTGGCCCGCGGGCGGACGGTGCATCTGCTGGACCGGCGCGGCCGCGGTCTGAGCGGCGCGGCGAGGCCGGATTCGTCCGCCGAGGTCGGTGACGTGCTGGCGGCGGCCCGGGCGACCGGATCGACCGATGTCCTGGGCATCAGCTCGGGCGCCATCCTGACGATGCGGGCGGCGCTCGCATCGCCGGAGATCGAACGGATCGCGGTGTTCGAGCCGCCGATCGTGGTCCGTGGGTCGATCCGGCTGGATGGGTTGGACCGGTTCGACCGTGAATTCGCGGAAGGCCGGCTGGCCGACGGCATGGTGACCGCGATGCTGGTCGCCCAGATGGGCCCCGGCATCCTGCGGTTCGTACCGAGGCCGCTGCTGCGCCTCGGGGCCGGACGCATGCTGCGGGGTGAGTCGGTGGAACTGGCCAGGGCGCTTCCCGCCGACCTGGCCATCGTCCGCGAGAACGCGGAACGGGCAGGCGATTTCGCGTCGGTGACGGCCGAGACCCTGCTGCTGGCCGGTACCCGCACCCGGCCCTACCTGCGGACCGCGGTGGACGAGCTGGCCCGGGCCATGCCCGGAGCCCGGAGTGTGCGGCTACCGGGAACCGACCACGGGGTGACCCAGAACCGCGAATGGCGGGGCCGGCCGGAGCTGGTGGCACCGGTGGTGGACGAGTTCTTCGGCCACTGATTCGGCGCCGGGCGATCTGCCGGTTCGGCCGCTGATTCGGCCACCGGCTTCGGCCGGTCCGCGCGTCGGCAACAATGGCCTGTTGTGGGTGCACACGCGCGCGGCGGCCGAGCCGACGGATCGGCTCGGTCATGAACCCGTCGACCGCGCTCGCGCGGGTGCTCGTCGACGAGCTCGTGGCCTGCGGGCTGACCGACGCGGTGCTGTCGCCCGGCTCGCGGAACGCCCCGCTGGCGCTGGCGCTGCACGAGGCCGACACCGCCGGGCGGCTGCGGCTGCACGTGCGGATCGACGAGCGGACCGCCGGCTTCCTGGCGCTCGGGCTGGCCCGGGGATCGGGCCGGCCGGTGCTGGTGGTGACCACCTCCGGCACGGCGGTGGCCAACCTGCACCCCGCGGTGCTGGAGGCGTCGCACGGGCAGGTGCCGCTGATCGTGCTGTCCGCCGACCGGCCGCCGTGGTTGCGCGACGTCGGCGCGAACCAGACCGTCGACCAGCACGGGGTCTTCGGCTCGGCGCTGCGCTTCTTTCACGAACTCGCGGTGCCGGAGAACCGGTCCGGGCAGCAGGCGCACTGGCGGTCGATGGTCGGCCGGGCCTGGTCGGGCGCCGCCGGGACGCCGGGCGGCCCGCCCGGGCCGGCGCAGCTGAACGTGCCGCTGGCCGAACCGCTGCTGCCCGACGACCAACCGGACTGGCCCGAGCCGCTCGCCGGCCGGAACGGGCCGTGGACGGGGACTGTGGCGCCCGTGCTGGTGGATGCGCCGGCGGTGCCCGCCCCGGAACCGGGCGAGCGGGTGCTGTTCCTCGCCGACCTGACCCACCCGTGGGCCGGGCTGATCGCCGACGCCGGGCACCTGGTGATCGCCGAGGCCGGCGGCGCCGCCGGTGCCGCGGTGCTCGGATCCGGCGTCCACCTGTTGTCAACGCCGTCGTTCCTGGACGGCGCCCGGCCGGACCGGGTGATCGTGCTGGGCCGGCCGACCCTGTTCCGGCCGGTGCAGGCGCTGCTGGGCGACCCGCGGGTGACGGTGGACCTGGTCGCCCACCCGGGTGCCTACGCCGACCCGTCGGGATCGGTGCGGACGGTCGCGCCGGGTCTGCCGGATCTGACCGAGCTGCCCGACGACGAGTGGGCCGCCCGGTGGCGGGACGCCGACGCGGTGGCGGGCAAGGCGGTGGCCGGCGTCCTCGACGAGCTCGACCTGTCCGCGTCGCCGCGGCTGGCCCGGGACCTGGCCGAGCAGTTGCCGGCGCGGGCGACGCTGGTGCTCGGGTCCTCCCAGCCGCCGCGCGACCTGGCGCTGTCCACCCGGGCCCGCGACGGGCTGCGGGTGATCGCCAACCGGGGCGTCGCCGGCATCGACGGCACCGTGTCCACCGCCGTCGGAGTGGCGTTGACCGCCGCGCCGGCCGACGGCCCGACCGTCGCGCTGCTCGGCGACCTGACCTTCCTGCACGACCTGACCGGGCTGATCATCGGCCCGGACGAGCCGGCGCCGGACCTGACCGTGGTGGTCAGCAACAACGACGGCGGGGCCATCTTCGGCACCCTGGAGCCCGGCGACGCCCGGCACGCCGGCGCGTTCGAGCGGGTCTTCGGCACCCCGCACGCGGCCGACATCGGCTCGGCGGTCCGGGCGTTCGGGCACGAGCACGCCGTGGTCGACGATCCGGCGTCGCTGGCGGCGGCGCTGGCCGCGCCGGCCGGGATCAAGATCGTCGAGGTGCGCACGTCGCGAACCGATCTGGCGTGGACGCTGGCCCGGCTGACCGAGGCGGTCCGGGCAGCGGTGTGAGGGACGGCCGCCGCGTACGGTCGAGCCCGCATCATTGCGCCGGAGCCGGTGGAGCCGGGCCCCGCGCCGGCAGGTCCCGGCCGTCGCGGCAGCCGGTGACCGAACGACGGCTGCCCGGCTCGGTCGTGTCCCGCGGAAACCGCTCGCGGGATCCGACCTGCGGTGCTCGATGGCGCCCTCGCACGCTCGGGACGGCTAGAGCCCGAATGACCTCCACCGGCCTTCGGAGACGACTTCGACGGAGCCGTCGACGACCGTGATGGCGGTCTGTTCGTCGATGGCGTAGGCGGGGCCGTTGATGTCGGCGGCCCAGCGCTGCGCGTCAGCCATGCCGTTCCCCGGGAAGGCGTCCAGGTGCGGGAAGATCGAGAAATCGACCATCCCCAGGGTCTGGTCGTCCGGCGCGGCCGGCCACTCGACAAAGGCGGACCCGATCCTGGGTGTCATCACCATGCTCCCGGCGCTGACTCCCACCCAGAGCAAGTCGGGCAGGGCAGGAAGCAGGTCGGCGAGCCCGGACTTCCGCATCCAGTGGCACAGGTAGGTCGCGTCGCCGCCGTCGACGAGGAGCACGTCGGTCGTCCGGAGCCAGGGGACCCAACGCTCCGCTCCGATGGTGGGTAGTGCGGTGAGTTCCAGGACGCCGAGCGATGCCCAACCCAGACCGGTGAAGTGGCGGAAGGTGGGTTCGGCGGCGATCAGGCCCCGCACCGACCCGGGTCCGCACATCGGGTGACCCCATTGGGCGGTTGGCACGACCAGCGCGCGGCATTGCGCGATCGGCTTACCGGCGAGCGCCACGAGTGCATCGTGGATACTGGGGTTGGTGACGCCGCCCGACGTGAGCAACAGCTTCACAGTGCCTCCACTGATGGGGAACCCCAGGTCTGCCGACGATCGACCCGACCTTCGCCGCCGCGGCCTACGACACGATCCGGCCGATGGTGCCCCGGTTGTCCTTGCGCAGCGAGCGGGCGATGACCAGCCGCTGGATCTGGTTGGTGCCCTCGAAGATCTGCATCACCTTGGCCTCCCGCATGTACCGCTCGACCGGGAAGTCCCTGGTGTAGCCGTACCCGCCGAGCACCTGCACAGCGTCCGTGGTGACCTTCATCGCGTTGTCCGTGGCCACCAGCTTGGCGACGGCGGCCTCCCGGCCGAACGGCAGGCCCTGATCGCGCAGCCGGGCGGCGTGCAGGTAGGTCGCGCGGGCGCTCTGCACCGCGGCCTCCATGTCGGCCAGCAGGAACCCCAGGCCCTGATGGTCGATGATCGGCCGGCCGAACGTCTCCCGTTCCCGGGCGTAGCCGACCGCCCGGTCCAGCGCGCCCTGGGCCAGCCCGGTGGCGACCGCGGCGATCCCGAGCCGGCCGCCGTCCAGCGCGGCCAGCGCGATCCGCAGGCCCTCGCCCTCGGCGCCGATCCGCCGCTCGGCCGGGATCCGGGCGTTCTCCAGCCGGATCGTCGCCGTCGTGGACCCGGTCAGGCCCATCTTGTGCTCCGGCGGGTCGGCGACGACGCCTGGCGTGTCCGCCGGCACCAGGAAGCTGGAGATGCCGTTGCGGTCGTCCGACGTGCGGGCCATCACCAGGTAGAAGTCGGCCTGGCCACCGTGCGTCGTCCAGGATTTGGCCCCGTTCAGCACGTAGTCGTCGCCGTCCCGGCGGGCGGTGGCGCGCATCGCCGCCGGATCCGACCCGGCGTGCGACTCGGACAGGCAGTACCCGCCGAGCAGGTCGCCGGCCAGCAGGTCGGGCAGCCAGTCGCCGCGCTGCCGCTCGGTGCCGAAGTAGGCCAGCGGGAAGCAGCTCAGCACGTGCACGCTCATCCCGACGCCCACGCTGGCCCAGACCGCGCCGACCTCCTCCAGCACCTGCAGGTAGACCTCGTACGGCTGGCCGCCGCCACCCAGGTCCTCCGGATACGGCAGGCCGAGCAGGCCCGCCTCGCCCAGCATCCGGAAGACGTCGCGGGGGAACGTCTCCGTCGCCTCCGCCTCGGCGGCTCGCGGCGCGAGTTCCTTCTCCGCGATCTCCCGGACGAGCTTGATCAGGTCGACCGCTTCCTCGGTCGGCAACAGGCGGCGGGCCGTCACGCCGGAACCCCCTTCGTCGGGTCTGGTTGTCCGGTCGGGCGTGGTCGTCGTCGGTGCGGTCCGCCCAGCCGGCCGAGCCTGCGCGACCGCCATCGGGCACAGTGAAGGCCGCACTGGCGACAGTACGCACGCCCGAGGGGAAGGGACGACCAACATGACCCCACCGCCGTACCGGTTCGGCTACAAGGCCTCGGCCGAGCAGTTCGGGCCGACCGAACTGGCCGACCTGGCGGTCGGCGCGGAGGAACACGGGTTCGACTCGGTGTTCATCTCCGACCATCTCCAGCCGTGGCGGCACGACGGCGGGCACGCGCCGGCGTCCTTGCCGTGGCTGGGCGCGGTCGGCGCCCGGACATCCCGGGTGATCCTGGGGACCTCGGTGCTGACGCCGACGATCCGCTACCACCCGGGCGTCATCGCGCAGGCCTTCGCCACCCTCGGGTCGATGTTCCCAGGGCGCGTCATCCTCGGGGTGGGTACCGGCGAATCGCTCAACGAGGTGCCGCTGGGGCTGACCTGGCCGGAGCAGAAGGAGCGGTTCGCCCGGCTCAAGGAGTCGGTGAACCTGATCCGGGCGCTCTGGACGGGGGAACGGGTCACCTTCGAGGGCGACTACTACCGCACCGACAAGGCGACGATCTACGACCGGCCGGACGAGCCGGTGCCGATCTACATCGGCGCCTCCGGGCCGGCGGCCACCCGGCTGGCCGGACGGATCGCCGACGGTTTCATCACGACGTCCGGCAAGTCACCGTCGCTGTACTCGGACACCCTGCTGCCGGCGCTGGCCGACGGGATCGGGAAGGCCGGTCGGAGCCCGGACGACGTGGACACCCTGATCGAGATGAAGGTGTCCTTCGACCACGACCGGGAGCGGGCGCGGCAGGACACCCGGTTCTGGGCGGCGCTGGCGCTCACTCCTGAGCAGAAGGCCGGGGTGGAGGACCCGCTGGAGATGCAGCGGTTGGCCGAGGAGCTGCCGATCGAGCAGGCCGCGTCCCGCTGGATCGTGTCCGACGACCCCGACGAGCACGTGGCCCGCATCGGCACGTACCTGGATCTGGGCTTCCGCCATCTGGTGTTCCACGCGCCCGGGCACGATCAGGAACGCTTCCTGACGTTGTACGGCGACGAGATCCTGCCCCGCCTGCGAGCCCGCGTCGGCGGGAGCTGACCCCGCACCCCACCACCCACCCCCACCGGGCTGATCAACTCGGCAGAAAGCGCCCGAATTGCCCGGTTCCGTGCCGAGTTGATCAGCCCGGTGGGCGGGGTAGCCGCGAGTTGTCCACATTCGGCAGATCGGTGCCCCAGGAAGCGCTCGGCTACGTCATTCTCGCGGAGTGCCTGCGCCGCCCAGCCTGCCCGACGACGTCGGGGCCGCCCTGACCGCGGGTGGAGGACTGCTGGTGGCGGCCGACTTCGACGCGCCGGGTCGCTCGCGCAGCACCCTGCATCGGCTGGAACGGCAGGGGCTGCTGGTGTGCGTGGCCAAGGGCGTCTATGCCGAGGCCGCCGTTCTCGGGACGGATCCGTGGTCGACCTTTCGGCTCCGCACCAGGGCCTTCCTGATCGCCGGACCGCCGAACACCTACGCCTCGGACTGGTCGTCGGTCGTCCTGCACGGGCTGCCGACGATGGGTGCTCCGCCCGGGGTGCCGAATGTCATCCGTCCCGGCTCACGGATCAGCGGCTCGAACACGACGCGCCACGGCCGCACCCGGTTCGCCGCGGTCGCCGACCGGTGGCTGGGTGAGGTGGACGGTCTGCCGGCCATCGTGCCCGCGTTCGCCGCCGTCGACCTCGGGCGCCACTGCGGCCGGCGCACCGGCCTGATTCTGGCCGACGCCGCCGCGTTTCGTCACGGTGGTCGCGAACACCTCGCCCGGGCGCACGCCGACATCGTCCGCTGGACCGGTGCCGGGCGCGCGAAATGGCCCGTGCTGCATTGCGATCCCGACGCGGAGTCACCGCTCGAATCGGTGGGACGCCTGGCCTTCATCCGCGGTGGGCTGCCGGCGAGCCACAGCAACGTCTGGGTCGGTGAGTACGTGCCGGAGGCTCGGCTCGACCACTACTGGCCCGAACACCGGGTGGCCGCCGAGGGCGACGGATTGTCGAAGTACCTGCTCAAGGATCCGGCGGCCGCGATCCGGAAGGAGAAGCAGCGGGAATGGCAGCTGCAACGCATGGGCATCCGGCTCGTCCGCTACACCTGGGAGAACGCCACTCGCACACCGGAGGTCCTGGCCGGCCGGGTCCGCGATCTGCTGACCGACCCGCCGCCGACGTCGGGCCGGATCCGGACCTGGCCGCGGGACGAGGGTTTGGCCCTCCTCGGGCTTGCGTCGGGCCGAGAGCGGCGACCGGGCTGATCATCTCGGCAGAATGCGCCCGATATGCCCGGTTCCGTGCCGAGTTGATCAGCCCGGTGAATCGAGCGGGTCGGCCGGGGTACGGGAGAAGCGCGGCGCGGCCGCGGCCTGCACCACCCCGCCCACCTCGACCAACGACCCCCGCGCCACCAGGTGCGGGTGCGCCGCCGCCTCGGCCGCGGTCAGCACCGGCGTGACGCAGGCGTCCGTCCCGTCGAACACCGCCTCCCAGTGCGCCCGGTCGCGGGCGGCGAACGCGGACGCGAACGCCGCCCGCAGCGCCGGCCAGCCCGACCGGTCCAGCTGGGCCGGCAACCCGGCATCGGCCAGGCCCAGCCCGGCCAGCAGGGCCGCGTAGAACGGCGGCTCCAGCGCCCCGACCGCCACGTACCGGCCGTCCGCGCACGGGTAGACGTCGTAGAACGGGGCGCCGCCGTCCAGCATGTTCGTTCCGCGGGACGGTCCCCACCAGCCCAGACCCCGCAGCGACCACATCATCTGGGACAGCAGCTCGACGCCGTCGACCATCGCCGTGTCGATCACCTGCCCCCGCCCGGACGCGGCCCGCTCGTACAGCGCGGCCAGGATCCCGACCACCGCGAGCATCGACCCGCCGCCGAAGTCGGCCACCAGGTTCGCCGGCGGCTGCGGGGGGCCGCCGGCCGCACCCAGCGCGTCCAGCGTGCCGGTCACCGACAGGTAGTTGATGTCGTGCCCGACCCGGTCCGCCCACGGCCCGGTCTGCCCCCACCCGGTCAACCGGCAGTAGACCAGCGACGGCCGGCGGGCCAGGCAGACGTCCGGTCCGACGCCCAGCCGCTCGGCCACCCCCGGCCGGAAGCCCTCCAGCAGCACGTCGGCGGCGTCGACCTCGGCCAGCACGGCGGCCACCCCGTCGGGGGTCTTCAGGTCGGCGGGCAGGAACCGCCGCCCACGCAGCAGCACGTCCCGCTCGGCCGGACCCGCATCCAGCGCCGCGGCGGACGGCCGGGCCACCCGGACGACCTGCGCGCCGAGGTCGGCCAGCAGCATTCCGGCGTGCGGAACGGGCCCGATGCCGCCCAGCTCGACGGCCCGCAGACCGGCCAGCGGGCCGCCCATCAGCCGGCCGATTCCAGGGCGTCCCGGATCGGGATCATCTTGATCTGCGCCTCGCGGGCCTCGGTCTCCGGATCGGAGTCGGCGACGATCCCGCAGCCGGCCATCAGCCGGACGCTGCGCCCGTTGACCTGGGCGCAGCGCAGCGCGATCGCGAACTCGCCGTCGCCCCGGCCGTCCAGCCAGCCCACCGGGGCGGCGTACCGACCCCGGCTCATCGGTTCCAGCTCCCGGATCGCCTGGCGGGCCACCTCGGTCGGACTGCCACCGACCGCCGCGGTCGGGTGCAGCCGGGCAGCCAGCTCCAGCGCCGTCGGCGGGTACCCGTCCAACCGGCCGGTGATGTCGGTGGACAGGTGGGTCAGGTTGGCCAGCTCCAGCGGGGTCGGATGCTCCGGCACGTCCAGGTGGTCGCAGGCCGGGGCGAGCACCTCGCTGACCGACCGGACCGCGTACGCGTGCTCGGCGATGTCCTTCGGGCTGTGCAGCAGGTCGCCGGCCACCGCGTCGCCGGCGTGCTCGCGCCAGGCGGTGCCGGCCAGCACCCGGGAGGCGATCCGGCGGCCGCGGCGGCGGATCAGCAGTTCCGGGCTGGCGCCGACCAGGCCCTCGACGTCGAACGTCCAGCAGTCCGGGTACCCGGCGGCCAGCCGCCGCAGCAGCAGCCGTTCGTCGATCGGCTGGGCGGCGGTGGCGACCAGGTCGTGCGCGAGCACCACCTTGTCCAGCTCGCCCCGCCGGATGCGCTCGGTCGCGGCGGTCACCGCGCCGGTGAACCCGGCCACCGACAGGTCGGCGTCCGCGTAGCTGACCGGGCCGGGGCGCCTGATCGGCGCCGGGCGCGACAGCGGGTCGGCCGGCGGCGCCCCGTCGGCCGCATCGACCGGGCCGATTCGGGTGACGAAGTCGGACGTCCCGGATCGGCCGACGACGACCCGGGGGACGACCGCCACCGCCACGTCGCCGTCGTCGAAGCCCAGCGAGACGAAGGCGATCGGGCCGGTGCCGGGTTCGCCGACGTCGTCGCCGACCGTCAGGCCGGCCCGCACCTCGTCGAACCAGTCCTGGATGTGCGCGGCGGCGTCCGGTCCGGTGGTGGTGAAGCGGGCGTGCACCCCCCAACCCACGAAGCCGCGGCCGCCCCGGACGAAGCACACCGAACCGGTCGGGCGCGGGAGCCGGCCGATCAGATCTCCGGCCGGTTCCAGCCGGGACGTCAGCGCCGAGCCCACCAGGCGGGCGGTCGGCGAGGCGGTCACGAGCGCCAACACTAATCGAATCCGCCTGCCGCACCCCGGCGGGAAGCCCACCCCCGAGTGGGACGTGTCTCACCCGGCCCGACCGGCCGCCCTACACTGCGTGCATGTCGGCGACCCCGGCCGCGGACATCGACGGAACGGCCCCCGGACCCCCGCGGCGGCCCCGGCGGGCCTGGCGGTGGACCGGTCGAGGGATCCTGCTGGTCGCGGTGGCGATCACCACGATGATGGTCGCGCTGGCGATCGGCATGCGGATCAACGACCGGGCGATCGACGAGCACCTCGGCACCGCCACCGCCACCGTGCTGTCGGTGTCGCCGCTGCGCACAGGGATCGAGTTCGTCGACGCCTCGGGCGTGACCGTGCGGCCCGAGGGTGGCGTGCTCTACCCGGGCCTGCTCTCGCTCGGCCAGCAGTTCGTCGTCGAATACTCCACCGCCGACCCGCAGATCGCCCGGGTGGCCGGGCGCACCGCCTCGGTGGGCACGATCATGATCGTCATCACCCTCGTGGTGACCTGGCTGATCGCGGTGCCGGCCGTCTGGTGGTGTCGCCGACGAGCCCGAACACCGCGCCGGGCGGCGCCGGCCGGCCGTCGGCGTCGGGAACGCCGGGCGTCGCGCGCCTGACGCGGTCGTCGCCTCGGTAGGCTCCCGGTCATGTTTTCCGGCTGCCACGAGCGGGTGAGGGCGTGATGAGCAGGGCGGATCTGGACAAGGAGCCGCACCAGGTCGCCGCCATGTTCGACACGGTCGCGCCCCGGTACGACCGGACGAACACGATCCTGTCCATGGGCCGGGACCGGCGCTGGCGCCGGCACGCGGTGCGCGCGCTCCAGTTGATGCCCGGGCAGCGGGTGCTGGACGTCGCCGCCGGGACCGCGGTGTCGACCAAGGCCCTGGCCGCCACCGGGGCCTGGGCCGTCGCCACCGACTTCTCGGTCGGCATGCTCGCCGCCGCCAAGTCCGGTCGCGCCCTGCCGCGGGTGGCCGGCGACGCGATGCGCCTGCCGTTCGCCGACGAATCCTTCGACGCCGTGACGATCTCCTTCGGCCTGCGCAACGTCGAGGACCCGGCGGCGGCGCTGCGCGAGTTCGCCCGGGTGGTCAAGCCGGGCGGTCAGCTGCTGGTCTGCGAGTTCTCCCGGCCCCGGCCGGCCCCCATCCGCTGGGGGTACGGCTGGTACCTGCGGACCGTGCTGCCGTTCCTGGCCCGCCGGGTGTCGTCGAACCCGGAGGCCTACACCTACCTGCAGGAGACCATCGACGCCTGGCCGGACCAGCCGTCGCTGGCCCGGATGATCGCCCGGTCCGGATGGACGGACGTGGTCTGGAAGAACATGACCTTCGGCGTGGTCGCGCTGCACCACGCCATCCGACGATCACCCGCCGACCCGGCGTCGGCCTGACACCCGCGCACCCGTGGTTCTCGCGGTCCGTGACGAGTCCTACACTGTTGCGCATGAGTTCGTGAAGGAATTCACAAGCTCGTCGCAGGGGAATGCCGCCGCTTCCCCCTGCCGGTAGCGAAGCGGGAAGGGATCCCGGATGAACCTGTCCAGTCCGGTCTCGGACCCGGACACCGCGGCCGACGTCATCGTCGTCGGGGCGGGCCCGGCGGGTTCGACCCTTGCCACCCACCTGGCCCGCGCCGGGGTGGACGTGCTGCTGCTGGAGAAGTCGACGTTCCCCCGCGAGAAGGTGTGCGGGGACGGCCTGACGCCCCGCGGGGTCAAGCAGGTGCTGGCCCTGGGCATCGACGTCTCCGGCCCCGACTGGATCAAGAACAAGGGCCTGCGGGTGGTCGGCGGCGGCACCAGCCTGGAGCTGCCCTGGCCGGTGCTGCAGGACTTCCCCGACTTCGGCCTGGTCCGGCCCCGCCGCGACTTCGACGACCTGCTGGCCACCCTGGCGGTCAAGGCCGGCGCCCGGATGCGGATGGCCACCACGGTCAAGGAGCCGATCGTCGACGAGCGGACCGGCCGCATCGTCGGGGTCACCGCCAAGACCGCCGACGGGCCCGCCCGGTTCCGTGCGCCGCTGGTGCTGGCCTGCGACGGGGTGTCCGCCCGCGTCGCCGTCGGCATGGGCATCAACAAGCGGGAGGACCGGCCGATCGGCGTCGCGGTCCGCCGCTACTACCGCAGCGCGGCCCGCACCCACGACGACTACCTGGAGTCGCACCTGGAGCTGTGGGACCGCAGCAACCCGGACAAGCCCGCCCTGCTGCCCGGTTACGGCTGGATCTTCGGCCTCGGCGACGGCACCGTGAACGTCGGCCTGGGCATGCTCAACTCGTCGAAGGCGTTCGGCCGCACCGACTATCGGGCGCTGCTGCGCCGGTGGCTGGACGGCACCCCGGACGAGTGGGGGCTGCGCGAGGAGAACGCGATCGGTTCGATCGGCGGCGCCGGGTTGCCGATGGGCTTCAACCGCACCCCGCACTACGCCAACGGCCTGATGCTGGTCGGCGACGCCGGCGGGTCGTGCAACCCGTTCAACGGCGAGGGCATCGCCTACGCGATGGAGTCGGCGGCGCTGGCCGCCGACGCGGTGCTGCAGGCCCAGGGCCGGCCGGACGGGCCGAGCCGGGAGGCGGCGCTGCACGGCTACGCCACCGCGATGAAGGAGCACCTGGGCTCCTACTACCGGCTGGGCGGGATCTTCTCCGGCCTGATCGGCAAGCCGGCCGTGATGAAGACCGCGACCCGCCTCGGCCTGCCGCGCAAGGACCTGATGTACCTGGTGCTCAAGGTGCTCGCCGGGCTGTACGACAGCCGCGGCGGCGACTGGGCCGACCGGGTCACCCGGGCGCTGGTGAAGGCGGCCCCCAGTGTGTGAAACCGCTGTTCCGGTCGGAGGTGTGCACCGATGACGAGCACGTACCTGCCCCTGGTGATCCTGCTGATCATCGTCGCCGGGTTCGCGGTGACGATGGTGACGGTGGTCAGCGACAAGCTCGGCCCGCACCGCTACAACCGGGCCAAGCTGGATCAGTACGAGTGCGGCATCCAGCCGACGCCGCTGCCGGCCGGTACCGCGGGCCGGTTCCCGATCAAGTTCTATCTGACCGCGATGCTGTTCATCGTGTTCGACATCGAGATCGTCTTCCTGTACCCGTGGGCGCAGTCGGCGGTCGCGCTGGGGGTGCTCGGCCTGGTCGAGATCATCCTGTTCATCGTCACCGTCGCCGTCGTCTACGCCTACGCCTGGCGCCGGGGCGGACTCGACTGGGACTGACCCACCTCGCCGGGCGCACCGCCGCCGCCCGGGCCACCAAGACCCGACGAACACCGCCGCGTTCGAGAAGGGAGCAGGACACATGGGCCTGGAAGAGAAGCTGCCCAACGGGGTTCTGCTGACCAGCGTGGAGAAACTGGTCAACTGGACCAGGAAGGCGTCGCTGTTCCCGGCGACGTTCGGCCTGGCCTGCTGCGCCATCGAGATGATGACGACCGGCGCCCCCCGGTACGACCTGGGCCGGTTCGGCATGGAGGTGTTCCGGGCCTCGCCCCGGCAGGCCGACCTGATGATCGTCGCCGGCCGGGTCAGCCAGAAGATGGCGCCGGTGCTGCGGCAGATCTACGACCAGATGGCCGAGCCCAAGTGGGTGCTGTCGATGGGGGTGTGCGCCTCCTCGGGCGGCATGTTCAACAACTACGCGATCGTGCAGGGCGTCGACCACGTCGTCCCGGTGGACATGTACCTGCCGGGTTGCCCGCCGCGGCCGGAGATGCTCATCGACGCGATCCTCAAGCTGCACGCCAAGATCATGGACGAGCCGCTGAACGCCCGGCGGGCCGCCGAGACCGACGGCCAGCGCACCGAACTGGTCGCGTCGTCGGTGCGGTACGGAAAGCTGCCGGCGCCGATCGGCACGCCCGAGGTCAACGTCCGGGCGCTGGAAGGGAGCAAGAAGTGACCGCCCCCGCCGGCCCCGGGACGCCCCCGCAGACGTCCGTCGACACCCCGGCCGAGAAGCCGTCCGGCACCACCACGGACGCCGCGCCGAAGGCGGGGGAGTCCGCCCTGCCGGCCGAGACCGCGCTGCACCAGCCGTCCGCGCCGGTGCCGACCACCGGGGTCGAGCGGCACGGCATGTTCGGCGTCCACGGCTCCGGCGACACGTCCGGCTACGGGCTGCTGGTCACCGAGCCGTACACCCCGGCGCCGGCCGAACGCCCCTACGGGGGGTGGTTCGACGAGGTGGCCGACGCGCTGCTGGCGGCGATGCACGAGCGGTCCATCCCGCCGCTGGCACTGCTGCAGACCACGGTCGCCAACGGTGAGATCACCTTCTACATCCACCGCGACTTCCTGACCGTGATGCTCTGGGCGGTCCGCGACGACCCGTCGCTGCGGTTCGAGCTGGCCTCGTCGATCTCCGGCGTCGACTACGGCGAGGGCGTGCCCAAGCGGCTGCACGTCGTCTACGAGCTGACCTCGATGACCTACCGCCGGCGGATCCGGCTGGAGGTCGCGGTCGACGTCGACGACGCCCACGTGCCGTCGGCGGTCGCCGTCTACCCGACCGCCGACTGGCACGAGCGGGAGACCTGGGACATGTTCGGCATCCAGTTCTCCGGGCACCCCGGGCTTACCCGGATCCTGATGCCCGACGACTGGATCGGGCACCCGCAACGCAAGGACTACCCGCTCGGCGGCATCCCGGTGGAATACAAGGGAGCCGAGATCGCCGCCCCGGACCAGCGGAGGTCGTACTCGTGAGCGACACCACCACCTTCTCCGAGGACTACCTGGACCCCGACGACCAGGACAGCGCGACCCGGATCCGCGCTGCCCGGGCCACGGACACCACCGAGGGGCGGATGTTCACCGTCACCGGCGGTGACTGGGACGAGCTGGTCACCGAGACCGACTTCGAGCACGACGAGCGGATCATCATCAACATGGGTCCGCAGCACCCGTCGACGCACGGGGTGCTGCGGCTGATCCTGGAGCTCGAGGGCGAGACCGTGGTGCAGGCCCGGTCGGTGATCGGCTACCTGCACACCGGCATCGAGAAGTCCTGCGAGTACCGCACCTTCACCCAGGGCGTCACCTTCGTCACCCGGGCCGACTACCTGTCCCCGGCGTTCAACGAGGCCGTCTACTGCATGGCGGTGGAGAAGCTGCTGGGCATCGAGGTTCCGCCGCGGGCCCAGGTGATCCGGGTGCTGTTGATGGAGTTGACCCGGATCACCTCGCACCTGGTCGCGCTGGCGACCGGCGGCATGGAGCTGGGCGCGCTGACCGGCATGACGGCCGGCTTCCGGGAACGCGAGGAGGGCCTGCACCTGATGGAGTTCCTTACCGGGCTGCGGATGAACATGGCGTTCATCCGGCCCGGCGGGGTCGCCCAGGACCTGCCCGAGGGCGCCCGGGAGCGGATCGACGCGTTCATCAAGATCATGGATCAGCGGCTGCCGGAGTACGACAAGCTGCTGACCGGGCAGCCGATCTGGAAGGCCCGGATGGTCGGCGTCGGCATCCTGCCGCTCGAGGGTTGCATGCAGCTGGGCATCACCGGCCCGATCCTGCGGTCCGCCGGGCTGGCCTGGGACCTGCGCAAGACGATGCCGTACTGCGGGTACGAGACCTACGACTTCGAGGTGCCGACCCTGCCCGAGGGCGACTGCTACGCCCGGTTCCTGTTGCGGCTGGCCGAGATCCACCAGTCGCTGAAGATCATGCGGCAGTGCAACGAGCGGCTGCGCGAGCCGGGACCGGTGATGGTCGGCGACCCGAAGATCGGCTGGCCGGCTCAGCTGTCGATCGGCTCGGACGGCATGGGCAACTCGCTGGAGTACATCCGCAAGATCATGGGCCAGTCGATGGAGTCGCTGATCCACCACTTCAAGCTGGTCACCGAGGGATTCCACGTGCCGCCCGGCCAGGCCTACGTCGGCATCGAGAACCCCCGCGGCGAGCTGGGCTGCCACGTGGTCTCGCAGGGCGGGACGAGGCCGTGGCGGGTGCACCTGCGCGACCCCGGCTTCGTCAACCTGCAGGCGATGCCGGCGATGGCCGAGGGCTCGATGATCGCCGACGTCGTGGCCGCCGTCGCCTCGATCGACCCCGTCATGGGCGGGGTGGACCGATGACCCCCCCGATGGCCGGGCGCTCCTTTGTCGCGCGGATCAACTACGCCGGCGCGGATCAACTGGCCCCTTTTGTGACCGGAGTGACGGAAGACGACGACTTCATCCGCGCGGGAGCCGACGATGAGTGAGACCAACCGCCGGATCGGCGTGCCGGTGTTCCTGGACACCGGGGTGGTGTTCGACGAGCTGACCCGCGCCCGGGCGGCCGAGATCATCGCCCGGTATCCGATGTCCCGCTCCGCGCTGCTGCCGCTGCTGCACCTGGTGCAGTCGGTGGAGGGCTGCGTGTCCCAGCAGGGCATCGAGTTCTGCGCCGCCCAACTGGGTCTCACCGAGGCCGAGGTGTCCGCGGTGGCGACCTTCTACACGATGTACAAGCGCACTCCGTGCGGCGAGCACCTGGTGTCCGTCTGCACCAACGCGCTGTGCGCGGCGCTGGGCGGCGACGCCATCTACGCCGCGTTGACTCGCCGGCTGGGTGGAATCGGGCACGAGGAGACGTTCGGCGAACCGGGCACCCCCGGGTCGCTGACCCTGGAACACGCCGAATGCCTGGCCGCCTGCGACTACGCGCCCGTGCTGACCGTCGACTACGAGTACTACGACAACCAGACCCCGGACAGCGCCCTGGATCTGGTGAGCGCGCTGCAGGCCGGAGAACGGCCGCACCC
Source organism: Nakamurella sp. (assembly GCA_039812105.1). GTDB lineage: Bacteria > Actinomycetota > Actinomycetes > Mycobacteriales > Nakamurellaceae > Nakamurella. Next base: position 30,000 of record JBDHZW010000015.1, read on the forward strand.
GACAAGGGGGGCGCCGCTCACCGACTTCCGGTCCACCGAACTCGAGATCGCCGGTATTTTCCCCGATCTCGACGCCCGGGTGGAGGCGCCCACCGCGTCCGCACCGACGTTGCGCGGGTCGGTGCTGGCCGAACAGACCGGGCAGCGGGCGCCGGTGATGCCCGAGTACGCCGAGATCCCGCCGCTGCCGGAGAAGAAGTGAGGTCCACCCGGTGACGCAGACATCCGAGACCGCCCCGCTCACCCCGGTGCTCACCCGCCGGTGGGCGTCCCCCCGGTCGTGGGACATCGACACCTACCGTCAGCTCGACGGGTACGAGGCTGTGCGCACCGCGCTGACCGTCGACCCGGACCGGATCGTCGAGCTGGTGAAGAACTCCGGGCTCCGCGGACGCGGCGGCGCCGGCTTCCCGACCGGCCTGAAATGGTCATTCCTGCCCAAGGGCGGCACCAAGCCGCACTACCTGGTGATCAACGCCGACGAGGGCGAACCGGGCACCTGCAAGGACATCCCGCTGATGATGGCGGACCCGCACTCGCTGGTCGAGGGCTGCATCATCACCTCCTACGCGATCCGCGCGCCGTTCTGCGCCATCTACATCCGCGGTGAGGCGGTGCACGCGATGCGCCGGGTCGCGCACGCGGTGCGGCAGGCCAAGGCGGCCGGCTTCCTCGGCCGGGACATCCTGGGCACCGGGTACGACCTGGAGATCGTCGTGCACGGCGGCGCCGGCGCCTACATCTGCGGCGAGGAGACCGCCCTGCTCGACTCCCTGGAGGGGCGCCGCGGGCAGCCGCGGCTCAAGCCGCCGTTCCCGGCGGTGGAGGGCCTGTACGCCAGCCCGACGGTCGTCAACAACGTCGAGACGATCGCGTCGGTGCCGACGATCGTGATGGGCGGGTCCGACTGGTACCGGTCGATGGGCACCGAGAAGTCGCCCGGCCCGAAGATCTACTCGCTGTCCGGTCACGTCACCCGGCCCGGCCAGTACGAGGCGCCCATGGGAACCACCCTGCGGCAGCTGCTGGCCAGCGCCGGGGGCATGCGGGACGGCATCCCGCTGAAGTTCTTCACGCCGGGCGGCTCGTCGACGCCGATCTTCACCCCCGAGCACCTGGACGTGCCGCTGTCGTTCGACGATGTGGCTGCCGCCGGGTCCATGTTGGGCACCACCGCGCTGATGTGCTTCAACGAGACGGTGTCGGTGCCGTGGGCGGTGTGGAAGTGGCTGGAGTTCTACAAGCACGAGTCCTGTGGCAAGTGCACGCCGTGCCGGGAGGGCACCTGGTGGCTGACCCAGATCCTGCGCCGGGTGGTCACCGGTGAGGGCACCCTGCAGGACCTGGACACCATGGCCGACGCCGCGTCCAACATCGCCGGCCGGTCGTTCTGCGCGCTCGGCGACGCGGCGGCGACGCCGATCCTGTCGTCCTTCAAGTACTTTCGGTCCGAGTTCGAGGACCTGGTGACCGGCCGGACGCCGCCGGTCGTCGACCACCGGCAACTGGCGGGGGCGCACTGATGACCCAGGTAGCTGTTCCGCCGGCGACTTCTGGAGAACCTGAACCGGTACCGGAGGGGCATGTCCGGCTGACCATCGACGGCATCAGCGTCATCGCGCCCAAGGGCGAACTGGTGATCCGGACCGCCGAACGGCTGGGCACCGCGATCCCGCGGTTCTGCGACCACCCTCTGCTCGACCCGGTCGGCGCCTGCCGGCAGTGCCTGGTCGAGGTGGAGATGGGCGGGCGCAAGATGCCCAAGCCGCAGGCCGCTTGCACCCAGACCGTCGCCGACGGCATGGTGGTCAACACCCAGCTGACCTCGCCGGTGGCCGAGAAGGCGCAGCGCTCCAACCTTGAGTTCCTGCTGCTCAACCACCCGCTGGACTGCCCGATCTGCGACAAGGGCGGCGAGTGCCCGCTGCAGAACCAGACGATGGCCAACGGCTCCAACGTGTCCCGGCTGCGCGAACCCAAGCGGGTGTTCGTCAAGCCGATCGCGGTGTCCACCGAGATCCTGCTGGATCGGGAACGGTGCGTGCTGTGCCAGCGGTGCACCCGGTTCTCCGACCAGATCGCCGGGGACAGGTTCATCGACCTGCTGGAACGTGGCTCTGCGCAGCAGATCGGGATCAACCCGGTCGAACCTTTCCAATCGTATTTCTCCGGCAACACGATCCAGATCTGCCCGGTCGGCGCGCTGACGTCGGCCAACTACCGATTCCGGGCCCGGCCGTTCGACCTGGTGTCGACGAAGACGGTGTGCGAGCACTGCGCTGGTGGCTGCGCGCTGCGCACCGACCACCGGGCCGGGGCGGTGTTGCGCCGGTTGGCCCGCACCGACATGGACGTCAACGAGGAATGGAACTGCGACAAGGGCCGGTTCGCGTTCGAGTACGTCCGGCAGCCGGACCGGATCACCCGGCCGCTGATCCGCAACGAGGCCGGCGAACTGGAACCGGCGTCCTGGACCGAGGCCATGTCAGTAGCAGCCGGTGGCCTCCTTCGGGCCCGGGACAACGGCGGAGTCGGGGTGCTGACCGGCGGCCGGCTGACGGTCACCGACGCCTACGCCTACGCCAAGTTCGCCCGGGTCGCCCTGCGCACCAACGACATCGACTTCCGGGCGCGCGCGCACTCGGCCGAGGAGGCGCAGTTCCTGGCGTCCCGGGTGGCCGGCACCGCACCCGACCGCGGCGGGGTGACGTTCACCGACCTGGAGTCGGCGCCGGCCGTGCTGCTGGTGGCGCTGGAACCGGAGGAGGAGTCGGCCAGCCTGTTCCTGCGGCTGCGCAAGGCCGCTCGCAAGCGTGGTCTTCCAGTGTTTTCCGTGGCCCCGTTCGCCTCGCGCGGTCTGACCAAGATGTTCGGCACGCTGATTGCCGCCGGTCCCGGCGACGAGGCCGGCGTCGTGGACGGGTTGGGTTCGGACGTGATCGCGTCCGATGGGATCCCCGACGCCGCCGCGCGCAACCGGCTGGGCGTGCTGCTGCGTACCGCCGGCGCCGTGGTGCTGGTGGGGGAGCGGGCCGCGCAGACTCCCGGCCTGCTCACCGCCGTCGCGGCGCTGGTCGACTCGACCGGCGCCCGGCTGGCCTGGGTGCCGCGGCGGGCCGGCGAACGGGGTGCCCTCGACGCCGGCGCGCTGGGCAACGTGCTGCCCGGTGCCCGCCCGCTGGCCGACCCGGCCGCCCGGGCCGAGGTCGAGGCCGCCTGGGGGGTGTCCATCCCGGAGACACCGGGCCGGGACACGTCCGGGATTCTGGCCGACGTCGCCCTGCCCCTTCCGGACGATGCCGAGCCCGACGAGCAGCCGCCGGGTCTGGCCGGCCTGCTGGTCGGCGGCGTCGAGGTCACCGACCTGCCCGATCCGGCGGCGGCGCTCACCGCGATCGCCGGGGCCGGGTTCGTGGTCAGCCTGGAGATGCGGGCCAGCGCGGTCACCGCGGTGGCCGACGTCGTGCTGCCGGTCGCCGCGGCGGTGGAGAAGTCGGGGGCCTACCACAACTGGGAGGGCCGGCCGCGCCCGTTCGCGGCGGCGCTGCCGGAGTACGGCACCCTGGACGAGGGCCGCATCCTGGACACCCTCGGCGTGGAGATGGACGTCGACCTCTACACCCAGACCCCGGCCGCCGCGGCCGGTGAGATGGCCCGGCTCGGTGTGTGGTCGCCGGCCGCCGCCGGGGCCGACGCGGCCTCCCCTGCTGTTGATCATGACGAACTCTGCTCGGGAACCGGCGTGTCGTCGGCGAGTCGCGCAGAGAACGTCATGATCAATTCCGATGGGGGCGGACCCGGCGCCGGGTATCGGCTCGCCATGTGGCGGATGAACCTGGACGGCGACCGGGCGATGGATGGCGAGCCGCACCTGGCCGGCACGGCCAAGGCGGACGTCGTCCGGATCTCCCCGGCCGCCGCCGGCGCGCTCGGCGTGCTCGACGGCGACCCGGTCGCGGTCCGCGGACCGGCCAGCTCGATCACGCTGCCGGTCGCGATCACCCCGATGGTCGACGACGTCGTGTGGCTGCCCGCAATGATCAACGGGATGCCGACCGGCCCCCGGCTCGGGGGGGCCGGTGTCGGTGCCCGGGTGCATATTGACCCGACCACTGGAACTGACACAGGAGGGGCGGTCGGATGAACCCCCAGCCGTTGCCGGACGGGTCGGTCGAGCCGCTGCTGGCCGACGACCCGTGGTGGCTGATGCTGATCAAGGCTCTGCTGGTCTTCATCATCCTGCTGCTGCTCACCCTGTTCGCGATCTGGTTCGAGCGCCGGGTGGTCGGCCGCATGCAGCACCGGCCCGGTCCGAACTGGAACGGTCCGTTCGGCCTGCTGCAATCGCTCGCCGACGCGTTGAAGCTGCACTTCAAGGAGGGCATCATCCCCGCCCGGGCGGACAAGGTGGTGTACATCCTGGCGCCCGCGTTCTCCGCCATCCCGGCGTTCCTGATCTTCTCGATCATCCCGGTCGGCGGCGAGGTCACCATGTTCGGCCAGCAGACCGCGCTGCAGCTGATCGACCCGCCGGTCGGCGTGCTGGTCGCGCTCGGCCTGGCCTCGGTCGGCGTGTACGGCATCGTGCTCGGCGGCTGGGCCTCCGGATCGACGTACCCGCTGCTCGGCGGCCTGCGGTCGGCCGCGCAGATGATCTCCTACGACGTGGCGATGGGCTTGTCGTTCGTCGCCGTGTTCCTGTACGCCGGCACGCTGTCCACCGCGGCGATCGTCACCCAGCAGCAGCCCGGCTGGTACGTGTGGCTGCTGCCGGTGTCGTTCATCGTCTACTGCGTGTCGATGGTCGGCGAGACCAACCGGGCGCCGTTCGACCTGGCCGAGGCCGAGGGCGAGCTGGTCGGCGGGTTCAACACCGAGTACTCCTCGATGCGGTTCGGCCTGTTCTTCCTGGCCGAGTACATCAACCTGATCAACGTCTCGGCGATCGCGACCACCTTGTTCCTGGGCGGTTGGATGGCGCCCTGGCCGATCTCTCTGTTCTCCTGGGCGAACACCGGCTACTGGACCATGTTGTGGTTCTTCATCAAGGTGCTGGCGTTCATGTTCGTGTTCGTCTGGCTCCGCGGCACCCTGCCCCGGATCCGCTACGACCAGTTCATGGCCATCGGTTGGAAGGTGCTGATCCCGGTCTCCCTGGTCTGGATCGTGCTGGTCGGCTCGGTCCGGGTGCTGCGCAACGCCGAGGGCTACTCCACCACCCAGGTGCTGCTGTGGGTCGGCATTCCGCTGGCGGTGATCATCATCGCGGCGATCGCCTGGCCGCCGTCCCGCAAGAACGAGTTGGTCGAGCCGGAAGTGGATCTGGAGGACGCCGACGCGCCGCCGGGCGGGGTGGTGCCCGAGGCGCGCGGCGCCTACCCGGTGCCGCCGTTGGACCTGGTCGTCCCGGTGCCGCCGATCCGCGCCCAGCAGGCGCGTCCGGTCGCCCCCGCGCTGACCCCGGTCGGGGCCGGCCACGACCTGCCGGGAGGCAGCAACTCGGGAGGCAGCAATGTCGTTTCTTGATCCCGTCAAGGGCTTCGGTGTCACCTTCTCCACCATGTTCAAGCCGGTGGTCACCGAGGACTATCCGAAACGGCCCGATCAGCCCGCGCCGCGTTACCACGGCCGGCACCAGCTGAACCGGCACCCGGACGGCCTGGAGAAGTGCGTCGGCTGCGAGCTGTGCGCCTGGGCCTGCCCGGCCGACGCGATCTTCGTGGAGGGCGGCGACAACACCGAGGAGGCCCGCTACTCCCCGGGCGAGCGGTACGGGAAGAACTACCAGATCAACTACCTGCGCTGCATCGGCTGCGGGCTGTGCATCGAGGCGTGCCCGACCCGCTCGCTGACCATGACGAACGAGTACGAGCTGGCCGACGACGACCGGCAGCGGCTGATCTACACCAAGGACATGCTGCTGGCCCCGCTGCTGCCGGGCATGGAGCAGCCGCCGCATCCGATGCGCCTGGGTGACGAGCACGACTACTACGCCCGCGGACCCGAATTGGTCCGGCAGGCACCGGGCGGCGCAGGTGTCGGCCGGGACGCCGATCGGTCGGAGGCGCAGGAGGCCGGCCAGGAGCCGCCGGTGTCCGCGCCGCAGGGTGCCGATCACCCGGCCGCCGTCCGGGTGCGGACGCAGGGGCAGGCATGAACGAGCGTCAGCGAGTGAATCATCAGCACCGGTGCCGCTCCCGCGGCCGGGTCGCCGAGCCGGCGAGGCGGGCCGGGGAGGGATCGGCATGA
>JBDHZW010000016.1:0-36175 GCA_039812105.1 Nakamurella sp.
GGCGGCATGGCCACCACCGGGACGGACGTGATGCTGCCGCAGTTCTCGCTGGACGAGATGCGGTTGATCGTCGAACAGTCGCACGCGGCCGGGATCCCGGTGACCGCGCACGCGCACGCGTTGGCCGCGGTGGAGATCGCGGTGGCCGCCGGGGTGGAGGGCATCGAACACTGCAGTTGCCTGACCCCGCAGGGGCCGCGGGTGCCCGACGAGCTGCTGAAGGCGCTGGTGGACCGGCAGGTCCCGATCGGCGCGGCGCTGATGGCGCCCCCGCCCGGGGCCTACGACCATGCGCCGCCGAACATCAAGAAGATGATGACGCAGTTCGGCATCACCCCGGACCAGATGCTCGAGATGCGTCGGGGTTTCACCGCGCGGATGCGCGGGGCCGGGGTCCGCTTCGTCGGCGGATCGGATGCCGGGATCAACGACTTCATGACGCACGGGGCGATGCGCAGCGGGCTCGACTTCCTGGTGTCGGCCGGGGCGTCCGTGGAGCAGGCGCTGGCCGCCGGCACCTCGCTGGCCGCCGATGCCTGCGCGATCGGTGAGCGAAAAGGGCGCGTGGCCAAGGGATTCGACGCGGACCTGATCGTCGTCGACGGCCGGTTCGGGGCCGATCTGGGGCCGCTGGGCCGGGTGCGTCAGGTGATGCTGGCTGGCGCGTTCGTGCCGGCCGGGATCCGCTGACCCGGCCGGTTCTCTCGGGTGCCCGACGTTTCCGCGGAAACGTCACGGGCGTTTCACGCCCGGTTCGTCCGAATGCTCCGTCCCGCCGGCGGCCCGTCCGGTGGGAACCGATCCCGCGGCGTAGGGTTCGCGATCCATGCTGTTCGCGAGGAGGTCCCGATGCTTCGTCGGACGCGCCCGTTGGTGTTGGTCGCGGCGTCGACGCTGCTGGTGCTGTCGGCGTGCGGGGGATCGGACTCCGGTCCCTCCGCAGCCGCCAGCTCGGCCGCCGCCTCATCGGGTCCCGCGGCCGCTCCGGGCGCCTCGGGCTCGACCATCCCCGGCGCGCCGGTCCGGCTCGACGACGCGACGAAGGCGCAGCTCCAGGCGAGCTTCGAGCAGACCTTCGCCGCGGCCACGGTGGACGGCGTGGCCACGCCCGGCGCGGTCGCGTACGTCTCGGTCGGCGGCCAGGAATGGACGAGCGCGCTGGGGGTGTCCGACCTGGCCACCCAGGCGCCGATCGACCCGGCCGGGCACGGCCGGATCGGCAGCATCACCAAGCCGATCGTCGCCACCGCGGTGCTGGAACTCGTCGACCAGCACCAACTCTCGCTCGACGACCCGCTGGGCAAGTACATCACCGGCATTGCCGACGGCGACCGGATCACCGTCCGTCAGTTGCTGTCGATGTCGTCGGGAGTGTGGAACTACACCACCGACCAGACGCTGCTGGACACATTCGCCAGCGACCCGATGGCGCCGTGGACCGTCGATCGGACGATTGACCTCATCCGCTCGCATCCGGCCGATTTCGAGCCGGGCACCAAGGTCGCATACTGCGACTCCAACTACGTGCTGCTCGGCCGGATCGCCGAGGTCGTCACCGGTCAGCCGATCAGCGACGTGGTGAGGACGATGGTGACCGAGCCGCTCGGCCTGACCGGCACCCGGATGCCCGCCGACGACCAGCCCGGCGTGCCCGACCCCGGGATCGGCAGTTACATGCCCGCCAACGGGCAGCCGGTGGCGGTCCCGGAACTGAACCCCGACTTCGCCTGGACGGCCGGTGCGGCGACGTCCACCGTCGCCGACCTTGCCCGGTTCGCCCGGGAGCTGACCGACGGCACCCTCCTGTCGCCCGACCTGCAGGCGCAACGGCTGGCGACCACGCAGTTCACCGGCATCTCGCTGGACGTCGGCTACGGGCTCGGCGTGCTGAATATGAACGACCTGATCGGCCACAACGGCGACATCAACGGCGGCGGCGGGACGATGCTGCGGCTACCCGCCCAGGACGCCACATTCGTCGTGCTGGTCAACCTGTCGACCAACTCCGAGAACGCCTCCGGCGCGATCACGAACGCGCTGATCGACGACCTGTATCCGGGACAATCGGTGCACCGGTAGAACCTGGCGCAGCGGTCAGCCCAGCGGGATGTCCAGCACCGCGGCGATGGTGCGGACCACCCCGTTGTCGTTGTTGGACGGCGCGACGAACTTGGCCCGCTCGTGCAGCCGCGGGTGCGCGTTGCGCATGGCGAACGCGTAGTCGGCGGTGTCCATCATCTCCAGGTCGTTCAGGAAGTCGCCGAAGACCATGGTCTGGGCCGGGGTGATGCCCAGCGCCGTCTGCAACGCAGTGATCGCGTGGCCCTTGTTGGAGGTGCGGGTGTTCACGTCCAGCCAGTGCTCGCTGGACACGGTGACCTTGTGGCTGCCGGTGAACGCCGCCAGACGGGGCAGGGTGCTGTGCTCGGCCGACCCGAAGTCGTAGACCGCGATCTTGAGCACGTCGTCGTCGATGACCTTCGTCAGGTCGTCGACCGGCTGCAGCCGGGCGTAGTACCGGTCGACCTGCTCGAGGAACACCTCGTCGGAGCGCTCGATGTAGGCGGATTGCTTGCCGCAGACCACGACGCCGCCGTCGACCCCGTCGTTCGCGGCCGCCCGCAGGGTGTGCACCAGCCGCAGGGCGTCGGCCCGGTCCAGGCAGTCGGAGCTGACCTCCTGGCCGCGGCGCATGACGACGGATCCGTTCTCCGCGATGAACACCAGATCGTCGGCGATGTCGGAGAACTCGCGCAGCAGCGTGTAGTACTGCCGGCCGCTGGCCGGGGCGAACAGGATGCCGCGACGGTGCAACTGCTCGACCAGCGGCCAGAACTGCTCGTGCACCTGCTTGTCGTCGTCCAGCAGGGTGCCGTCCAGGTCGGCGACGACCAGCCGGATGTCGGGGGTGGGATCGAACACGGGTATCTCGACGGTGGTGGGGTCCGCGAGCAACAAGGCGTCTTCCTTCGGTTTGTTCACTGGTTATCCGTAATGAGAGACGCGGGCTGTGCGCATCGGTTGCCGGAGTGTGACGCAGGCCGGGGTGGCGGCGACGGCCGCCGAGATCGCCGGGCCCCGGCCCGGCGAGGTGCAGCTGGGCAACGACGGGCGGGGTGGTACCTGCCGCGGGCGGTCGAGCGGTACCTGCCGCCGCCGCGGCCGGCGATCCGCCGGCCCGACGCCTGGTGGGCCGGGCCGGATGTCGGCGACGTGATCCCCGACTACGGTGGCCGCCACGAGACTTTCACCGTCGCGTCGGTCGATCCGCGCGCTCGCTGGTCTACCGGTCCCGGCGCGGACAGCGGAGGAAGGACCAGGCGCTGTGCATGCGCGGCGGGCGGGCGATCGATCAGGTAATCGATGGCGTCCACCCGTGAGCAGCCGGTGATTCTGGCCGACGCCTCTGCCCGGGTCGAGTTCGACCGGGCCACCGGCGTCCGGCCGATCTGCGCATCGCCGAGCTGATCGGCAACGACGGACCGCCGGCCGTGACCGAGCCGGTGATCATGGAGATGCTGGCGCGGGCTCGGGTTGGCCGGCGGGAGAACGATCTGCGGCGCCTGCTCCTGCGATTCCAGTTGCTCGGCTTCGCCGCGGTCGACTTCGAGGCGGCGGCACGGGTCGGGCGGCAGGTCCGGCCCGGCGCGACACCTGGCAGGCTGACCCCGTGAGTGATCAACCCGAACCCACCTGGGTGCCCGTCCCGACCATCGCCGAGCACCTGCACCTGCCGGTGACCAAGGTGCACCAGCTGATCCGCGACGGGCAGCTGGTCGCCCTGCGCCAGGACGGGGTGCTGCGCATCCCGGCCGAGTTCGTCGCCGACGGGCTGGTCGTGAAGGGCCTGCCGGCCACAGTGACCCTGTTGCGGGACAACGGGTATCGCGATGAGGAGATCGTCGCCTGGCTGTTCGAGGCGGACGAGTCGCTGCCCGGCAGCCCGATGCTCGCGTTGCGGGAGAACCGGGGCCGGGAGGTGCACCGGCGGGCCCAGGTGGCCGGCTTCTAGCCGGTCCACCCGATCGGGCCCGATCACCAAATCAGGACCTTCGACCTATGGTCTGACCATAGGTCGATTCCTAGTGTCGGAGGTGATTCACCAGCGATCGACACAGGGAGAACACCATGGTTGCGCCCACCGCCCTCCGTCCCGACGACGTCTTGCCGGGCGACTTGACCGAGGTCGTGCCCGAACCGGCCGGAAACGTCGAGCCGGACGAGATCGACCTGCTGGTCGGCCGCGCCCTGATCGCGCTGGCCGCCTACACCGGCGGCGACTTCGACCAGGAGAAGATCGACTACATCGTCAAGAAGGCCGCCGTCGCCGCGCTGGACCAGCACGGCCAGCTCGCCCAGGCCGCCGTCGCCGAGACCGGCCGCGGCGTGTTCGAGGACAAGGCGGTCAAGAACATCTTCGCCTGCGAGCACGTCACCAACTCCATGAAGTACCTGCGCACCGTCGGCGTGATCAGCACCGACGAGATCACCGGTATCACCGAGATCGCCGAGCCGGTCGGCGTCGTCGCCGGCATCACGCCGGTCACCAATCCCACCTCCACCACCATCTTCAAGAGCCTGCTGGCCCTGAAGACCCGCAACCCCATCGTCTTCGGCTTCCATCCGGCCGCTCAGCGGTCGTCGGCGCAGGCGGCCCGGGTCGTCCGGGACGCGGCGATCGCCGCCGGCGCCCCCGAGCACTGCATCCAGTGGATCGAGCACCCGTCGATCGAGGCGACCGGCAAGCTGATGAACCACCCCGGCGTCGCCACCATCCTGGCCACCGGCGGCAACGCGATGGTCAAGGCCGCCTACAGCTGCGGCAAGCCGGCCCTGGGCGTCGGCGCCGGCAACGTGCCGGCGTTCATCGAGCGGACCGCGAACCTGCCGCGGGCGATCAACGACGTGGTCGTGTCCAAGAGCTTCGACAACGGGATGATCTGCGCCTCCGAGCAGGCCGTCATCCTGGACGAGCCGATCTACGAGAGCGCCATGGCCGAGTTCGCCCGGCTGCACGCCTACCGGGTCAACGCGCAGCAGAAGGCGCTGCTGGAGCAGTTCCTGTTCGGCGTCACGGCCGACGGAACCGCCTGCGGCGGAGCCAAACTCAACGCGAGCGTGGTCGGCCAGAGCCCGCAGTGGATCGCCCGCGGCGCCGGCTTCGAGGTGCCCGAGGAGACCTCGATTCTCCTGGTCGAGGTGCCGTTCGTCGGCACCGGCCAGCCGCTGACCCGGGAGAAGCTGTGCCCGGTGCTGGCGGTGCTGGCCGCCCGGGACGCGGAGCACGGCATCGAGCTGGCCGAACAGATGGTGCAGCTGGACGGCCTCGGTCACAGCGCCGCCATCCACACCGGTGACGAGGCCCTCGCGATCGAGTTCGGCCGGCGGGTGAAAGCGGTTCGCATCATTCGTGACTCGCCGACCTCGATGGGTGGCATCGGTGACATCTACAACGCGCTGGCGCCGTCGCTGACGCTGTCCTGCGGCTCGTATGGGCACAACTCGGTGTCCGGCAACGTGTCGGCGATCAACCTGGTGAACATCAAGCGGGTCGCCCGCCGCAACAACAACCTGCAGTGGTTCAAGGTGCCGGCCAAGACCTACTTCGAGCCGAACGCGATCCGCTACTTGATCGACATGCCCGACGTGCACCGGGTCACCATCGTCACCGACGCCACGATGACCAAGCTCGGCTTCGCCGACAAGATCATCGACGTGCTGCGCCGGCGGCAGCACCCCGTCTCGCTGCAGATCATCGACGGCGTCGAACCCGAACCCAGCGTGCAGACCGTCTACCGGGGCGCGGATCTCATGCGGGAGTTCAAGCCGGACACCATCATCGCGCTCGGCGGCGGCTCACCGATGGACGCGGCCAAGGTGATGTGGCTGCTGTACGAGCACCCGGACACCGTGTTCGCCGACCTGAAGGAGAAGTTCTTCGACGTCCGCAAGCGGGCCTTCCGGTTCCCGCGGCTCGGCGCGCTGGCCAAGCTGGTGTGCGTGCCGACCACCTCCGGCACCGGGGCCGAGGTCACCCCGTTCGCGGTGATCACCGACCCGACCAACGGCACCAAGTACCCGCTGGCCGATTACGCCCTCACCCCGACCGTGGCGATCATCGACCCGGTGCTGACCGGCCGGATGCCCGCCTCGCTGGCCGCCGACTCCGGTTTCGACGCGCTCACCCACGCGACCGAGGCCTACGTGTCGGTGTACGCCAACGACTTCACCGACGGCATGGCGCTGCACGCCATCCGGCTCATCTTCGCCAACCTGGTCACGTCGGTGAACGGCGATCCGAAGGACCCGGCGACGATCAAGGCCCGGGAGAAGATGCACAACGCGGGGACGATCGCCGGCATGGCCTTCGGGAACGCGTTCCTGGGCATCGTGCACGCGATGGCGCACACCATCGGCGCGCGGTACCACCTGGTGCACGGCCGGACCAACGCGACCCTGCTGCCGCACGTGATCCGCTACAACGGCACCGTGCCGACCAAGCTGACCAGCTGGCCCAAGTACGAAAGCTACGTGGCGCCGGAGCGGTTCCAGCAGATCGCGGCGATGCTCGGCCTGCCCGCCGCGACCCCGGAGGAGGGCGTGGAGTCCTACGCCACCGCCGTCGAGCAGCTGCGGGCGATGGTCGGCATCCCGGCCTCGTTCCAGGCCCAGGGCGTGGACGAGCAGCAGTTCGTCGGCGAGCTGGACCACGTGGCCATGGGCGCCTACCGGGACCAGTGCGCGCCGGCCAACCCGCGGATGCCGATGCTGGCCGACATGAAGGTGATCATGGCCGCGGCCTACTACGGGATCAGCTACCCGCAGGCCAAGGCCCGGCTGGCGGCTGCGACGGTAGGTTGACCCCAGCTGCTACGAGGGGCCGGAAGCGTCCCCTCGTTGCGCGATTTTGTGATCGACTGCGATACCCTGAATGGGTGTCGACCACCCGTTTGACCCGTTCGGCTGAGGTCACTCGGACGAGTCGGGTGGTCGTGACTCCACGTGAGCGGGGGCAGGGGATCAGATGACCGACGTGGACACGCACCCGACGACCGTGGCCACGGCCGGGCCACCCAAACGCCAGCGCGGGTCGGACACCCGGGACAAGCCGCTGCCCCCGGTCGCGCCGCCGGCCAGCGACGGGCTGATCGCCATCGGCCGGATCGCGATCATCTTCACGATCCTGGCCTGGCTGGCCTACGTGTTCGGGTACTTCATCACCGGCATCATCAACAGCTCGTACCAGAACCACATCGACTTCCTGGTCGAGACGATCGTCTACGTGGGGATCACCTCGGTGCTGGCGCTGTCCGCGCTGCTGTACCTGGTCGCCAGGCAGGGCGCGCTGTACCGGAGCCGGGCGCACCGCCGGGTGCCGCGGGCCGTCATCGACGGCTTCTTCGACACCACCCTGCCGACCATGACCGTGCTCGTGCCGTCCTACCGCGAGGAGATCGCGGTGGTCCGCAAGACGCTGCTGTCCGCGCTCCTGCAGGAGTACCCGTTCCTGCGCGTGGTGCTGCTGCTCGACGACCCGCCGAACCCGACGTCGGCGGCGAACAAGGCACTGCTGGAGGGCGCCCGCCGGTTGCCGGGGGAGTTGGCGGAGTGGCTGCGCGAGCCGCGGGAGCGTTTCGCCCGCACCCTCGAGGTGTTCGAGATGTCCGAGCCGCTGGCCGATCAGGAGCCCGAACCGGACCAGGTGCTGGCTCAGATGCGTTTGCTGGCCGACGAATTCGACTGGGCGCAGGGCTGGCTGCGGATGCGGATGGGGCAGGAGGTGATCGCCGACCACGTGGACCGGTTCTTCGTCGAGCAGGTGCTGGGCGCGCTGGCCGACGACTTCGCCGCGGTCGGTCACGCCCTGACCGAGGCGGCCGACGAGGAGAGCGCGCTGCCCCGGGCGCGGATGCTGCAGCTGCACCGGCGGCTGGCCTGGACCTTCCGCGGGGAGGTGACCTCGTTCGAGCGCAAGCGCTACTCCTCGCTGTCGCAGGAGGCGAACAAGGCGATGAACCTCAACAGCTACATCGGGCTGATGGGGCACAGCTACGAGGTCAAGGACACGCCGCAGGGGCAGGTGCTGTCCGCGGCCGGCGCCTCCGGTTCGCTGGCGATCCCGGACGCCGACTTCATCCTGACCCTGGACGCGGACAGCATCGTGCTGCCCGAGTACTGCCTGCGCCTGGTGTACGTGATGTGCCAGCCGGAGAACGCCAAGCTGGCCGTCATCCAGACGCCGTACTCGGCGTTCCCCGGCTCGCCGACCCGGATGGAGCGACTGTCCGGCGCGACCACCGACCTGCAGCACATCGTGCATCAGGGGATGAGCTACTACGGCGCCACCTTCTGGGTGGGCGCCAACGCCGTCATCCGCAAGCGGGCGCTGGACGACATCGTCGAGGTCGAGCACCAGGGCGGGTTCGAGATCCGCCGGTACGTCATGGACCGCACGGTCATCGAGGACACCGAGTCCAGCGTCGACATGGCCATCCACGGCTGGTGGCTGCTGAACTACCCGGAGCGGCTGAGCTACTCGGCGACCCCGCCGGACTTCGGATCGCTGTGCATCCAGCGCCGGCGCTGGGCCAACGGCGGGCTGATCATCCTGCCCAAGCTGTGGACCCTGCGGCGGTCCCGGCTCAAGCGCGCGCAGCGCGGCCGGGCCATCGAGACCCTGCTGCGCATCAACTATCTCGCCTCGACCTGCTGGAGCAGCTTCGCCCTGGTGCTGCTGCTGGTGTACCCGTTCAACAACCGGCTGCTCAGCCCGCTGGTGCTGCTGGCCGCGCTGCCGTACTTCGCCGCGATGTCCTCGGACCTGAAGCGTTGCGGCTACAAGCGGATGGACATCTTCCGGGTCTACGGCTTCAACCTGATCCTGCTGCCCGTGAACCTGGCCGGGGTGTTCAAGTCGATCCAGCAGGCGATCACCGGCCGGCGCATCCCGTTCGCCCGCACGCCGAAGGTGGCCAACCGGACGGCCACCCCGCTGCTGTTCGCGTTCAGCCCGTTCCTGATCATCGGCTGGTCGGTGTGGACGGCGTGGCGCGGCTACGAGAACCAGTTCTGGGGCAACGTGGTGTTCGGCGCGTTCAACGCGGCCACCGCGACCTACGCGCTGATCGCACTGGTCGGGGTGCGGTTCGCCCTGGTCGACACCTGGCTCGGCTTCGTCGAGCGGCTCTACGTCACCGACAAGCCGCGCGAGGTGGTCCGGGTGCGCCGGCGCCGGGCCGAGCCCGAACCGGTGCCGCCGACCTGGCAGGACGTGCTCTACCGTGGGGCCGCCGCCACCGCCACCGGCGAGCACGTGTCGGAGAGCGCCGGCATGTTCCGCATCCTGGCCGAGGTGCCGGAGACCCCGGTGATGTACGGGCGGCGGGCGACCGACCGGATGCCGCAGGGCTACGGCCGGCGGGCCACCGACCGCGTCGACGGCGGGGCGGACGGACCGGCGCGGCGGGCGGGCGACCAGCCCGCGTACGGGCGCCGGGCGTCCGACCAGGTCACCTACGGCCGGCGAGCGACCGACCAGGTGGAGGGCGCCGGACGGCGCGACAGTGACCGGAACGGCGGGCGGCGGGCGAGCGACCGCGCCGAGCGGCCGGCCGACGGGGGACGGACGGTCGACCAATCGTGAACGAGGGGGACCTGCTCGACGTCGAGGCCACCGAGGCGCCCGCGCCGAACGAGGACGGGCGGCGGCTGTCCTGGTTCCGGGTGTTCCTGGTCGTCGTGGTCGTCGTCGCCGCGGCCGGCGGCGTCTGGTACTACGTCCGGCAGCAGGAGGAGGCAGCGGTGGCAGCGGCCGGCCCGCCGTCATGGTTCGCGCCGTACGTCGACGTGACCTCGACCCCGAGCTACGCCTTCGAGGACGCGACGAGTTCGTCGGCGGTGCTGGCCTTCGTGGTCAGCGCACCGGACGCCGCCTGCGACCCGAGTTGGGGTGGGGCGTATTCGATGTCGGCGGCGGCCGAGCAGATGGACCTGGACCGACGGGTGGCCCGGCTGCGTCAGCTCGGCGGCCGGGTGGCCGTCTCGTTCGGCGGCGCGGCCAACTCCGAGCTGGCGATCGGTTGCACCGACGTCGCCGCGCTGACCGCCGCCTACGGCTCCGTCGTCGACCGGTACGAACTGACCGGGATCGACCTGGACATCGAGGGTCAGGCGTCCATGACGCCGGAGGTCAACCAGCGGCGGGCGCAGGCGGTCGCCGCGCTGGTCGCGCAGCAGCAGACGGCCGGCAAGTCTCTGGACGTGTGGCTGACCCTGCCGGTGATCTCGACCGGCCTGACCGCCGAGGGGCAGGCCGTGCTCACCTCGATGCTGGCCGCCGGCGTGCGGCCGGCCGGCGTGAACGCGATGACGATGGACTACGGCGAGCAGTTCCCGGAGGGTCGCACCATGGCCACCCAGGGCGAACTGGCGCTGACCGCCCTCCAGCAGCAGATCCGGGACGCCTACGCGGCGGTCGACGATTCCCTGAGCGACGCCCAGGCGTGGACGCTGGTCGGCGCGACCCCGATGATCGGTCAGAACGACATCCCGAGCGAGGTCTTCACTCTCGACGACGCCACCCAGCTGCTCGCGTTCGCGCAGCAGCACCGGATGGGCCGGCTGTCCATGTGGTCGGCCAACCGGGACCAGTCGTGCGGCCCGAACTACCCGGACGTCACGGTGGTCTCCGATGTCTGCAGCGGGATCACCCAGGACCCGGGGGCTTTCGGCGCGATCTTCGACCAATTCGGCAGCGGGCAATCGGCGGTCGCGACCACGGCGGCCACCGGCACGTCGACCGGTGCGGAATCCGCGACGAGCGCCCCGACCACCGCGGCGGGCCGGGTCACCTCCAGCGCGATCGTGGACGACCCGGCCACCTCGCCGTACCAGATCTGGAACGAGAACCAGGGCTACCCCAAGGGCACCAAGGTGGTCTGGCACAAGAACGTGTACCAGGCCAAGTGGTACACCCAGGGCGACCAGCCGGACCTGCCGGTGGCCAGTACCGACCAGTCGCCGTGGACCCTCATCGGGCCGGTGCTGCCCGGCGACACGCCGGTGCCGACGCCGACCCTGCCGGCCGGCACGTACCCGGAGTGGAACGCGACCGACGTCTACGTGGCCGGCAGCCGGGTGCTGCACGACGGCATCGGCTGGCAGGCGCGATTCTGGACGCAGGGGGACGTGCCCGGCGCCACACCGACCAGCCCGGATCAGCAGTCGCCGTGGGAGCTGATCGAGTCGCCGAACTGACGGCGAAGAGCGGGTCGGCTCTCGACGGGTCGGGCGGAACCGGAGGCATTCGGAGGCTCGTCCCGCGCGGGTCTGCGGCCGGCGGGCCGGGTTCCGGGGCGGACGGTGTCGGATGTGATGTGCAGGGCGGACCGAACGGATTTCCCGGGCCGACCTCGGCCCCGGGTAGGCGCGCTCGGACCGGGTGGCCCTCGCCGGAACGCCCATCTCGGCGCCTTGCGCACCAGCGGCTGCTGGCGCGCGCAGCTCGCGCCGCGATCTTGCGCCGCGAGCCATCGATTCCCATCGGCACCTCGGCCATTCCCATCAGCGCCGCGGCCGGGAGTTCCGTTCGCCTCGGGCTGGGGGAGTCCGGCGGCGTCGCCAGTCCTCCGCCCCGGTGGCCGCCCCGCCCGGTGGCCGAGCCCCGCCCCGGTGGCGGACGGGCTCAGAACGGGGGCGGTTCGGGGTCGGCGGCCGGTTCTGGCGTGGGGATGTGGTCCGGTGGGGCCTGCCAAAGGCGGGTGTGGAGGCGGGTGTAGTCGCGGCCGAGGGGGGTGGTCCATCGGTAGCCGTGTTCCGTGCGGTCGACGTGGAAGCCGCCGCCGTCCTTGCTCCGGTGATGGTGTTTGCAACCCGGTCCGAGGTTCACCGCGCTCGTGCTGCCGCCGGTGGGCCGTCCGGGGCGGAACGGTTCTGTGTGGTCGAGTTCGCAGCGGTGTGCGGGTTGCCGGCACCCCGGCATGAAGCAGGTCTGGTCCCGGACCAGGACATGATCGGCCAGCGACGCGGGTGGTTCGTAGACGGTGCGGCCGTAGTCCAGCAGAGTCCCGGACAGCCGGTCACAGACCAGTCGGCGGAGGGTGCCGTCGGCGGCGATCTGCCTTGCTTGGGCGGCGGTGATGGGCCCGTACCCGGCGAGTTGCGCGACGTCGCCGGTGGGTGGCCCGTCGAGCAGGGCGGTGATCGGCAGGGTGACCTGGACGTGCGGGCGGCGTTGCGCTACGGGCAGCGGGTCGCCGCGCCACAGCCCGGTATCCAGGACGTCGGCGCACAGGTCGACCATGGCATCGACCCGACGGTTGTCCGCGGACCGTTCGTCGTCGGGGGTCTTGCAGGCGTCGCTGATCGCGGTGAGCGCGGTATGGATCGTCGCGATGTCCTGGATCGTGGAGTACAGCTTCAGGGTGCCCATGCCGTCGGGTTCGTTGCGGCGGCTGATGCTGCGCCGGTCCCGGGCGCTTTCGTGGCGCTCTTCGGCGCCGTGTGGGTCGCGGCGGATGATCGCGGCGGCGACCAGGTCCTGCACCGCGGGGATGGTGCTGGCGGGCACGTCGGGCAGCACATCCCGTTCGACCTGGTAAGCGATTTCGGGGGTGACGTCGAGGGTGCCCTGGTGGATGGCGCGGGCCTTGGGCTGGGTGATCCGACCGGCGTGCAGCGCGGCGAACGTGCCGGGCAGTCGGGTGGTCAACGATTCGGCTTCCAGCAGGCGGCGGCTGGCGGTGCCTTCCCCGACGCCCAACGCGAGGGCGACCTCGGTGGGCAGGAACTCGTGCAGCCCTGGGTAGTTGCGGGACAGTTCGGACAGGTCGGCGACCTGGCAACCCTGCAGGTGCGCGATGAGGCGTTCCCGCGCGCGGATCGAGTCCAAAAGCACGTTCGCCCAGAGTGTTTCCTGCCCGGCCACCCCCAACTCCGCCGCCGGGCGGGCGGGGCGGTGGTGCAGGAACCGGGCCAACGCACCCCCGGCCGGAGTGGTCTCGATGCGCTGCCGGAACTCGGCCAACTGCAGAACCGCATCGTCCGTGGTGGTCGGCTTGAGCAGTTGGTGGATGGTGAATTCCGGCGCCCACCCGGGCCTGTCGGAGGGATGCGGCTCGACCGTGCGGGGGGTCCACAGCTGGTTGGGAGGCAGCGGTGCGGGCGGGGTGGACCGCCACACCAGAGCACGGTCCCCGTGCCGCCGTTCCGCCACAAACATACCTGATCCTACCACTGATAGGGAACATATGTCCAGTTCTCTTGGACCGAACCTCGGGGCATCGGGAGCATTGTGACGGACGGGTCTGACACTGCCCGGTTTCTCGCGGACGAGAGCTTGTCGAGCGCCGCGCCCGATCCGCTCCCGCGCCGTCCGCGCCCGCGCACGTCCGCGACGCGCCCGCGCCCCACCGATGACGCTGTCGCGTCCATCGCGCCGGCGGCCGGACACCACGTCGAGAATGGTGTTGCGCGTTGGCGTTGCGTGCATCCGTGTCCACCGGCCGCCGCGACGGTTGTCCATGCCGGATGGCGCATTCGCCCGGCAACCGGGTAGGGCAGGATGCACCGATGGCGGTGATCCTGCTGACGGGCATGTCCGGCGCCGGCAAGTCCACCGCGCTGGCCGGGTTGGCCCGGCGCGGAATCCGGGTGGTGGACACGGACGTCGGCGGCTGGATCGAGCAGGTCCGGCAGGCCGACGGGACCCTCGAACCGTTGTGGATCCGGTCGCGGATCGACGCCCTGTTGGCCGGGCACGAGACGAGCGGCGAACCGCTGGTGATCGCCGGCACGGTCGCCAACCAGGGTGCCTTCCGCGATCGCCTCGATCGCGTGGTTCTGCTGAGCGCACCGCTGCCGGTGCTGCTGGAGCGGGTCGCGCGGCGGACCGACAACCCCTTCGGCCGGAGCCCGGCGGAACGCGACCGGATCATCGCGGACACGTTGGAGATCGAACCGCGGCTGCGGGCGGCAGCGGACGTCGAGATCGACACCCGGCGACCGCCGAACGAGGTCGTCGAGGAACTGATCGCGCTCGCCCGCGCGCGATCCACCCGACAACGTCGTCAGGAATAGGGACTTTAGGCCGTGTCGGCCGAGCCCGGCCGCCCATATGGTCTTACCAAGAAGAAGTCCGAGAGTGCGGCGCATCCCACAAGGAGCCGAAGAGATGACCACAGCAGCAGCCCGCCCCACCACCCCCGCGATCACCGTCGACGCCTGGGCGGGTTTCGTACCCGGCCCCTGGGCCGACGGCATCGACGTGCGCGACTTCATCCAGCGCAACTACACGCCCTACACCGGCGACGACGCCTTCCTGGCCGGCCCGACCGAGCGGACCACCCGCATCTGGCAGACGCTGGCCGGAATGTTTCCCGAGGAACGGGAAAAAGGCGTGTACGACGTCGATCCGTCGACGCCCTCGACCATCGTCTCGCACGCCCCGGGTTACATCGACAGGGACAACGAGATCATTGTCGGCCTGCAGACCGACGCCCCGCTCAAGCGGGCCATCATGCCCAACGGCGGCTACCGGATGGTCGAGGACGCGCTCAAGACCTACGGCTACGAGCCCGACCCGATCGTCCGCAAGATCTTCACCACCTACCGCAAGACCCACAACCAGGGCGTCTTCGATGTGTACCCGCCGGACGTCCGCGCGGCGCGGAAGTCGCACATCATCACCGGTCTGCCGGACGCCTACGGCCGCGGCCGCATCATCGGCGACTACCGCCGCGTCGCGCTCTACGGCGTGGACCGGCTGATCGCCGCCAAGCAGGCCGACCGAGCCGAACTGGACGAACTGGCCTCCGTCGAGGACGTCATCCGCGACCGCGAGGAGAACACCGAGCAGATCAACGCGCTGCGCGAACTGGCGCAGATGGCGGCGAGCTACGGCTTCGACGTCAGCCGCCCCGCGACGACCGCCAAGGAGGCCATCCAGTGGCTGTACCTGGCCTACCTGGCCGCGGTCAAGGAGCAGAACGGCGCGGCCATGTCCATCGGCCGGACCGCCACCTTCCTGGACGTCTACCTGCAGCGTGACCTCAATGCCGGCCTGATCACCGAGCAGGACGCGCAGGAGATGATCGACGACCTGGTCATCAAACTGCGCATCGTCCGCTTCCTGCGCACCCCCGAGTACGACGCGCTGTTCTCCGGCGACCCCACCTGGGTCACCGAGACCATCGGCGGGGTCGGCCAGGACGGGCGACCGCTGGTCACCCGCAACTCGTTCCGGATGCTGCAGACCCTGTACAACCTGGGCCCGGCGCCCGAACCGAACCTGACCGTGCTGTGGACCGACAAGCTGCCGCAGGGCTTCAAGGAGTTCTGCGCGAAGGTGTCGATCGATACCTCGGCCATCCAGTACGAGTCGGACGAGCTGATCCGCACCAACTGGGGCGACGACGCCGCCATCGCCTGCTGCGTCTCGGCCATGCGGGTCGGCAAGCAGATGCAGTTCTTCGGCGCCCGGGTCAACCTGGCCAAGACCCTGCTGTACGCGATCAACGGTGGCAAGGACGAGATCTCGGGCACCCAGGTCGTGCCGCCGGCCGTGCTGCCGGCAGGACCGGTCACCGGTGACACGCTGGTCTTCGAGGACGTTGAGGCCCGCTTCGACACCATGATGGACTGGCTGGCCGCCACCTACGTGAACGCGCTGAACTGCGTGCACTACATGCACGACAAGTACGCCTACGAGCGGCTGGAGATGGCGCTGCACGACAAGTCGATCCTGCGCACGCTGGCCTGCGGCATCGCGGGCCTGAGCGTGGTCGCCGACTCGCTGTCGGCCATCAAGCACGCCAAGGTTCACCCGGTCCGCGACGAGAACGGGCTGGTCACCGACTATCTCGTGGACGGCGACTTCCCCACGTTCGGCAACGACGACGACCGGGTCGACTCCATCGCGGTCGACATCGTCCGCGAGTTCATGGAGAAGGTCCGCCGGCAGCCGTCCTACCGGGGCGCCGTGCACACCCAGTCGGTGCTGACCATCACCTCGAACGTGGTGTACGGCAAGGCCACCGGCAACACCCCGGACGGCCGGCGCAAGGGAGAGCCGTTCGCGCCCGGAGCGAACCCGATGAACGGCCGGGACCGGCACGGCATGCTGACCAGTGCGCTGTCGGTGGCCAAGCTGCCGTACGACCAGGCCCAGGACGGCATCTCGCTGACCTCGACCGTGGTGCCGAGCAGCCTGGGCCGGACCAGGGACGAGCAGGTGCCGAACCTGGTCGGCCTGCTCGACGGGTACATGGTCTCCAGCGGCTTCCACATGAACGTCAACGTGCTCAACCGGGAGACGCTCGAGGACGCCATGGAGCATCCGGAGAACTACCCGCAGCTGACCATCCGGGTGTCCGGGTACGCGGTCAACTTCGTCCGGCTCACCCGCGAGCAGCAGCTGGACGTGCTGTCGCGGACCTTCCACGGAGCTCTGTGACGACATGACCATCGTGTTGGGGTCGCCGACGGTGGGCCGGCGCCATGCCGAACACCATCCTGACGAGGCCCGGGGGACCCGGCTGACGGCGGTGCGGGAGGGCACCCTGGGCAGCGTGCACTCCTGGGAGCTGGTCACCGCCGTCGACGGTCCCGGCACCCGGTTGACGTACTTCCTGTCCGGCTGCGCCCTGCGCTGCTTGTACTGCCAGAACCCGGACACCTGGCGGCTGCCCGACGGGGTGCCCACGACGATCGACGAGGTGAAGGCCCGGATCTTCCGGTACGCGCCGGTGCTCCGGGCGACCCACGGCGGGCTGACCGTGTCCGGGGGAGAGCCGTTGCTGCAGACTGCTTTCCTGGGCCGGATGCTGGCCTACGCCAAGGAACTCGGGCTGCACACGGCGGTCGACACCTCGGGGTTCCTCGGCGCGCGGGCGTCCGACGCGTTGTTGGACGACGTGGATCTGGTCTTGCTGGATGTGAAATCCGGTCTACCGGAGACCTACCGGATGGTCACCGGGCGGGACCTGGCCCCCACCCTGGCGTTCGGCCGCCGGTTGGCCGACCGGGGAACGCGGATCTGGATCCGGTACGTGCTCGTACCGGACCTCACCGACGCCGTGGACAACGTCGACGCCGTCGCCGACTACGTCGCCGAACTCGCCGGGCACGGCGTGGTGGAGCGGGTGGAGGTGCTGCCGTTCCACCAGATGGGCCGGGACAAGTGGCATCAGTTGGGGATCAGCTATCCGTTGGAGGACACCCAGCCGCCGTCGCCCGAGCTGGTGGAACGGGTGCGCGGGCAGTTCCGCGCGCGGGGCCTCACCACCTACTGATCCGTGACCGACCCGGCGGGACCAGCCGGGTCGTCCGGCGTCAGGAGCCGGACGATGTGCTGCAGTCCCGCGGTCGTCTGGTCCAGCTTGCCGCGGATCTCGACGAAGCCGGCGTCGACCTTGCGGAAGTTCGCGTCGACCTTGTCGAATCTCTCGTCGATCTTGTGGAACCTGTCGTCGACCTTGCGGAAATTGTCGTCGATGAGCCGGAAGTTCTCGTCGGCGACCGCGAAACCGGCCCGCATCTCGGACTCGACGCCGGCGATGCGTTGGTCAACGCGGTCGGAGCGCTCGTCAATGCGGTCGAACCGCTCGTCAACGCGGTCGAACCGCTCGTCAGCGCGGTCGAAGCGCTCGTCCATGCGGTCGAACCGCTCGTCCATGCGGTCGAACCGCTCGTCCATGCGGTCGAACCGCTCGTCCATGCGGTCGAACCGCTCGTCCATGCTGTCGAACCGCTCGTCCATGCGGTCGAACTGAGCCCTGGTCTGCTCGCCCAGTGCGCTGATCGCGATGCGGTGCGCATCCATCCGGGTGGTCAGCCCCGACAGGTCGCGGTCGTTCGCCGCTGCGAGATGCCGGGCGGCCGCCGCGTCTTCGGCGATCTCGTCGACTCGCGTCTCCAGCGCGGCGACCCGCGCTTCGAGGTCCGGTGGGTTCGTCATGGCTGGAAGCGTAGCGCGCCTCGCCGAGCGGCCCAAGAGTTATCCACATTTTGTCCACAGGGCATCCGTGCCCGGTCCGCGCAGGCGTTCCCGGCCCGCGGGGCGGCCGGTCAGGGTCAGCACGATCGCGCCGATCGGGCCCTTCACCGGGTCGCCCGCACCCACTGAGTACTCGACATCAGTCGCTTCGAAACGGATTCCGGCCAAGCGTCGCTGGGCGTGGAACGGGAAGCCGCGGGTCCAGATGTGGTCGGCCACCACGACCGCCGAATCCGTCGGCATCGGGTGATCGCGCCCGAGCGGCACGGCGATGTCCTGACTGTGCACCAGCACGTCCATCAGCGGGTCCAGCGGCTTGACCATCGGCGGCTTGCGACGGGACGTCGCGTTCCGCCGGTACCGGGCCACGATCTCCGCCGTCGGGCGGGAGCCCTGCTCGCGGGCCATCCGGTCGATCAGCCGGTCGAAGTTCCCGCCGGCCCGGATCGCCCCGACCAGCATCGAACCGGTCGAGTAGTCGCTGGTGGAGATGACGTGGGCGGCGACGTCCCGCACTCGCCAGCCGTCGCACAGCGACGGATGGGCCCACTCCTCGTCGGTCAGCGTCTCCAGCAGGTCGGCCAGCCGGGTCCGTTCGTGATGGATCGTCGACCACAGCGCCTCGTTGTCCATGCCGCCTCCTCGGTAGTAAGCTTTCCTGACCAAAAGTAGTTCGGAAACCTGACTGTTGTCAAGGATGATCGAGGGGTGCCGATGGCGGATCTGAACGTGCCGACGCTCATGTTCGTCGCCTTCCGCCATGTCGAGAATCGCGTGCTGGCCGCCGTTGTCGGGGCTGGTTACCCGGTGACCCTGGCCCAGGGTCGGATCCTGCAGCGTATCGGCGACAACGGCAGCCGGCTGACCGCCCTGGCCGAGCAGGCCCAGGTCACCAAGCAGACCGCCGGGGCGTTGGTGGATCAACTGGTGGCCGCCGGCTATGTCGAGCGACGACCCGACCCGACGGATGCCCGGGCCCGGCTGATCGGCCTGAGCGAGGTCGGCCTGAAGGCATGGGCGGTGGCCGGTGCGGAGCTGGAGCGGATCCAGGCCGAATGGGCGGCGCATCTGGGACCGGCCGAATGGGCGGCGTTGCAGCGGTCGTTGACCCGGTTGCGGGACATCACCGACCCCTACGCCTGACCGCGCGGGATTCGTCGCCGGATTCATACCGTGGTCGGATGGGCACACAGCGTGCATGACGTCGCCCACCCAGGCACCGGTCAGCACGCACCGCGCCATCCTGAACACCGTCAAGGGCTCGGCCGGGAATCTGGTCGAGTGGTACGACGTGTACATCTACACCGTCTTCGCGGTGTACTTCGAGAACCAGTTCTTCGACTCGGCGGACACGAACTCGACGATCTACGTATACGCGATCTTCGCGGTCACCTTCGTCATGCGGCCCATCGGATCCTGGTTCTTCGGCCGGTTCGCCGACCGCCGCGGCCGGCGGGCCGCGCTGACGGTCAGCATCACCCTGATGTCGGCCTGCTCGATGGTGGTGGCGCTGATGCCGACCCGCGAGTCGATCGGGGTGTGGGCGGCCGTGATCCTGGTCGTGGCCCGGCTGGTTCAGGGTTTCGCCACCGGCGGCGAGTACGGCACCTCGGCGACCTACATGTCGGAGGCGGCGACGGCGAACCGGCGCGGGTTCTTCTCCTCGTTCCAGTACGTCACCCTGGTCGGCGGGCATGTGCTGGCCCAGTTCACCCTGCTGATCGTGATCAGCGTGCTGTCCGTCGACGAGATCAAGGACTGGGGCTGGCGGATCGGCTTCTTCGTCGGCGGCATCGCCGCGCTGGTCGTGCTGTGGATGCGCCGCACCATGGACGAGTCGTTGTCGAAGGAGCACCTGGACGCCGTACGGTCGGGCCAGGACCGCGAATCCGGGTCGCTGCGGGAACTGTTCACCACCTACTGGCGGCCGTTGCTGTGGGTGTTCCTGGTGACCGCCGGCGGCACCATCGCCTTCTACACCTACAGCGTCAACGCGCCGGCGATCGTCAAGAAGGCCTTCGGCGAGGACGGCGCCACCGCCGCGACCTGGGTCAACCTGCTCGGGCTGATCCTGCTGATGGCCATCCAGCCGATCGGCGGGCTGATCAGCGACCGGATCGGCCGCAAGCCCATGCTGGTGTTCTTCGGCGTCGGCGGGGTGCTCTACACCTGGGTACTGATCACCTTCCTGCCGCAGACGACATCCGCGGTGAACGCGTTCCTGCTGACCGCGATCGGCTACGTGATCCTGACCGGGTACACCTCGGTGAACGCGATCGTGAAGGCCGAGGTCTTTCCGGCCCGGGTGCGGGCGCTGGGCGTCGGCCTCGGTTACGCCGTCGCCAACTCGCTGTTCGGCGGTACCGCTCCGGTGATCTACCAGGCTCTTTCGGCCGCGGGCGCGACCACCTGGTTCATCGTCTACGTCACCGCGGTGATCGCGGTGAGCCTGGTGGTCTACGTCTTCTTCATGCGCAACCGCGCGGTCACCGCGCTGGACCGCGAGCAGGGCGACGCCTGGGTGAAGGCGCCGGCGCGCTGACCGGACGCGATCCTCAGGCGCCGCGGACGAGTGTGCCGAGCAGCCAGCCGGCGCCGGCGGACAGTTCGCCGGCCGCGGACGCGTCGCCGCCGATGTGCCGCACCAGGCAGTTCTCGAACAGTCCGTCGAACGTGGCGTAGGCGACCAGCGGGGTCACCAGGGGCCGGCCGTCGAGCAGTTCGGCGTACCGCTGCACGACCCGCCAGATCATCGCCTCGAGCTGGGCGTCCAGCTCGGCGACGGTCGGCCGCAGCGTCTCCTCGAAGGTCGATTGGGAGCGCAAGTCGTACCAGAGCCGGTGGGTGGCGAAGTCCTCGCACATGGTTGTGACCAGCGCGTTCGCGAACCCGTCGGTCAGCTCCGCGGCGGTGCCGGCGGCGGCGATCACCGCGTCGTAACGGGTCACGCAGACGGCCTTGTACCGGCGCACGCAGAACGTGATCAGCTCGACCTTGTCCCGGAAGTAGTAGTGCAGCACGCCGTGCGAGAACGCCGTCTTCTGGGCGATCTCCCGCAGGCTGGTCCGGGCGTAGCCGAGTTCGCCGAGGGTGGCCAGGGCGGCGTCGGCCAACTCGGCCCGCCGGGCGTCGAACTTGTCGATCGCCGGCCGGTCGAACCGGCTCGGCGCGGCGGTGCCGACCACCGGGTCGAGCTCACGAACCTGCGTCATCACCGGCCACCTCCAGCGCCCGATCCTAGTTCCGGCCTCGTCTTGACAAGTGTCCAAACAACTCTTGACAAGTGTCAAGACCGCGGAGCAGCCTTTTCAACCAGCACCACCGGCACGACCACTCGGCAGGATCGGCAAAGGAGCCGCGGATGACCTCGATCGACCTCACCGGCCGCACCGCCCTCGTCACCGGCGGGGCCCAGGGACTGGGCGAAGGCATGGCCTCGGCACTGGCCGCGGCCGGCGCCACCGTGGTCATCGCCGACGTCTCCGAGGCCGGCGAGCAGACCGCCAAGTCGCTCGGCGACCGGCACGGCTTCGTCCGGCTCGACGTCACCGACGACGCGAACTGGGCGGCGGCGGTGGCCGCGACGGTCGAGCAGTTCGGCGGCCTGGACGTGCTGGTCAACAACGCCGGTGTGGAGATCAGCGGCCTGGTCACCGAACTCGAGGTCGCCGACGTGCAGAAGATGCTCGACGTCAACGTCCTGGGCACCGCGCTGGGTCTCAAGCACGGGCTGCGCGCGATGCGGCCCGGCGGTCCGGCGGGCAACGGTGGCGTCATCATCAACGTGTCCTCGGTGGCCGCGACCATCGCGTTCCCGGGCATCTCGGTCTACTCGGCCACCAAGTCCGCCGTCGACCGGCTCACCCGGGTGGCCGCGATGGAGTCCGGCAAGCTCGGCTACGGCGTGCGGGTCAACTGCGTGTATCCCGGGCTGGTGGCGACCGCGATGGGCATCGGGCTGGCCAACGACATGGCGACGATGGGCATCTACGAGTCGGCGGAGGCCGCGGTCGGCGCCGTCGTCGACCTCACACCGGCCGGCCGGCTCGGCCAGGTCGACGACATGGCCGACGCCGTCGTCTTTCTCGCCTCCGATCTGGCCCGTTTCATCACCGGCGTCGGCCTGCCGGTCGACGGCGGCATGGGCATGTGAGAGAGGAGAGCCCAGTGACTGACAGGCGGGTCGTCGTCTACGGCGCCTCCGGCTACACCGGCCGGCTGATCTGCGAGTACCTGCGCGAGTACAACGTGCCGTTCATCGCCGCCGGCCGCGACGAGGACAAGCTCAAGGAGTCGATGGTCAATCATGTGGCCGGCATCGAGACCGCCGACTACGAGATCCGCGCCGTCGAGCACACCGTCGACGCACTGAGCGAGCTGTTCACCGGGGCCACTGTGGTGCTGAACACGGTCGGACCGTTCAGCAAGTGGGGACCGCCCGTGGTGCAGGCCGCGCTGGCCGCCGGCGCGCACTACACCGACACGACCGGCGAGCAGGACTGGCTGATCACCTGCGACGAGCGGTACGGCGCCGACTTCGCCGACCGGAACCTGCTGCTCGCCCCCGGCATCGCGCAGATGTACACCACCGGCGAGATCGCCGCCCAACTCTGCCTGGAGCAGCCGGGCCTGGACACCCTGGACATCGCGGTCTTCTGGGGCGGCAGCCCGACCATCGCCTCCACCCGGACGATCCTGGTCAATGCGGCCACCTCGGCCGCGCACTACCTGCAGCAGAACACCTACGTGCCGTTCGACCCGAACCAGGGTCTGCTGCCGCTGGTCATCCCGGGTCAGCACGAACTGGCGCTGTCCCTGCCGTGGGGTGGCACCAGCCATCCGGTCTGGTTCAAGCGGGACCCGCGGGTGGCCAACGTCAAGGCGCAGGGCGGCGTGTTCAACGCGGCCCTGATGAACGGCGTGCCGCAGATTGTGGCCGCGGCCATCGAGGCGACCCGGGACATGGACCCCGACGACCGCGACGACGCCCTGTTCGCCACCGCCGCCCAGGTGATGAACACCATGCCGCCGCGCGAGATGACCCGGATCAACAAGTCTCTCGACTCGGTGCACGCTGCCGGGCCGCTCGGCCGGGCGCATTGCGTCATCCACGGCAACAGCAACTACAAGCAGACCGGCCTGCTGCAGGCGCACACCGCCTACTCGCTGCTGCAACAGCCGCCCCGCCGGGTCGGCTTCGCCTCCGGCTGCCAGGCGTTCGGCCACCGCGAACTGCTCGGCGTGCTGCGCTCGTTCGGCCTGGTCATGGAGCCGATCCTGACCGTCGCGGGGTGATTTCGGTGCGACTCGTCGACTACCTGGACAAGGGCGCCTCGCTCGGGCCCGACCGGCCGTGCCTGACCACCGACGACGGCGGCCTGACCTACGCCGAGGTGGTGTCGCTGTCCCACCGGATCGCCGCCGCGCTGGCCGCGGTCGGTGTGTCCCCCGGGGACAAGGTCGCGATCCTGTCCGCCAACGACCCGGTCGCGTTCAGTTGCGTGTTCGGCATCAGCCGGGCCGGGGCGGTCTGGTGCCCGATCAACCCGCGCAACGAGGCGGCCGAGAACCGGGAGTTGCTGGATCTTTTCGACTGCTCGGTGCTGGTCTACCAGAGCGCGTTCGCGCCGCTGGTCGACAAGATCCGGGGCGAGCTGCCCGGGATCCACACCTGGGTATGCCTCGACCCGGACGGGCGCGCGGACGGGGGCGCGCTCGCCTGGGACGACTTCCTGGCCGGCGGGACGGGCCGGAGGCACGCCGCCACCGGCCGTCCCGCCGACCAGGACGATCTGGCGATGATCGTCGGCACCGGTGGCACCACCGGCCGGCCGAAGGGCGTGATGCTGACCGGCCGCAACCTGGAGACGATGACGGCCATCACGCTGATGAGCTATCCGTTCCCCGGCCGGCCGATCTACCTGGCCCTCGCGCCGCTGACCCACGCCGCGGGCGTGCTGTGCTTCCCGATCATGTGCCGCGGCGGCGAGATCGTCATCATGCGCAAGCCGGACGTCTCCCGGTTCGTCGACAACATCGAGCGGCACGGTGTCACGCACACCTTCCTGCCGCCGACGCTGATCTACATGGTGCTGGCCGAGCCTGCCCTGGAGAGCGCGAATCTGACTTCCCTGCAATGCTTCTGGTACGGGGCGGCGCCGATGTCGGCGTCCCGGCTGGAAGAGGCGCTCAGCCGCATCGGTCCGGTCATGGCCCAGCTGTTCGGCCAGACCGAGGCGCCGATGATGATCTCCACCATGGCCCCGGCCGACCATTTCAATCCCGACGGCACGGTGGCCACCGGCCGGCTGTCGTCCGCCGGCCGGCCGGCTCCGCTGGTCATCGTCGGCATCATGGACGCCGACGGCACCATGGTGAAGGCGGGGGACCGGGGCGAGATCGTCGTCCGCGGTTCGCTGGTCACGCCCGGCTACTACCGCAACCCGCAGGCCACCGAGGAGGCGTCGCGGTTCGGCTGGCACCACACCGGCGACATCGGCTACCTGGACGAGGACGGGTACCTGTTCATCGTCGACCGGGCCAAGGACATGGTCATCACCGGCGGGTTCAACGTCTACTCCACCGAGGTGGAGCAGGCCCTGATGGCCTATCCGGGGATCCGGGACTGTGCCGTGGTCGGCCTGCCGGACGAGAAGTGGGGCGAGCGGGTGGCCGCCGTGGTGCAGACCGAGCCCGGCGCGGTGGTCGAGCCGGCGCAGGTGATCGCCTTCGTCAAGGCCAGGATCGGCAGCGTCAAGGCCCCCAAGGAGATCCACGTCTGGCCGGATCTGCCCCGCTCCAAGGTCGGCAAGGTGCTCAAGACCGACATCAAGCGGAGTTTGCGCGCTCCGGCCTGACCCGGACCAGCGCCTCGATCCCGGCGACGATGCGGTCCAGCCCGAACCGGTAGGCGTCGTCGGTGCCGCCGGCGGCCGCCGATGCGGCGAAAGCCGCCGCGGTCAGGGGGAAGTCGTCCGGCCGCCGGCGCAGGGCGGCGAGCAGCAGGGTGCCCATCGTCGCCTCGGGGTGGGCCGTCACCTCCTGCGCGACGACCCCTCGGACGTGCGCGGCCAGCAGGGCCAGGGTGTCCAGGCGCTCCGCCGCGGTCAGCGGCAGCCCGTCCAGGACGGCCAGGCCGGCCTCCATCCAGCCGGCCTCGACAGGACCGATCAGCCGACCACCCACGGCGGCGCCGGCCAGCCAGGGGTGCCGCCGGGCGGCCGCGTGCATCGCGTCCGACCATCCGCGCAGCCGGGCGCGCCAGTCGCCGGTCGGTTCCGGCGGCGGGGCCAGCGCGGCCTCGATCATCAGCGCGACCAGTTCGTCCCGGCCGGGCACGTACCGGTAGAGCGCCATCTTCGTCACCGCCAGCTCGTCGGCGACGCGCTGCATGGACGCCGCGTCCAGCCCGTCCGCGTCGGCGATCCGCACCGCCGTGCCCACGATCCCGGCCATGTCGACGCGCGGGCGCGGGCCGCGGCGGGATAGCCGCGGTGCCGACCAGAGCAGCTCGGCCAGTGTCGTCCCGGTCATCTCGCCCTTCCCTCTTGCGGAACTGTGCCTACCAGAGACTAATATGTGTCGGGTAGACACAGTTTCTTGAGCGCGAGGAGGAGTCATGCGGGTACTGGTTTCCGGAGCCAGCATCGCCGGTCCGGCGGTGGCGTACTGGCTGGCCCGGTCCGGCCACGAGGTGACCGTGGTCGAGCAGGCCGCGGCCGTCCGTGGGGGTGGGCAGGCGGTCGACTTCAAGGGCACCACCCACCGGAGGGTGCTGGAACGGATGGGTTGCTGGGACGAGGTCGCCCGGATCCGGACCGTGCCCACCGAACAGCACGTCGTCGACGCCGACGGCCGGCTCAAGGCGGTGATCCCGGCCGAGTTCATCGGCGGCGACCTGGAGGTGCTGCGCGGCGACCTGGGGCGGGTGTTGTACGAGCGCAGCCGGGACGACGCCGAGTACGTCTTCGGCGACCGGATCGAATCCCTTACCGAGCGGGCCACCGGTGTCGACGTGGTGTTGCGCAGCGGCCGGCGGGACAGCTACGACCTGGTCGTCGGGGCCGACGGGATCCACTCCGGTGTCCGACGGCTGGCCTTCGGCCCCGAGGCCGATTACGTGCATCACCTCGGCCACTACTACGCGGTCGCCGGCGACACCGCCGAATCGGGTCCGGCGCCGACCGGAGGGCGCGGCATCGGGTACTGGTTCAACGATCCGGGGCGGCTGGCCGCGATCGGCGGGCCGAAGGCGCCCAACCTGTTCGTGTTCGCCTCGGACGAGATCCGTTTCGACCGCGGTGATGTCGAGCAGCAGAAGGGCATCGTCCGCCGGCGCTACGCGACGATGGGGTGGCGGGTGCCGGAGATGTTGGAGGGGCTTCCCGGCCGGCGCGAGTTCTACCTGGACGGCATCAGCCGGGTCCGGATGGACGGGTACACCCGGGGCCGGGTGGTGCTGGTCGGCGACTCGGCCTACGGCAACACTCTCGGCGGGTTCGGCACCGGGTTGGCGATCGTCGGCGCCTACGTGCTGGCCGGCGAACTGGACGCGGCCGGCGGCGACCTCGGGCCGGCGTTCGCCCGGTACGACACGCTGATGCACCGGTACGCCAAGGTGGCCCGATCCGGCAACGCCGGCCCGTTCCTGGCGCCGCGCAGCCGTACGCGACTGCGGCTGCGGAACGCGATGTTCACCAACCGGCTCGCCTACCGGGTGATGATGCGGATGACGGATGCGTTCGCCACCGACATCGAGCTGCTCGACTACGCCCGCCTGGATCGCCGGTCAGCATGAGCGGTCCGTCGCGGTCCGGGCCAGCCGGACCAGCCGGTCCCGGACGGCGGTCGGGGCCACCGACAGGCCGGCCGGGTCGAGTGCGGCCAGCGCGTTCGACCCCGAGCCCACCAGGAGGTCGATGCGATGCTCGACCGCGTCGACCGCTCCGGTTCCCGCGATCAGCTCCGACAGCCGCGCGACGTCGGCGTCCGCACGGCCCACCCCGGCGTCCAGTTCGGCCAGGTCGTCCGGTCGAGCGGTCAGGGCCGCCCGGGCCAGCGCCAGCAGCAGCGTCCGTTTGCCCTCGGCCAGGTCGTCGCCGGCCGGCTTGCCGGTGACCGCCGGGTCGCCGAAGACGCCGAGCAGGTCGTCCCGCAGCTGGAACGCCACGCCGATGTCCGTTCCATAGGCGCGCAGGGCCGCGACCGTGGCCGGGGCCGCCCCGGCCAGGGCGGCGCCCAGGTGCAGCGGCCGTTCCACCGTGTAGGCGGCCGTCTTGTACCGGTTGACCAGCATCGCGTCCCGCTCCTGCTGTCCCGGGTCGGTGTCGGTCGATGCGGTCACCGCCAGGTCGAGCAGTTGACCGGCCAACACCTCGGTGCGCATCGCCCGCCAGACCGGTGCCGCCCGCCCGATCGCCCCGAGCGCCGACGCGCCCTCGGTGAACAGGTCGTCCGCCCAGGCCAGTGCCAGGTCGCCGAGCAACACCGCGACGGACACCCCGTGGTGTTCCGGATCCCCGGCCAGCCCGGCGTCGGCATGGTGCTTGGCCACCGCGCGATGGGTGGACGGCCGTCCCCGCCGCCGCTCGGAGCGGTCGATGACGTCGTCGTGCACCAGCGCGCAGGCCTGCAGCAACTCCAACGCTGCGCCGACCCGCAGCAGCGCGTCGGCGTCCGGTCCGGAGCGGGCACCGGCACCGGCCAGCCACCCGCACCACAGGAACTGCGGGCGCAGCCGCTTGCCGCCGTCGGACACGAACTCGATCAGCAGGTCGACGTCGTCCGCCAGTCGGGCGTCGATCGCGACCACCTCGGCCCGACGCCCGGCCAGCTCGGCGGTGATCACCTCGTGCAGCGCACCCTGATCCATCCCGGCATCGATCACCCGCCCAGTGTGCCCAGTGGCCGGGCGGCGGGTTCATCGGGACGTGATCGGGCCCCGATAGGCTCTGGGGATGACCACGGTTCCCGACAGACTGGCCACGCCGGGGCCGCACTTCTCGGTCGAGTTCATGCCGCCACGCAGCGACACCGACGAGGACGTCCTCTGGCGGTCGGTCCGGCGGCTGGAACCGCTGCGGCCGGCGTTCGTCTCGGTCACCTACGGGGCCGGCGGCTCGCGGCGGGAACGCACGATCCGGGTCACCCAGCGGATCGCGGAGGAGACCACACTGCTGCCGGTCGCCCACCTGACCGCGGTCGGCCATTCGGTCGCCGAACTCCGCCAGGTCATCGGTTCCTACGCGGCGGTCGGCGTGAGCAACATCCTGGCGCTGCGCGGCGATCCCCCCGGCGACCCGAACGGGGAGTGGATCGCGCACCCGCAGGGCCTGGAATACACCAGCCAGCTGGTGTCCCTGGCCCGGTCCCTGGGCAGCTTCTCCGTCGGTGTCGCCGCGTACCCGGACAAGCATCCCCGGTCGGTCGACCTGGACGCGGACACCAAGTACCTGGTCGACAAGATCAACGCCGGTGCCGACTACGCGATTACCCAGATGCTGTTCTCGGTCGACGACTACGTGCGGCTGCGCGACCGGATGGCCGGGGCCGGGGCTCGCGTGCCGGTCCTGCCCGGCATCATGCCGGTCACCTCGTACGCCCGGCTGATGCGGATCGTCGAACTGTCCGGCCAGCGCATCCCGGCCGACCTGGCCGAACAACTGCACGCCGTCGTCGACGATCCCGACGCCGGCCGGCAGATCGGCATGCAGCATGCGGTGCGGATGAGCGAGCAACTGCTCGCCGAAGGTGCGCCGTGCCTGCACTTCTACACGTTCAACCGGTCCAAGGCGACGATCGAAGTGTTGGGCGCCCTCGGCATGACGCCCGCGATGCGCCACTGATCGACACGGTCGATGAACCTCGGCACCCCGGAGGCGATCTTCGCGATCGCGGCGCTGATCCTGCTGCTGTCGGTGATCGCGGTGCGGCTGTCCCGCCGGCTGGGCATGCCGTCACTGCTGCTCTACCTGGGCATCGGCCTGCTGCTCGGCGTCGACGAGCTGGGCATCGACGTGACGAACACGCTGCTCACCGAACACCTCGGGTTCGTCGCGCTGGTGTTCATCCTGGCCGAGGGTGGGCTGACCACCCGGTGGGAGAACGTGCGGCCGGCGCTCGGCCTGGGCATCTCGCTGGCCACCGTCTCGGTGGTGGTGTCCATCGCGGTCGCCGGGGCCGGTGTGTTCCTGCTGATGAGCTTCGACTGGCGAACCTCACTGCTCTGGGGGGCGGTGCTGTCCAGCACGGACGCGGCCGCGGTCTTCTCGGTACTGCGCGGGGTCGGGGTCAAACCCCGGCTGTCCGCCGCGCTGGAACTCGAGTCCGGCCTGAATGACGCCCCGGTGGTGATCGCCGTCGTGTTGCTCGCCGGCACCTCCGAGATCAGCTGGCTGGACCCGCTGCTGGTGGTCTACGAACTGGTCGCCGGGGCCGTGATCGGCGCGGCGATCGGCATCGGCGGGGCCTGGGTGATGCGTCGCGAGGCGCTGCCGGCCGCCGGCCTCTACCCGCTGGCCACCATCGCGCTGATCGGCGGCGCCTACGCGGTCGGCGTGTTCACCCACGCCTCCGGCTTCCTGGCCTGCTACGTGGCCGCCGTCGTGCTGGGCAACTCCCGGATCCCGCACCGGTCGGCCACCCTGTCCTTCGCCGAGGGCCTGGGCTGGATCGCGCAGATCGGGCTGTTCGTGCTGCTCGGCCTGTACGTGGACCCGACCGGACTGCCCGCGGCCCTGGTCCCCGGCCTGCTGATCGGCCTGTGGGTGCTGCTGGTCGCCCGGCCCGCCTCGGTCATCGCCGCCGCCCTGCCGTTCCGGCTGCCCTGGCGCGAGCAGGTGTTCCTGTCCTGGTCCGGCCTGCGCGGCGCGGTGCCCATCGTGCTGGCGATGATCCCGCTGATGAACGGCGTCGAGTACGCCAAGCTGCTGTTGGACGTCATCGTCGTCGTGGTCGTCACCTACACCCTGCTGCAGGGGACGACGCTGCCCGCCCTGGCCCGCACCCTCGGCGTCGTCCAGTCCGGGCAGGCCCAGGAGATCCAACTCGAGGCCGCCCCGCTGGACGAGATGAACGCGCACGTGCTGCAGGTGACCATCCCGGCGAAGTCGAAGATGCACGGCGTCTACATCTCCCAGCTGCGACTGCCGATGCCGGCCACCATCTCCCTGCTGATCCGCGACGGCGAACCGCTGCACCTGAACCCCAACATCCGCCTGCAATCCGGGGACCAGCTGCTGATCGTGGCCCCGGAGCGGGTCCGCGCGGCCACCGAGCGCCGGCTGCGGGCGGTCGGCCGGGGCGGTCCGCTGGCCGGTTGGTTCGGCGACCGGGGCGACCGGATCACCGAATGAGGCAGGCTTGCCGAGCGAATCGTCGGCACCGACCTCTGGGACAATGACCCGGTGACCGACCAGCCCGACGACGTGCCCGATGAGGCGGCCGCCGAGACGACCACCCCGCCACCGGTCAAACCACGCAAGGTCGGCCTGCTGGCCGCGATCGCGGCGACCGTCGTGGTGCTCGACGTGATCAGCAAGACGATCGTCGTCGCGACCATCGAACCGGGCGAGCCGGTCCGGGTGCTGGGCGGGCTGATCTACCTCTCGCTGATCCGCAACCCCGGGGCGGCCTTCTCCATGGCCACCGGGATGACCTGGGTGCTCGCGCTCATCGCGATCGGGGTGGTGGTGTTCATCATCCGGATGGCGCCGCGGCTGCGGTCCACGCCCTGGGCGGTCTCGCTCGGCCTGGTGCTGGGCGGCGCGATCGGCAACCTCATCGACCGGATCTTCCGGGCCCCCGGCTTCCTGCAGGGCCATGTGGTCGACTTCGTCTCGGTGTTCGGACCGAACGCCGAGTACTTCCCGGTGTTCAACGTCGCCGATTCGGCGATCACCATCGGCGGCATCAGCCTGGTCGTCACCGCCCTGCTGGGCATCGACTTCGACGGCACCCGCACCACGTCCCGGAAGGCGTCGGGTGCCTGACGTCCGGCGGTTGCCGGTGCCCGACGGGCTGGCCGGCATGCGGCTGGACGCCGGGGTGTCCCGGTTGCTGGGCCTGAGCCGGACCACCGTCGCCGACATGATCGACGCCGGTGACGTCCTGGTGGACGGGACGGCGGTGCCCCGGTCCACGAAGATGACCGTGGACAGCTGGTTGGAGATCACCCTGCCCGAGCCGGACCGGCCCCCGGCGGTGGTGCCGCAGGCCGTCGAGGGCCTGACCGTGCTGTACCGGGACGCCGACATCGTGGTGGTGGACAAGCCGGTCGGGGTGGCCGCCCACCCGTCGCCCGGCTGGACCGGGCCGACCGTGCTCGGCGCGCTGGCCGGATTGGGCATCGCGGTCAGCACCAGCGGGGCGGCCGAGCGGCAGGGCATCGTGCACCGGCTGGACGTGGGTACCACCGGGGCGATGGTGGTCGCGCTGTCCGAACGGGCCTACACGGCGCTCAAGGCCGCCTTCAAGGAGCGCACGGTCGACAAGGTCTACCACGCGCTGGTGCAGGGTCACCCGGATCCCAGCGCCGGCACCATCGACGCGCCGATCGGGCGGCACCCGACGTCGGACTGGAAGTTCGCCGTGGTGGCCGGCGGCCGGGACAGCGTGACGCACTACTCGACCATCGAGGCGTTCCCGGCGGCCAGCCTGCTCGAGGTGCACCTGGAGACCGGCCGCACGCACCAGATCCGGGTGCACTTCGCCGCCCTGCGGCATCCCTGCGTGGGGGACCGCACCTACGGCGCCGACCCGACCCTGGCCGACCGGCTGGGCCTGCACCGGCAGTGGCTGCACGCCCGCACCCTGGGCTTCGCGCATCCCGACGACGGGAGATGGGTGGAGTTCACCAGCCCGTACCCAGCGGACCTGGCGCACGCGCTGGAGCTGCTGGCCGGCTGACCGGTCAGGAACCGGCTCGGGTGAAGACCGCTCCGGCGGTCCGGATGATGATCTTCACGTCGAGCCAGAGCGACCAGTTCTCGACGTAGTAGTTGTCGAACCGGGCGCGTTCGGCGATGGAGGTGTCGCCGCGCAGCCCGTGGATCTGCGCCCACCCGGTCAGCCCGCACGGCACCCGGTGTCGCGCCCAGTACCGCGGGTAGGTCTGCCGGAACTGGTCGGCGAAGTGCGGGCGTTCCGGACGCGGACCCACCACGCTCATGTCCCCCCGCAGGATGTTGAACAGCTGGGGCAGCTCGTCCAGGGAGGACTTGCGCAGGATCCGGCCGATCGGGCCGAGCCGATCGTCGTGCGAGATGTTCCAGTGGGTGGCCGACTCGGTCTCGTCGACCGGGCGCAGCGAACGGAACTTCAGCAGCCGGAAGTGGCGGCCGTCGACGCCGACCCGGACCTGCTTGAACAACACCCCGGGGCCGCCCTCGATCCGGACGGCCAGGGCGATGACGGCCATCAGCGGGGCCAGCACCAGCAACGCCAGTCCGGACGACACCACGTCGATCAGCCGCTTGATCCGCCAGGACGCGGCCCGGTAGGCGCCCCGGCGCAACCGGGTGAGCGGCACGCCCCAGATGTAGTCCATATCGGTGCTGACGTGGTGCACTTCGAAGAGTCTTGGCAATACGAAGATCTCGCAGTTCATCCGGTCGCACTGCCGGATGACGTCGATCATCAGCTCCTCGGGGGCCGTGGAGAACGCGATGATCACTGTGCGAACCCCGGTCAACCGCAACACCTTTGGCAGGGAATCGGTGTCTCCGAGGATGGGGAATTCGTAGTCGCCGAGCCGGCTCAACGGGTCGGAATCGACGAATCCCAACGGGGCCAATCCGTACTCCGGATGTTCGCGCAGCGTGCGGGCCACCGACTGGCCGACCAGGCCGGCACCGACAACGACTGTCCGGTGGGCAATTCCATGACGTCTCAAGTATCGGATGGCGAGGTAGGCCAACGAGCGGAAGAGTGTGATGATCGCCACAGCCAGCACGGCGAACTGCAGCAGCGATTCCTGGTGCTCCTGATTGGACGGCTCGTTCAGCAGGCTCAGCGCGATGGTGGACAGCCCCACCGTGCCGAGCATGCCCAGGCACACCCGGGGCAGGTCGTCGAGTGCCGAGAGGGTCAGCCGCGACCTGTACAAGCCGGATAGCGAAAAGAGAGCGACACAGATCGCGAAGGTGACAAAGGATCTCGGAGAGAGCTGGTCCAGCAAAATCTTTGCGCCGACGAGCGCCGCGACGTCGGAGAGCAGGACCAGCGGCCAGGTTCCCTGCCCCAGCAGCTTGACCGGGATCGAAACCGGGCGATGGGCCGTCCGGCTCGCGTGACGAGCCAGTGCCTCGGTCGGAAGTGGTTCTCCCGTCCAGGATTTCGGGACCGACTCGCCGACTTCCAGGTCGAGTTCGAGCTGCGTCCAGGAACGGGTGTCATCGTCCGGCTCGGTCTGCACCGATCTGCGCTGGAAGTCCCGTTCGTCGCTCATGCACTGTCCCCCTAGGGTTCGTCCCTCTCGGTCATCCTGTCGGACCCAAAGGTGTGAGATGTCGGAATTCCCGAGAACCGATGAGGGCCAACGCTAACACTTCGTCACCGGGATCTTGTCAAGTTGCGCTGAATGGGTGGCGCGGGACGACCTGGAGGCTCTATGCTCGGCAAGCGGCGGCGCGATGATGCGATCGTCGGGGGTCGGCAATCGTGGTGCCGCCGCTCATCACAACAGTCCGCCATCGTCCAGATGGTCTGGGCCGCAACGTCTGCGGGAAATCGGGGAGGATCATGCGCATCCTGGTCACCGGCACCGAGGGATACCTCGGCTGCCTTCTGGCTCCGGAACTGGTCCGTCGCGGCCACGAGGTGGTCGGGCTGGACACCGGATTCTTCAAGGCCGGCTGGTTATTTCGCGGAACAAACTATACGGCCGCTACTTTCGACCAGGATGTCCGGAAGATCACCCAAGATCAGCTGGTCGGGTTCGACGCGGTCGTGCACATGGCCGAGCTGTCCAACGATCCGCTGGGCGACCTGCTGGGCGACCTGACCTACGACGTGAATCACCGGGGCACCGTCCGGTTGGCCACCCTGGCCAAGGCGGCCGGCGTGCAGCGCTTCATTCACATGTCCTCGTGCAGCGTCTACGGCGTCGCCGATGGGATCGTCGACGAGAAGTCGCCGGTGAATCCGCAGACCGCCTACGCCGACTGCAAGGCGCTGGTGGAACGGGACGTGGCCGCGCTGGCCGACGACGACTTCTCGCCGACGTTCATGCGCAACGCCACCGCGTTCGGTGCGTCGCCGCGGATGCGCTTCGACATCGTCCTGAACAACCTGTCCGGCCTGGCCTTCACCACCGGGCGGATCTCGATGACCTCGGACGGCACGCCGTGGCGGCCGCTGGTGCACGCCATGGACATCGGCAAGGCGATCCGCTGCGCGCTCGAGGCCCCTCGTGAGGTGGTGCACAACGAGGTCTTCAACGTCGGCAGCAACGAGCAGAACTACCAGGTCAGGGAGATCGCCGAGCAGGTGGCGGCGGCCTTCCCGGGCTGCGTGACCGAGTTCGGTCCGCCCGGACCGGACAACCGGAGCTATCGGGTCAATTTCGACAAGATCCACGCGCAACTGCCCGGTTTCGAGTGCGAGTGGAACGCGTCCCGCGGGGCCGAGCAGCTCGCGAGGATCTTCCGGTCCATCGACCTGGACACCGAGACGTTCACCGGCCGCGGGCACACCCGGCTCAAGCAACTGGAATACCTGTTGCGCACCAAGCAGGTCGACGCCGAGCTGTTCTGGACGGCCGCCTGATGAAGTTCGAACGAACCGCCATCGACGGCGTGGCGATCCTGGATCTGGAAGAACGCCGGGACGATCGCGGCTTCTTCGCCCGGAGTTTCTGCCGGGACGAGTTCGAGACCAACGGGTTGCTGCCGGACGTGGTGCAGTGCAACATCTCCTACAACCACCGCGCCGGGACGTTGCGCGGCATGCACTTCCAGCTGGAGCCGGCCACCGAGGCCAAGCTGGTGCGCTGCATCGCCGGCGCGATCGTCGACATCATCGTGGACCTGCGGCCCGGATCGCCGACCTACCTCGATCACGTCGCGGTCGAACTGACCGCGGCCAATCGCCGTTCCCTGTACGTGCCACCGATGTTCGCGCACGGATACCAGACGCTGGTGGACGACAGCGAGGTCATGTATCAGGTGAGTGAACGCTATACGCCGGGCCAGGAACGCGGTCTTCGTTACGATGACCCGGCTTTGGGCCTGCGCTGGCCGCTGCCGGTCGACGCGATCAGCGAGAAGGACGCGAACTGGCCGCTGCTGGACCTGGTCGGGGAGCCGGTGTGATCCTCGTCGACCGGGCCCTGCGGCGCCGTGACGCGCGCGGCGAGCCCATCCGGGTCGGCATGATCGGCGCCGGCTTCATGGGCCGCGGGGTGGCCCGGCAGATCATCAAGTACACGGCCGGCATGACGCTGGCCGCGGTGTCCAACCGGCACCTCGACGGGGCGAAGCGGGCCTACCGCGAGGCCGGTGTGGACGACGTGGCGACGGCCGATTCGGCCGCCCGAGTCGGGGAGGCGATCGCGGCCGGCCGGCCCGTCGTCACCGACGACCCGATGGCGATCTGCGCCGCCGACGGGATCGACGTGATCTGCGACGTGACCGGCGCCGTCGAGTTCGGCGCGGCCGTCACCCTGGCCGCGTTCGAGGCCGGCAAGCACGTGGTCACCATGAACGCCGAACTGGACGGCACGGTCGGCCCGTTGCTGGCCCACCGGGCCGCCGCGGCCGGGCTGGTGTTCAGCGGCGTCGACGGCGACCAGCCGGGAGTCGAGATCAACCTGCACCGGTTCGTCACCGGGCTCGGGCTGACGCCGCTGGTGATGGGCAACATCAAGGGCCTGCAGGACCGCTTCCGCACGCCCACCACCCAGGCCGGGTTCGCGGCCAAGTGGGGCCAGGACCCGCACATGGTGACCAGCTTCGCCGACGGCACCAAGGTGTCGTTCGAGCAGGCCATCGTCGCCAACGCCACCGGCATGACGGTGGAGCGGCGCGGCATGCGCGGTGCGGACCACGCCGGCCACGTCGACGAGCTGACCGCGGCGTACGACGTCGAGCGGTTGACCGAACTCGGCGGCGTCGTGGACTACGTGGTCGGCGCCCGGCCCGGTCCCGGCGTGTTCTGCCTGGCCACCATCGACGACCCGGCGCAGGC
>JBDHZW010000017.1:0-35160 GCA_039812105.1 Nakamurella sp.
GCGGCGACTCGCGGCACGACCCCGGCCACCGTCGCGCCGAGCCCGGCCGGGCGGGCGGGCGGCACCCCGGCCGCGCAGGCCAGGTACAGCGCGGTCCGGGACAAGCAGACCAGCACCCCCAGCGCAACGAAACCCCAGGGCCGGGCCAGCACCGCGCTCGCCGCCGCGACCTGGGTCAGCAGTACGAGCACCAGGGCAGCCACGCCCATCGGCCCGGTGTCTCCGCGCCGCATGACGTCCAGCGCGCGGGCCCGCTCGTAGCCGGAGCCCAGCCCGTCGGCGGTGTCGGCGAGCCCGTCCAGGTGCAGGCCTCGGCTCGCCAGGGCCACCGACCCGACGGTCAGGGCAGCGGTGACCAGCGGCGGCATCCCGACCACCGCGTGCAGCGCGCTCACCAGCGCCGCGAGGGCACCCAGCGGCAGCACCGCGACCGGCGCCAGCAGCATCGCCGACCGGGCCACCGCGCGATCCACCCGACCCGGCGGCGGAACCCGCAACGCGGTCAGCGTGCCGACGGCCAACCGCAGGCCGTCGGGCAACGAACTCACCCGAGGACGTCCGAGAGCAGCGCCATCTCCCGCAGCAGCAGCGCCGCCGACCGGACCAGCGGCACCGCGGCGACCGCGCCGCTGCCCTCGCCCAGCCGCATGCCCAGGTCGAGCAGCGGCTCCAGGCCCAGCTTGGCCAGGGCCAGGGACTGGGCCGGCTCGGTGGACCGGTGCCCGGCCGCGAACCAGGCGGCGGCCCCCGGCGCGAGCCGGTCGGCCAGCAGGCCGGCCGTCACCGACACCACCCCGTCCAGCAGCACCGGCACCCCGCGTTCGGCGGACCGGGCCAGGAAGCCGGCCGAGGCGGCGATGTCCGCACTGCCCAACGCCGCCAGCAGGTCCACCGGATCGTCCTCCCGGCCGGCGCACCGCCGCAGCGCCTGCGCGACGATGTCCCGCTTGGTGACCAGGGCGTCGTCATCGATCCCCGTGCCCCGCCCGGTGACCTCATCGGCGGGCAGCCCCAGGACGGCGGCGATCAGCGCGGCCGCCGGGGTGGTGTTGCCGATGCCCATGTCGCCGGAGATCAGCAGCTGCCCGCCGCCGGCGATCTCGTGGTCGGCGACCGCCTGGCCCGCGCGGATGGCGGCCCGCGCCTCCGCCTCGGTCAGCGCGTCGGCCAGGTGGATGGGTTCGGACGAACGGCGGATCTTGAACGCGGACACCTCGTCGGGCAGGTCGAGCAGATCCGCGTCGACCCCGATGTCCAGCACCCGTAGTCG
The DNA here is from genome assembly GCA_039812105.1 of Nakamurella sp. Taxonomy (GTDB): domain Bacteria; phylum Actinomycetota; class Actinomycetes; order Mycobacteriales; family Nakamurellaceae; genus Nakamurella. The sequence goes on from JBDHZW010000017.1 coordinate 1,271, forward strand.
CACGCCGTGCTGCCGGGCGAGCACCGCCACCCCGGCGTGGCCGGCGTGGAACAGGCGGACCATCTGCGGCGTCACCGCACTCGGGTAGGCGGACACGCCGTAGCGGGCGACGCCGTGATCACCGGCGAACACCACCACCCGCACGTCGTCCACCGGCTCCGGCGGGCACCGGTGCTGGCAGGCGGCGAGCCAGACGGCCAGGTCCTCGAGCCGGCCGAGGGCCCCGGTCGGCTTGGCCAGCCCGGCGACCCGGCGCTGCGCCTCGGCGGCGACCCGGGCCGAGGGTGGGGCGACCCCGGACGCTCCGACCCGCTCCACCGTCACGCCACCGCGCCCACCGGCCGGCCCGCGCCGGTCCCCGCAGCGTTCTTGCGAACGACGATCCCGATCAGGGTGGCCAGCGCCAGCCCGATCACCGCCCACAGGGTGGCCTGCACGGTGAGCGACGCCATCCGGAACCGCCAGAGGAGGTCGGCGGAGAAATCGGCCGGCACCTCGTCCACCACCGGCAGCAGCCAGGCGACGAGCACGGCGACCACCAGGTACCCGCCCGCGCCGATCAGCCACGAGTTCCAGGTGCCCAGGGTCGGGGTCAGCCGCCGGGCCAGCGCGATCGCCAGGATCGCGGCAATCGCCGATACGGCCAGCATGGCGAAGTACCAGGCGGTGCGTTGCCCGATGGTGTCCGGGTTGCCCACGGCGGGCGGGTTCGGCGGGTACTTCAGGTAGGGCACGAAGTACACGGCGACGAAGCCGATCGCCGACACCACGGCCGTGCTGCCCCGAGCGCTCAGCGGGCCGAGGCGGCCCACGGCGAAGGCGGCGGCGAGACCCACGATGCCGCCGAGCGCCGTGCCGAAGAGCACGGTGGCGGTGAGCAGCCCCCAGGTGGACTGGTTGGCCCGGGAGACGACCTCCTCCTCGTCACCGTGCGAGTGGTCGGCATCCGCCGACTCGTGGGTCATCTCCGCTTCGGCGGACTGCTCCTCGAACGCGATCGCCGCGGCCACCGGCGGCTCGCCGATGACGTAGGCGACGCCGAACGTGACGATGCCCGCGACGAGCCCGACCAGCAGTCCGCGGACCAGGAAGGTCCGTGCCGTCAGCATCCGCGCCGCCGTCAGTGGCAGGGGAAGCCGAGCAGGTGCCGGCCGTCGTGCACCCACTCGTGGATGCCGGTGCCGGCGAACACGGCGAACGCCCCCTGCTCGGCGGACACGAAGTACATGGCGATGACGGCCAGCAGCCCGACGAACACCGCCCAGGGCAGGATCTGCCGGACGGGAATGGTCGGGATGGCGACCGTGGGAACGGGAATCGGCGATGCCGCTGCGGCCTGGGACATGGGACCTCCTCGGGGGTGATGCGCCCCCGCTCGTCGGAGCCTGACGGCGTCGGGGTCTGACTCGGCCCACCCGCTGGGCCTTACAGTGGCGCGACCGTGCCGGGCTTGCACCGGCTTCCCGAAACCGCTGGAACCCGCTGACCGTAGCGGCCGGGCGATCACCCGGTCAACGCGAGGGCCCTCACTGCGCCGAGCGGCGTGCTCGGCGGCGAACCGTCGAGCGGACACCGCGCCGGTCCCGCCCCAGCCGGCGGCTGATGTCGGCTTGCTGCTGCCGGATGAAATCTTCGGCCAGCAGTGGATGGATGTGGAAGGTCATGGTCGGTTCGCCTTCGCCTCGTCGGAACCCCGGACCGGACGATCCGGTCCGGACGAGAGTCCCGCGGGCGGCGGGTGGCGCACATCGGCCGGCACCACTCATGTTGCCGGCCGCGGCACCCCACCTTCCGGCGGCGACCACTCAGGTGAGTGCTCGGCTACCGTTCGGACGATGAGGCCGAACGAGATCGTCGAGGCGCTCCGGCGTGCGGTTGCCGCGGCCCCCGACGACGTCATCCTGCGCCTGCACCTGGCCGAACAGCTGCTGCTGGCCGGCGACCGGACCGCGGCCACCGTCGAGGTGGCCACCGTCATCGCCGCCGACCCCGGCAACGAGCGGGCCCGCGCGCTGATGACCCGCGCACTGACCGCCGACGAGCCGTCACCCCCGGCCGGACGGGCCCCGGCGCCGGACCCCGATGCCGCCGTGCCGATCGAGCCGACGGATGCCGGATCGACCGAGTTCGACTGGTCGGCGGCCGAGGAACAGGTCGGCTCCGGGGTGGCCGATCCGCTGTTCGGCGCGGACAGCGCCGACGCCCCGGCCGGCGGCACGGCTCCGGCCGGCAGCCCCGCGGACCGCTTCCGGATCGAACCGCCGGACATCACCTTGGCCGACGTCGGCGGCATGCAGACGGTGAAGGACCGGCTCTACGCGGCGTTCCTGGCGCCGATGCGGAACCCGGAACTGCGAGCCAGGTACGCGAAGTCGCTGCGTGGCGGGCTGCTGCTGTACGGACCGCCGGGTTGCGGCAAGACGTTCATCGCCCGCGCGCTGGCCGGCGAACTCGGCGCCCGATTCATGTCGATCGGCATCACCGACATCCTCGACTCCTTCTTCGGCGCCAGCGAACGGAACATGCATGAGGCTTTCCTCGTCGCCCGCCGGGAGGCGCCGTGCGTGTTGTTCTTCGACGAGGTCGACGCGCTCGGGGCCCGTCGCAGCCAGACCACCAACAGCTTCACCCGGACCGCGGTCAACCAGCTGCTGATCGAGTTGGACGGCATCGACGGGGCCAACGAGGGCGTGTTCGTGCTGGCCGCGACCAACCAGCCGTGGGATGTCGATCCGGCCATGCGCCGGCCGGGTCGGCTGGACCGCACGGTGCTGGTGCTGCCGCCGGACGAGCGGGCCCGGGCGGCCATCTTCGACTACCACCTGCGGGACCGCCCGCTGAGTGGGGTGGACGTGCCGGCCCTGGCCCGCGAGTCGGAGGGGCTGTCCGGCGCCGACATCGCCCTGGTCTGCGAGTCGGCGGCGGAGGTCGCCCTGCTGGACGGAGTTCGCACCGGGGTGGTCCGCGACATCACTCAGAAGGACCTGCGGAACGGGCTCCGGCAGGCGCACCCGTCGACCGGCCCGTGGCTGGATGCGGCCCGCAACATCGTGCTGTTCGGTGACGACGACGGCACCTACGCGGAACTGCGCGCCTACCTGAAGAAGGCCAAGCGACTGTGAGCGAGCGCAGCGAGCGAACCCTCGGCGCCGTGAGCGAGCGCAGCGAGCGAACCCTCGGCGCCGTGAGCGAGGCGGGTTGGACGAGCTGACCGCGGCGCGGGCCTACGCCGACAGCCGCCGCTGGGCCGGGGCCCTGAAGGTGTTGGCGCCGGTGATCGCCACCCGACCGGAGGACGCGGACGCGCTGCTGCTGGTGGCGCACTGCCGGCTCGGTCTGGGCGACGCGGCTGGGGCGTTGACCGCCGCCGACGCCGCCGGAGCGGCCCGGCCCGATTCGGCCGAGGTCGCGATCATGCGCTCGCGTGCGCTGCTGGCCCTTCGCCGGTTCCGGCCGGCCCGCGCGGCGGCCGATCGGGCGGTGCAATTGGCGCCGAACAGCGTGCGCGCGCACCTGCAGCGGGTGAACGTGGACACCAGCCACCGGACCGTGACGGCGGGCGCCCGGGCCAGTGCGGACGCGGCGCTGCGGCTGGCGCCGAACCTGCCGGCGGCGCACGTCGCGCAGGGCAACGTCCAGCGGACCCGCGGCCGGAAGAAGGCCGCCCAGGAGTGCTACGAGGAGGCGTTGCGGCTCGACCCGACCGACCGGGCGGCGCAGTACAACCTGGCCGTCCTGCATCAGGGGATCGGGCGATGGCCGCAGGCGGTGAAGCTGCTGTTGGGCCTGATCCGTGCGGACCCGGCCGACCCCACGTCGGTCCGACAGCTCCGCGGCACCCTGCTGGGCGTGCTGGTCATCGCTCTGCTCGGGTGCGTGGTGGCGGCCCTGTTCGTCGCCCCGCGTGGCCCCGGCGGTGACGCCTCGTCCTCCAAGGTCGCCGTCGTGCTGGCGAGCTGCCTGATTCTCCAGGTGGGGGCCGTGGTGTGGGTGCGGGTGGTGGTCGGGCGGGCCACCCTCCGCTTCCTGGTGCCGATGGGCCGCGGGCGGTGGCCGATGCGGATCGGGATCGCGTTCGTGCTGCTCGGCGACCTCGCGTTGCTGTTGGACCTGCTGTCCTCCGACCACGGGGGTGGCGCCGCGTTGGCGATGATCCTGTTCCTGCTGGCCTTGTGCGCCATGCCGCTGTCGGTCGGGGTGCGCCGGTAGCCCCAACCGACCCGCCCGCGCGGATCAACTACGCCCGCGCGGATGAAATCGACAACATGCGTCCCGCCCGTCACATCTGGTGCGGGTTGATCCGCGCAGCGGATGTTGATCCGCGCGGGGGCGAGGGGTCGAACGCGGCGACCGAGCCGATCACGGTGATGGCCGGCGGCCTGATCCCGGCGGCGTGGATGTCGTCGGCGATCGACGCCAGCGTGCCCCGGACCACCCGCTGGTCGGGCAGTCCGCCGTCGGCCACGGTGGCCGCGGGGGTCGCCGGGTCGAGGCCGTGCCGGATGAGTTCGGCGGCGACCGCACCGAGTGTCGCCACCCCCATCATGATCACCAGCGCGGTGCCGGACCGGGCCAGCGACGGGTAGTCGAGGGTGGACCGCGAGTCGCCCGGCGGGACGTGCGCGGTGATCACAGTGAAGCCCTGGTTGGCGGTGCGATGGGTCAGCGGGATGCCGGCCAGCCCGGGCACGGCGACCGCCGAGCTGACGCCGGGAATGACCCGCACCGCGACGCCCGCCTCGGCGCAGGCCTGCCATTCCTCGCCGCCGCGCCCGAAGACGAAGATGTCGCCGCCCTTGAGCCGCACCACGTTCCGTCCGGCCCGGGCGTGCTCGACCAGGAGCCGGTTGATCTGCTCCTGCGGGGTGAACCGGCCGCGCGGGATCTTGCCGACGTCGACGATCTCGGTGCCCGGCCGGGTCTCGTCCAGCACGCCCAGCGGCGCCAGCCGGTCGGTGATGACGACGTCGGCCTGCCGGATGGCGTCCAGGCCGGCGACGGTAATCAGCCCAGAGTCGCCGGGCCCGCCGCCGACCAGCGTGACCCGCCCGCCGCCGGCGCGACTTTCGGTCGGTTCGGCCGGTGCGGTGGGTTCGAGGCAGAACGTGTGGTTCCGCTCGGCGGCCGCGCGGACGGTCGCGTCGACGGCCGGATCCTCGCCGGCCAGGACGACGAGCCAGGCCCGGGTGACGTCGTCGGCGGTGGCGGGCCGCCGGTCCCAGCGCAGCAGGTCGCGCTCGGCCAGGTCGGCGACGGACGCGGCGACGGTGGGGGCGGCGACGTGAATGTCGGCCCCGGCGTCGCGGAGCGCGGCGATCCGGCCCAGCGTGGCATCGCCCCCGCCGGTGACCAGCACCCGCCGGCCGCGCACCGGGAGGTCGGCGGCGAACCCGGTCATCGGCGCGGCTCCACCGTCGCGGCCCCGGCCGGCCGGGATCTCGAGTTGATCATGGGGAAGTGGCCCTTTTCGGGGACCGATAAGGGCCACTTCCCCATGATCAAGTCCCGGAGGGCGCCCAGCAGAACGGCGGTGGTGGCCGGTTCGCGCACGGCGATCCGGATCCAGGTCGGGCCCAGGCCGGGGAACGTGTCGCCGCGCCGCACGGCGATCCCCCGGCGTCGCAGCGACTGCCGGATGTGGTCCGCCGGCGCGCCGGCCGGCAGCACGACCGCGGTGTCGACCAGCACGAACGGCGTCACGGGCTCGGCCGCCGCGGACAGGCCGAGCCCACGCAACCCTTCGACGAGGCCGGCCCGCCAGTTCGCGATCACCGGCACCCGACCCGCCGCCTCGGCCACGGCCGAGTCCGCGCAGCACGCCTCGATGGCCGCCAGCGCCGGGGTGGACACCGACCACGGTGGTTGCTGGGCGGCGAGCCGACCGATCAGGTCCGGGTCACCGACGGCGTAGCCCGCCCGCAGTCCGGCCAACGACCAGGTCTTGGTCAGCGACCGCACCACCAGCAGACCCGGAACCTGCTCGCCGGCCAGCGATTCCGATTCGCCGGGCACGGCGTCCATGAACGCCTCGTCGACGACCACGACCCGCCCCGGCCGCACCAGGCTGCGCACGAGCGCGGCCGGGTGCAGCACGCCGGTGGGGTTGGTGGGGTTGCCGACGACGATCAGGTCGGCGTCGTCGGGCACCTCGGCGGGATCGAGGCGGAAGCCGCCCGCGGCGGTCAGGATGAGCCGCTCGACCGCATGCCCGGCCGCCCGCAGGGCCGCCTCGGGCTCGGTGAACTGCGGGTGCACCACGACCGCCCGACGCGGCCGGAGCGCCCGCGCGATCAGCGTGAACGCCTCGGCGCCCCCGGACGTCGGCAGCACCTGATCGACCGGCCGACCGTGCCGGCGGCCGATCGCCGCCGCTGCGGCGTCGACCCGCGGGTAGCGGCCGAGGGTGCCGACCGTTCCCGCGATCACCTCGGCGAGCCATCGCGGCGGTTCGAGTCCGCGGACGTTCACCGCGAAGTCGAGCAGCTCGGGCCCGACCTCGGCGTCGCCGTGATGATGCAGGTCCTCCCCGGCACCCGGGGGCCGGCCGGCCGGCCCTTGGCCGTCCGGCGTCGAGTGAATCGGGTGCGGCGCAGCGACCCCCCCGGGCGCCGCACACCATTCAGTGGATCCGTCGCACCGCGGGCCGGCCGCCGGCCGCCCTCGAGGGGTCATGCGCTCGGTCACCCCGAACCGGTGCGCCGCCGCGGCGAACCGGGTCGCCAACGCCGGATGCCCGGCCCAGTGGGTGTGCAGGTACGACGCGTGCACGGTCGGCGTGCCGGTGCCGGCGGGGTCGAGCACGAATCCGTGCCCGACGCCGTCCACCAGCCACGCCGGACTGACCCCGGCCGCCGGGGCCACGGTCGTGCGGTGGAACTCGTGCCCCGTCACCCGCTCGCCCGCGGTGGCCAGCACGCTGGCGCCGGCGGAGACCGCCGACCGGTAGCCCAGCGTCAACCGGGGGCTCATCGTCGCATCCGCATCCACGACGCCCAGCATGGGCGATCCGTCCACCGAGCGACACAGGTACAGGAGGCCGGCGCACTCGGCGACGGTCGGCAGCCCGGCCCGCAGCGCCGCGGCCACGGAACGCCGCAGCCCTTCGTTGCCGGCCAGCTCGCGGGCATGCAGCTCGGGGAATCCGCCGCCCAGATACAGCGCCGCGGCACCCGGCGGCAGCGCCTCGTCCGTGGTCGGATCGAACACCACCGGCCGGCAGCCGGCGGCCCGCAGCAGCTCGTCGGTCTCGGCGTACCGGAAGGTGAAGGCCCGGCCGCCGGCGACCGCGACCACCGGCTCCGGGCCGCGCACCGGGTCCATCGTCCCCGCCGGATCCCAGGCCACCCCCGACAACGGAGGCGCCGCCCGGGCGATCCGGACGATCGCGGCCACGTCGACCCGGGCCGCGATCTGCCCCGCCAACCGCTCCAGGGCGGACGCCGCGTCGGCCCGCTCGGCGACCGGAACCAGGCCGAGATGCCTTGACGGGGCGCTGATCCCGTCGTCCCGGAACAGCACCCCGAGCACCGGCACGCCGATTCCCTCGACGGCGGCCTGTGCTTCCTGGGCGTGCCGGGCCGAGCCGGCCTTGTTCAGGATCACCCCGGCGACGCGCACCCCGGGGTCGAAACCGCGCAGCCCGTGCACGACCGCGCCGACGGTGCGCGCGGACGCCGAGACGTCCACGACCAGCACGACCGGCGCGTCCAGCACGGTCGCCACGTGCGCGGTGGACGCGAACCCGCCGCGGCCGATGGCCCCGTCGAACAGGCCCATCACGCCCTCGACGACGGCGATGTCGGCGGGTGTCGGCACCGCGGCGCCGTGCAGCAGCAGCGGGACCAGCCGGTCCTCGCCGACCAGGTGCGGGTCGAGGTTGCGGCCCGGACGGCCGGTGGCCAGCGCGTGGTAGCCGGGATCGATGTAGTCCGGACCGATCTTGTGCCCGGACACCTCGTGCCCGGCCCGCCGCAGCGCCGCCATCAGGCCGGTCGCGACGGTGGTCTTACCGTGCCCGGAGCCGGGCGCGGCGATCACCACCCGCGGCAGGCTCATCACGCCGTCACCACGCTCGCTACCATTCGATGCCCCGCTGACCCTTCTGCCCGGCGTCCATCGGGTGCTTGATCTTGGTCATCTCGGTGACCAGGTCGGCCGCCTCGATCAGCCGCGGGTCGGCCCGCCGCCCGGTGACGACGACGTGCTGGCCGGCCGGCCGGTCGGCGAGAGTGCTCACCACGTCGTCGATGTCGACCCATCCCCAGTTGATCGGGTAGGTGAACTCGTCGAGCACGTACAGCCGGTGCGCGCCGGCCGCCAGCCGCCTCTTGATCTCCGCCCACCCTTCGGCGGCCTCGACCGCGTGGTCCATCTCGGTGCCGGCACGGCGACTCCAGGACCAGCCGGAGCCCATCTTGTGCCACTCGATCGGCCCGCCGGCCCCGGTCGAATCGTGCACCGACGCCAACGCCTCCAACGCCGACTGCTCGCCGATCCGCCACTTGGCCGACTTGACGAACTGGAACACCCCGACGGACCAGCCCTGGTTCCAGGCCCGCAGCGCCATGCCGAACGCGGCCGTCGACTTCCCCTTGCCGTCGCCGGTGTGCACCATCAGCAGCGCCCGGTTCCGCCGTTGCCGGGTGGTCAGCCCGTCGTCGGGGATCGAAAGCGGTTGCGCCTGCGGCATCAGGCCGCCCTCCCCCGGTGCCGCGAGACCGCGGCGGTCAGCGCCGACGCCGCGACCTCGTCGATCGGAACGTGCTCGGCCAGCAGGTGTTCGGCCAGCCGCGCGGCCAGACCCATCCGGAACCGGCCGGTCTCGCAGTCCAGCACCAGCGACGCCACCCCGTCGGCGGCCAGTCCGGCCGCCGCACGCTGCGATCGGGCAACCGCGTCGGGGCCGGCGGTCGCTCGTCCGTCGGTGACGACGACCAGCAACGGCCGCCGCAGCGGGTCACGGACCCGCTCCACCCGCAGCGTGTGCGCGGCGCACGCCAAGCCCTCGGCCAGTGGGGTGCGGCCGCCGGCCGGCATCGTCTCCAGCCGGCGGGCGGCGGCCTCCACCGACGACGTGGGCGGCAGCAGCAGGTCCGCGGCCGCCCCGCGGAACGTGACCAGACCCACCTTGTCCCGGCGCTGGTAGGCGTCGGTGAGCAGGGACAGCACCGCGGTCTTGACCGCCTCCATCCGCCGGCGGGCGGCCATCGACCCGGAGGCGTCGACGCAGAACAGCACCAGGTTCGACTCGCGACCCTGCCGGACCGCCAGCCGAAGGTCGTCCCGGCCGACCACCAGACCCGGCCCGGACCGGCCCCGCCGACGCTGGTGCGGAGCGGCCGCCCGGACCGTGGCGGTCAGGTGCACCGGCCCGGGCCGGCCGACGTAGGGCGCGGCACCGACGGTCCGGCCGCTGCCGGTGATCGCTCGCGATCGCCGGCCGGGTTCCCCCGCCCCCACACCGGCGACGGTGAACAGCCTGGGGCGAAAAGGCTTTCCCGCGCCGGTCAGGGTGCTCGGGGCCGCCCCCGCCGGCGTCTGCGGGTCGGTGGCCGCCGGCTGCGGGGTCGCCGCCGACTCCGGTTGCTGCGTCGACGCCGGCTCAGCGTCGGCCGGACCGGCGTTCGGAGGATCCCCGGGCTCCGGCGGATCGGCCGCCTCGTCCGCCTGCGGCGGCCCGTCGAATGACGGCTCGTCCAGTGGCGGCTCGTCCAGTGGCGGGTCGTCGAACGGCGGCTCGTCGGGCGGCGGGTCCGGTTCGTCGTCCCCGAGGATCCGGTCCAGCAGCTCCTCGTCCAGCCCGGGCGCGTCGAACGGGTTGCGCCGCCGGCGGTGTGGCAGGGCCAGCCGGGCGGCGGCGCGGATGTCGTCGCGGGTGACGTACCGGCGGCCGTGCCAGGCGGCGTGCGCGACGGCGGCCCGCGCGGTCACGATGTCCGCGCGCATCCCGTCGACCTCGAACACCGCGCACACCTGCGCGATCTTCGTCAGCGCCCCGTCCCCGAGCACCACCGAGCCCAACGCGGCCCGGGCCGCGCGGATCCGCCCGGCCATCGCCCGCTCCCGCGCCTCGTACCCGGCGGTGAACGCGTCGGGGTCGCCATCGTAGGCCAGCCGCCGGCGGATCACCTCGGCCCGCAGCGCCGGATCGCGGGGGGCGGCGATCTCCACGGTGAGCCCGAACCGATCCAGCAGCTGCGGCCGCAGCTCGCCCTCTTCCGGATTCATGGTGCCGACCAGCACGAACCGGGCGGCGTGCGCGACGGACACGCCCTCGCGCTCGACGGTGGAGCGGCCCATCGCGGCCGCGTCCAGCAGCAGGTCGACAAGGTGATCGTGCAGCAGGTTCACCTCGTCGACGTACAGCAGGCCGCGGTGGGCGGACGCCAGCAGTCCCGGCTCGTACTCGGTGACGCCGGCGGTCAACGCCTTCTCCAGATGCAACGATCCGATCACCCGGTCCTCGGTCGCGCCGACCGGCAGCTCCACCAGCCGGGCCGGCCGGGTCCGGGCCGGCGCACCGGACGGATGCGGGCCGTCCGGACACGCAGGGTCGGGATCGGCCGGATCGCAGGAGAACCGGCACCCGTCGACGACGTCGACCGCGGGCAACAGGGCGGCCAGCGCGCGCACCATCGTCGACTTGGCGGTGCCCTTCTCACCGCGCACCAGCACCCCGCCGACCTCGGGCGAGACGGTCGTCAACACGAGGGCCAGGGCCATGTCGTCGGACCCGACGACGGCGGTGAAGGGGAAGGTGCGCATCGCGGCGGCGGCCGCCTCTCGGTTCGTGCGGGTGTCCACGCCCGCGCCTGCCTGTTCCCGGCCGCCGCTCGGCGACCGGTCCGCGACCGGCCGGCGGCCGCGGGACGGTGGGAACGTCCTGACTCCCGGGCCGCCCTCGAATCCCGAGTTTGGCCTGGTCACAGTGGCGGGACCGCTCCGGATTCGCACCGGATTCCATCCCGACCGTCGGCTCCGATCATGGCATAGCGTTCCGGCCGGTCGGACCGCACGGCCGGGTGCGAGCGGCTGGCGAATAATCGTCGCCGTGAGCGCACCGGCGGACGACCTCGCGGACCTGTACCGCGACCTGCACCAGCATCCGGAACTGTCCTTCGAGGAGGTGCGCACCGCCGGCCTGGTCGCCGACCGGTTGACCGGCCTGGGCTTCGGCGTGCACACCGGCGTCGGCGGCACCGGGGTCGTCGGACTGCTGGCCAACGGATCGGGCCCGACGGTGCTGCTGCGCGCCGACATGGACGCCCTCCCGGTGCAGGAGGAGACCGGGCTGCCCTATGCCAGCGCGGCCCGCGGCACCACCGGGGACGGCGTCGACGTTCCACTCATGCATGCCTGCGGTCACGACATGCACGTCACCTGCCTCGTCGGCGCCGCGGCCCGGCTCGCCGGCGACCGCGCCGGCTGGCGGGGAACCCTGCAGGTGGTGTTCCAGCCGGCCGAGGAGGTGGGCCGGGGCGCCCGGGCGATGGTCGCCGACGGGCTGTTCGACCGGTTCGGCCGGCCGGACGTGGTGCTGGGCCAGCACGTGGCGCCGGCGCCGGCGGGCACCATCGGGTTGCGACCCGGGCCTTCGTTCGCCGGTTCGGACCGGATCCGGATCGCCCTGCACGGCAAGGGTGCGCACGGCTCACGGCCGGAGACGTCGGTCGACCCGATCGTGCTGGCCGCGGCGACCGTCATGCGGCTGCAGGGCATCGTGTCGCGGGAGGTCGCAGGCACCGTAACCGCGGTGGTGACGGTCGGGTCGCTGCACGCCGGCACGGCCGGCAATATCATTCCCGACCGGGCCGACCTGGAGCTGTCGGTGCGTTGGTTCGATCAGGAGGTCCGGGACCGGGTGTTGGCGGCGATCGAGCGGATCGTCCGCGCCGAGGCCGTTGCCTCCGCGGCCCCCCGCGACCCCGACATCGAGCTGCTCGAGGCGTTCCCTCCCGTCGTCAACGACATCGAGGCCTGCGCCCGGCTGCACCCGGTGCTGTCCGGGGTGGTCGGGCCGGGACGGGTCATCGACCCGGGTCCGGTCACCGGCAGCGAGGACGTGGGGATCCTGGCGACGGCCGCCGGCGCGCCCTGCGTCTACTGGCTGCTGGGCGGGGCCGATCCGGCGTTGTTCGCCGACGCCGGCGGCGTGGCCGACATCGTGCGGGTGGTCCAGACGCTGCCGTCCAACCACTCCCCGCACTTCGCGCCGGCCGTCGAGCCGACCGTCCGGGTCGGCGTCGCCGCGCTGGTCGCCGCCGCCCGGGAGTGGCTGGCGGTCGGGACGTGATCGACATCGTCGGGGTGGGCGCCGACGGCTGGGCCGGCCTGCCGGCCCGGACGCAACAACTGATCGCCGACGCCGGCACGCTGGTCGGCAGCCCGCGACAGCTCGCGATCGTCCCCGAACAGCTTGCCCAGCGGCGCCTTTCGCTGCCGTCGCCGCTGCGGGAGGGCCTGCCCGATCTGCTGAGGTCGCTGGGCGACCGGCCGGCGGTCGTGCTGGCTTCCGGCGATCCGCTGGTCTTCGGTATCGCCGCCACGCTGATCGACCTGGTCGGCGCGCATCGAGTGCAGGTGCACCCGACGGTGTCGTCGGTGTCGCTGGCCGCGGCCGAGTTGGGCTGGCCGTCGGACTCGTTCGACGTCGTCCGGGTGTCCACCGACCTCGCCCCGCTGCGCCGGGTGCTGACCCCGGGCCGGCGGGTGCTGGTGCTGTCCGCCGACGAGCGGACGCCCGGTCAGGTGGCGGCCCTGCTGACCGAGGCCGGGTACGGGCGATCGACGCTCACCGTGCTGTCCGACCTGGGCGCGCCGGCGCAGGGTCGCTCCGAGGCGTCGGCCGAGCAGTTCGCCGCCGCGCCCACTCCGGTGTCCCGGTTGAACATCGTCGCCCTCGCGCTGGCCGGCGGCCAGGGGCAATCGACCGTCGGCGGGCTGCCCGACGACGCCTTCGAGCACGACGGGCAGCTGACCCGGCGGGACGCCCGGGCCTCCGCGTTGGCCCGGTTGGCCCCGGCGCCCGGCCACCTGCTGTGGGACGTGGGCGCCGGCGCGGGCTCGGTGGCGATCGAGTGGGCGCGGGTCGATCCGCGCTGCCGGGCGGTGGCGATCGAACGAGATCCGGCGCGCGCGGAGCGGATCGTCGGGAACGCCGCCGCCCTCGGCGCCACCGGGGTGCGGGTGGTGACCGGGGCCGCCCCGGCCGCCCTGGCCGGCTTGCCGACCCCCCAGGCGGTCTTCGTCGGCGGCGGCGCGACGGCCGGTGGTCTGCTGGAAACCTGCTGGCATGCCCTGCGTTCCGGCGGGCGGCTGGTCGTGCACGGGGTGACGGTGGAGACCGAGACCCTGCTGCTGAACTGGCACTCCCGGCGTGGCGGGGAACTGGTCCGGCTGTCGGTGGAGCGGCTCGAACCGCTGGGCTCGTTCCGCGGGTGGGTGCCGTCCCGGCCGGTCGTGCAGTGGAGCATCGCGAAGCCGTGACCGTGCATTTCATCGGCGCCGGTCCCGGCGCGGCCGACCTGCTGACCGTCCGAGCGACCCGGCTCCTGGCGTCGTCGCCGGTCTGCCTGTACGCCGGAACCTACGTCACCGCCGACATTCTCGCCCACTGCCCGGCCGGGGTCGAACTCGTGGACACGGCCGGGCTGACCCTGGACCGGATCACCGAGCACCTGGTGGACGCGCACCGCCGCGGCGTGGACGTGGCCCGGCTGTGCTCGGGCGATCCGTCGCTCTACTCGGCCCTGCACGAGCAGACCGCACGGCTGGACGCGGCCGGGGTGCCCTGGGACGTGACACCGGGCGTTCCCGCCTATGCGGCCGCCGCCGCGCTCGTCGGCCGCGAGCTGACCGTGCCGGAGGTGGCGCAGTCGGTGGTGCTGACCCGGGCACAGGCCCGCTCGACGCAGATGCCGGCCGGCGAGCGACTCGAGGCGTTCGCCGCGACCGGCGCGACCCTGGTGCTGCACCTGGCGATCACCCGGACCCGGGACCTGGCCGGGCGGCTGATCCCGTTCTACGGCGCCGGCTGTCCGGCGGTGATGGTGTCCCGGGCGACCCAGCCGGACGAGCTGGTGTTGCGCGGAACCCTCGCAACGATCGGCGATCTCGTCGAGAACGCGGGGCTGCGGCAGGCGGCGGTGATCATGGTCGGCCCGGCCCTCGCCGGGTCCGATCCAGGCGCCGTCGAGTCGCACCTCTACTCCGCCGACCGCCGAAGGTTCGAGCCCTGATCTCCCGTGGATCCGTTGACGGCGCCCGCGCGCACGTCGCGCGGTGTCCACACCCGCCCGCCGGGGGTGATCCGGGTCGAACTCGCCCCGATCAGCAGCAGGCACCGCATGTCCACCGTCGCCGGATCGAGTTCGCCCAGCGTGGTGCAGCGCACCGATTCCCCTTCGCGTCCGACGTCCCGCCCGACGACCACGACCGTGTTCGGGTGGCGCTCGGCCAGCAACACGGCCAGCGCGTCGGCGAGTTGTCGCGTGCGGCTGCGGGAGGCCGGGTTGTAGATGGCCAGGGCCAGATCGGCGCGGGCGATGTGCCGCAGCCGCTCCTCGATCACCGACCAGGGCTTGAGCCGGTCGGACAGCGACACCACCGCGTAGTCCGCCCCCAGCGGCGCGCCGGCCCGCGCGGCCACCGCCTGGGCGGCGGTGATCCCGGGGAGCACGCGGATGGTCACGCCGGCGTACTCGGGAGCCTCGGCGGCCTCGAACACGGCCGCGGCCATCCCGAACACGCCGGCGTCACCGCCGGAGACGACCGCCACCCGCCGCCCGGCGGCGGCCAGGTCCAACGCGAGGCGGGCCCGGTCGAGTTCGACGGTGTTGCCGGACGCATGCCGCCGCAAGCCTTCTCGCTGGGCCACCCGGTTCACGTAGGGGGCGTACCCGACGACGTGGTCGACCTCGGCCAGCGCCGCCGTCACCTCGGGCGACATCCACTCCGCCGGGCCCGGTCCCAGCCCGACCACCACCAGCTCGGCCGGGCCGCCGGCGGAACCGGCCGGGACGGACGGCTGCCGGCCGTCGCCGGGCACGACGATGATCGAGAAGTACGGCACCGTCGCCGGATCCACGTCCTTGACCGGGATCAGCGCCTGCCCGTTGGTGGAGGCACGCTCCACGTACAGCGCCTCCTCCAGCCGGCCGGCCTGTCGCAGCGCCTCGCGCACCGCCGGGAAGGTACGGCCGAGCTTCATGATCGCGGCGCCCTGGGTGTCGGCCAGCCGCCGGGCCAGTTCCGGCACCGGGAGGGTGCCGGGCAACACCGTCAGCACGTCCTGCTGCCGGACCAGCGGCATCGCGGCGGCGGCGGTCGCCGCGGCCACCGACGTCACCCCCGGCACCACCTCGGTCGGGAACCGGTGACTGAGCCGGTCGTGCAGGTACATGAACGAGCCGTAGAACATCGGGTCGCCCTCGCACAGCACCACCACGGTGCGGCCGGCGGCCAGATGGACGGCCAATCGGGCCGCGGACTCGTCGTAGAAGTCGTCGACGGCGCCGCGATACCCGTTGGGGTGTGCGGCCTCGCCGGTGGTCACCGGGTAGATCAGGGGTTCCTCGACGACACCGGACGGGAGCACCGCCGCGGCGATGGACCGGGCGATCGACCGGCCGTGCGTCCCGGAGTGGTAGGCGACGACGTCCGCCGCCCCGATCAGCCGGGCGGCCTTGAGCGTGAGGAGTTCCGGGTCGCCCGGGCCCAGCCCGACCCCGTACAGCCGGCCGCTCACTCGGGTGCCCCGGCCAGCGCGTTGATCGCCGACGCGGCCAGCGCCGCCCCACCCCGCCGGCCGGCGACGACGACGTACGGGATGCCGGCCTCGTGCTCCACCAGCGCCTGCTTCGACTCGGCCGATCCGACGAAACCCACCGGCACACCGACGATCACGGCCGGCCGAGGCCCGCCCTCGCTGATCCATTCGAGCAGCTGGAACAGTGCCGTCGGCGCGTTGCCGATGGCCACCACCGCGCCGGAAAGCGCGTCACCCCACAGGGACACGGCGGCGGCGGACCTGGTCGTGCCCCACTGCGCGGCGAGCCGTTCGACCCGCCGGTCGTGCAGCCGGCAGATCACCTCGTTGCCGGCGGGCAGCCGGGCCTTCGTCACCCCGGCCGAGACCATCGTCGAGTCGACGAACACCGGGGCCCCGGCCAGCAGCGCCGCGCGACCGGCCGCGACGAAGTCGGGATGGATCAGCAGGTCCCGGGTGAGGTCCGGCTGCCCGCAGGCGTGAACCATGCGCACCGCAACGTGTTCGGCGTCGGCGGGCATCCCGGACAGGTCGGCCTCGGCCCGCACGATGGCGAACGACTCGCGGTAGATCTGCGGCCCGTCCGAGGAGTACTCGTAACGGCGCAGCGGTCGGGTGGTCACCGGCGGTCCTCCGCCCGCCGGTCGGCGATCACCGCGGCGGCGTCGGCCGGACGATGCTGCTCGCCGTCGATCTCGACCAGCCCCCGCCCGACGGTGGCCAGCACATGGCGCCGGCTCGGCCGGCCGCAGGCGCGGGCGCAGGCGACGACGTGCACCGGCAGCCCGCGGCCGTTCGAGGCGCCGACGACCAGCCGCGCCAGCGCCTCGGTGTCGCCCTGGCCCCGGCCGCATCGGGCGCCGGGACAGGCCGTGACTCCCCGCCAGGGCGAGGCGTCGTCGACGACCAATCCGGCGGCGGCCAGCCGCGACGCCACCCCCGGCCCGTCGACCAGGTCCGGGACGACCACCCCGCGCCACGGCGTGGCCACCAGGTCCCGGGCGCCGGACTCCACCAGCGCGCTGACCTGCGACTGCGTCAGCCGGCCCAGCGGTGCGAGCACCGACACCGCGGCCCGGCCGTCGTCCTGCGGCAGCACCCCCAGCGGCAGCGAGCTTCGGGTCGGCGGCCCGGCCGTCGGCCCGACGTCGCCGCCGAATAATCCGTGCCCGCCGCCCGGCAGCTCCCGGACGTGCCAGCACGGGCGCTCGGTGGACGGGGCGAGTCGACCGAACTCCAGGGCCAGCCCGGTCAGGGTCGGCACGGCGGCGGTGAGGGGGACCACCGGCCCGGGCACCCCGCCCGCCCAGATCCGGACGCGGTCGGCGGCCACCGCGACCGCCGCGAGGTCGGCCCGCTCGACGTTCAGATCACCCCGGCCGTCGTCCAGGGCGAACAGGAACGGCCCCGGTAACGCGGCCAGCGGGGGCAGCCCGCACACGGTCACGTCCAGCTCGTCGACCAGGCCGCGCAGGTCGGCTCGGCCGCCGGCCCGGCCGGTCAACGGCGAGCACACGATGTTGCGGACGCGTTCGTGGGTGGGGTGCGGCAGCAGCCCGGCGTCGCCGAGCGCCCGCACCAGGCCGGCCGGCGCCACCCCGTCGGAGGCCGTCCGCACCCCCCTGAGCTGCAGGTTCGCCCGTGCGGTGAGCTGGACGTCGCCGTCCGCGTATTCTCCGGACGCCGCGGCGACGGTCGCCAGCGCGGGCGGGGTGATCCGACCGCCGGGGATCCGGATGCGCAGCACCGCGCCGTCCACCGCCGGGTGCGGGCGGAGGATGCCCGGACACCGGTCGGCGTCGGGACGGCTGCTCACCGGCCCATCGTGTCATGCAATTGGCCCCTACCCTGACCGGGTGGAGCCGACCTCCTACGTCTCGGTGGACGTGCTCGCCCTGCGGTACGAGCGAGGCGACCGGCAGCTGCGGCTGGGCCTGCTTCGACGGCCCGTCGACCCCTTTGCGGGGCGGCTCGCCCTGCCCGGCGTGCTGCTGCTGCGCGGCGAACGCATCCGGGTGGCCAGTGCTCGGGCGCTGGCCAAGGTCGACACGGTGCCGCTCGGCACCGGGCAGCTGGTCACGTTCGACGAGCCCCATCGCGACCCCCGCGGTCCCACCCTGTCCATCGCCACCTGGGCGGTGGTCGACGAGCCCGGCACGGCGACCTGGATATCGCTGGAGAACCCACCGGAGCTGGCGTTCGACCACGACCGGATCGTCGCCGACTGCCGTCCGCGGCTGGCCGACCTGCTCTGGCGGCACGCCGACTTCACCCGCCTGCTCACCGGTGCCGAGTTCACCGCGACCGATGCGATCGCCATCCATCAGGCCATCGCCGGCCGCCCGCCGGATCGGGGCAACCTGAACCGCACCCTGGCCGGAATCCCGGGGCTGACCAGGACCGACCGGCAGTCCTCCGCCGGGCGGGGCCGACCCAGCACCGTGTGGGCCTGGCAGGCGTGACGTCGCGCCCCGTCGAAAGAGTCAGCGGGCAGGGGCCGCCGTGGAGCGACGCGGGATCAACGTCGGGCTGACCTTGATCGTCCTGGGCCGATCGTCCGCTGCGGGATCCAGGAGCAGGTCGATCGCACCGCGGGCGATCAGGTCGAAGGGCTCGCGGACGGTGGTCAGCGGGACGGGAAGCCTGCTGACGACGGGGATGTCGTTGTAGCCGATGAGGGACAGGTCTTCGGGGATGCGGAGGCCGCGGGCGGCGGCGACGGCCATCACGCCGATCGCGTTGTTGTCGTTGACGGCGAAGATCGCGGTGGGTGGGTCGGTGCGGTCGAGCAGGACGCGGGCGGCGGATTCGCCTGCCTCCATGGAGAAAGAATCCCCGGCGACGAGGGTCTCGTCCACGGGGATGCCGGCCTCGGTGAGCGCGGCCCGGTAGCCGTCGCGCCGGTGGGTGGCGGTGGTGGCGTACCCGGGGCCCATGACCAGCCCGATCCGGGTGTGGCCGTGGTCGAGGAGCTTGCGGGTGGCCAGGTAGCCGCCGAGGGTGTCGTCGCCGATCGACGCCGGGTGGACGCCGTCGGTCCGCAGGGCCAACACCTGCCGGGCGGAGCCGTCGGCGTCGCCCAGATGCATCGGGGAGTCGGTGCGAGCCGTCGTCCGGATGATGCCGTCGACCCGCCGGTGCAGCAGCGACTGAACCGCCCGGCGCTCGAGTTCCGGCTCGTCATGGGTGGTGGCGACCACCGCGAACAGGCCCCGGGCAGCGGCCGCGTCGGCGATCTGCTCGTACAGCATCGCCATCACGACATCGGTCAGCCGCGGCACGACCACCCCGACCGTGCTGGTCCCGGCGCGGCGCAGACCCGACGCGAGCGGATCGCGCACATAACCCAGGTCGATCGCCGCCTGCCGGACCCGATCGGCCGCCGCGGTCCGTGACGGCGGTAGCCGCTCGTCCAGCACCCGTGACGCGGTCGAGGTACTCACGCCGGCCGCCCGGGCCACGTCCCGCAGGGTCGCCACACCGCCGAGCCTAGGCGGTATGACCGCGGTCACATCGGACCGGGGGTTGACGTCCATCGCCTTCGCGAGCATAGTTGCAATCGTTCCCGCAATCGTTCCGGTCCGATGACAACCCGGATACCGGAACGATCCCGCAAAGCTTCCTGAGGAGGAGCCGACGATGACCCTCGGCAACATCGACCTGCGTGGCCTGAACCCCGCCCCCGTCACCCCGTTCACCCTCGACGGCGACGTCGACTACGCCGCCCTGGTCAAGTTGGGCGAGTTCCTGGTCAACGTGGACGGCGTCAAGTCGCTGGTCGTGCTGGGTCATGCCGGCGAGGGCACCTTCCTGACCCAGGACGAGCAGGTCAAGGTCATCGAGGTGCTGGCCGAGGCGTTCGGCGACCGGGTCGCGATCATCGCGGGCATCACCGGCGAGGGCACCAAAGTCGCCGTCGAGGAGGCCCGGCGGGCCGTCGCCGCCGGCGCCACCGCCGGCCTCATCTACCCCTCCCACGGCTGGCTGCGGTTCGGCTACCAGGACGGGGCCCCGCAGGACCGCTACCGCGCGATCTGGGAAGAGGCCGGCCTGCCGGAGATCCTCTTCCAGTACCCGGACAACACCAAGGCCACCTACAACCTGGACACCCAGCTGGAGATCGCGGGTCAGGAAGGCGTGTTCTGGACCAAGAACGGCGTGCGGAACATGCGCCGCTGGGACACCGAGATCCCGGTCCTTCGCCGCGAGTACCCCGACCTGCAGATCTTTTCCTGCCACGACGAGTATTTGCTGCACACCATCATGGACGTCGACGGCCTGCTGGTCGGCTACGGCAACATGGCCCCCGAGTTGCTGGTCGAGTTCATCAAGGCCGGAAAAGCCCAGGACTGGCCGGCCGCCAAGGCCATCCACAACCAGTTGCTGCCGGTGACCAAGGCCGTCTATCACCGCGGCTCGCATATGGAGGGCACCGTCGCGCTCAAGCACGCCCTGGTCGCCCGCGGCGTGCTGGAGCACGCCACCGTCCGCAGCCCGCTGCTGCCGCTGGCCCCCGGCGCGGACAAGGAGATCGCCGACGCCCTGCGCGAGGCCGGCATCATCTGAACTCCGGCCGGTGCGCATCCGGGCAAGCCGCCGGGGTGCCGTCACCGCGTCAGACACCGATCCGGCCGCGCGCCGATGGCTCGCTCGGCGAGCCTCGCTCGGCACCGGATCACGGGGAGTGGGGCCGCCGCCCGCAGGCGCCGGCCCCGCCCACCGGGACCAGCCCACGAACCCATTTCCAGGATTCGCCGGTTTCCGGTTCGGTGACAATGCAGTCCCGACGACTCCGCGCATGATGGCGGAGCCAAGGAAAGAAGTCTCGATGACCACCGCCTACGCCGGCGACCCGACCGCGGTCGCCAACGCCCAGCTCGTCGCCCGCCTCGAACGGATCCCGGTCACCCGCCGCCTGCTGTGGATCCGGATCATCATCGGCTCGGCGACCTTCTTCGACGCCTACACCGTGCTGGTCATCGCGTTCGCGATGCCCGAACTGGTCACCCAGTGGGAACTGTCCCCGACCGAGGTCGGCCTGATCCTGTCCGCCGGCTACGTCGGGCAGATCTTCGGCGCCCTCGGCTTCGGCGCGCTGGCCGAAAAGATCGGCCGGCTGCCCACCCTGCTCATCACAATCGTGCTGTTCGTCTCGATGGACATCGCATGCCTGTTCGCCTGGTCCGGCGCGTCGATGATGCTGTTCCGGTTCTTCCAGGGCGTCGGCACCGGCGGCGAGGTCCCGGTCGCCTCCGCCTACATCAACGAGTTCATCGGCGCCAAGAAGCGCGGCAAGTTCTTCCTGCTCTACGAACTGATCTTCCCGATCGGCCTGATGTCCGCCGGCATCATCGGCTACTTCCTGGTCCCCGCCTTCGGCTGGAAGGCCCTGTTCATCGTCGGCCTGGTCCCGGCCATCATCATGATCCCGCTGCGCGTGCTGATGCCCGAGTCCCCCCGCTGGCTGGCGGCCCGCGGCAGGCTGGACAAGGCCGACAAGGTCGTGTCCATGCTCGAACATGAGGCGATCAAGCAGCACAAGCCGCTGCCCGAACCGGTCGTCCGGCCGGTCGACCCCAGGGCCACCGCCAAGTCCGACTGGCGCGAGCTGTTCAAGGGCATCTACCTCAAGCGGACCCTGATGATCTGGGTGCTGTGGCTGGCCGCCTACACCATCAACAACGGCATGGTCACCTGGCTGCCCACCCTGTACAAGACGACCTTCCACATGAGCACCCAGGACAGCATCTTCTCCGGCTGGATCACCTCCGCGTTCGGTGTCCTGGCCTCCGTCGTGTGCGCCCTGACCATCGACAAGGTCGGCCGCAAGCGCTGGTACACCTGGGCGTTCCTGCTCGCCGTCGTCCCGCTGGTCACGCTGTTCGCGCTCGGCGCCGACACCGCCATCCAGGTCACCGTCTTCGCCACCATCACCTATGCGATCCTGCAGACCGTCGCGTTCTCCCTGTACTTGTACTCGGCCGAGCTCTACCCGACCCGGCTACGCGCCATCGGCACCGGCTTCGGCTCCGCCTGGCTGCGGGCCGGGTCCAGCCTCGGCCCGGTCATCGTCGGCTTCATCGTCGCCGGCGTCGGCATTCAGTGGGTGTTCCTCGCGTTCGCCGCGATCGCCCTCGTCGGCTGCCTGACCGTCACCCGGTTCGGCGTCGAGACCAAGGGTCAGGTCCTGGAGGAACTGTCGCCCTGATCCACCCGGCCCGCCGCGGCCCGTCCACCGATTCCGGTGGGCGGGCCGCGGCGCCTCGCCGTCCGTCAGGCGAACTTGCGGTCCGCCCGGGCCGGACCGAACCCGAGCACCCGCGCCGGCGCGCCCAGCGCCCGTTCGAGGGTGCGGATCGCGTCCCGGCTGTCGGCGAGCACCGGGCCCGACCCGGTCGCCCCGGCCAGCCGGGCGGTCAGCCGCGCCTGGTGGGCCAGGTCCTGGTACCGGCCGACCGGCAGCCGGTCGACCGGCCCGCCGTCGGTGGCGTACCGCTGGACGGCCATGACGTCCGGGGCCGCCGGATCGTCGAGCACGTCCAGGTGCGACACCGCCAGGCCGTCGACGCCGCCGATCGCCGCGACCGCGTACCGCAGCGCCACCAGGTCCAGATGCCCGGCCCGCCAACCGCCCTGATACACCCCCGCGCTGTTGAACGGCTCGTCGACGGTCAGCAACGCCGGGTCCTCCGCCGGCAGCGGTCCGGCGCCGTGCCGGGTGGTGTACGCCCGGGTCAACCCCAGGACCTGACCGCGGGGCAGGCCCGCCTGCGCCAGCAGCGCCTGCGCGTTCGCCGGGGTGGTGGTGCTCCACGTGGTGTGCGGGTGGAAGCCTCGCCACTCGTCCAGTAGCACTCCCTGGGCGCCCTCGAAAACCAGACGCCCCCGCTGCGCGGCCCGGGCCAGGTGGTCGGGCGCGGCGATCCGCACCGCCGCGGCGAATGCCCCCAGCAGGTCGGCCATCTCGGTGACCGCCGGATGCCCGTGCCGGCTGCCGGCCAGCAGCGGACCGTAGAACCGGACCAGCTCGTCCAGCCGCCGGCGCAGCCGCCGCGGATCCAGGCAATCCTGAACCCGCAGCGCCCGACCCCTCGCCGCCGCGGGCGCCACCAGGTTCTCCACCAGCTGCCCGGCCGCCGCCCGCCGCCGCATCGCCAGGTCGTACCAGACGGTCTCGCCGATACCCAGCCCCGTCGAGCCGTGCCGGCCGGCGCCCCGCCGGTCCTCCCGGGTGCGGTTGGCGGCCACGTGCACCGGGGTGGTGACCAGCGCGTCCGGATCGACGGTGACCATCGCCAACGGGCCGGCCACGCCCAGCGCCGCCAACTCCCGCGCCTCCCCGGCCAGCGCGATCGGCTCGACCAGGCAGAACCGCGACAGATACGTCGGCACGCCGGACAGGGTGCCCGAGCCGAACTGCCGGAAGGTGTGGTGCCGGCCGTCCGCGACCACATTGTGGGCCGCCTGGGCGCCCCCGTTGAAGCGCACCACAGATCCGACATCGCCCTGCGCGCAGAGGAAGTCGACGGTGGCGCCCTTGGCCTCGTCGCCGAAGCCGAGGCCGACCACCACGACCGGCAGGTCGGTGGCGATCATCGCAGATCGTCCGCGTCGTCCAGGCCGGCCGGCAGCGCGCCCCGCGACACCGTCACCGGGCGACCGCCGACGGTGGCCAGCGCCTTGCCGACGGCGGCACCGTGCGGGCTGCCGACGTCGGCCAGGTCGGCCAACCCCTCGCCCAGGTCGATCGAATCCTCCAGCAGACCCACGGTCAACGCGATCAGTTCGCACACCGCCTCCGGGTCCTCCAACTTCAGCAGCCGCTCGCCCAGCAGGGCCCGCCAGTGCTCGTTGACCTGCCGGTCGTCGTAGTAGGCGGTCTGCCGGGGCAGGACGAAGAACGTCTCCCATCGCTGCTGCACCTCGCGGTAGATCGCGGCGGTGTCCAGGTCCTCGCCGATTCGGTCACCGATCACCCGGCGGATGTACTTGGCGCGGAGCCGCGGCTTGTTCATCTCGTCGCCGACGATGAACAGGTACCCCTTGCGGCCGCGCTTCTCCCACGCATCGGTGACGGTGTGCCGGGCGATGAAATAGGCGGCCAGTTCATAGGATTCGCTCTTCTGACCGCCGCCGCCGCCCTCCAGGAACAGGGTCCGCAACTGCTCGTCCATCCGGTTGTCCGACTCGAACTGGCCGACCTGCAGCGGCACCCGGTCGCAGTCCGCGTCGCCGATCGCGCCGAACATGATCTGCGGGTCCGCCGCGTAGCCCTTGCGCTGCAGCAGGCCGAACAGCTCGGCCAACCGCCGTTGCATGACCTGCGGCACGATGCCCATCGACCCGGTGACGTCGAACAGCACGACGATCGGGGTCGACTGCGGATGATCGGCACCGTCCCGGGACTCGCGGACGGTGACGCCGTGCGGGTCGAGGGTGGGGTCGGCCTTCCACTGGGCGGCCGGCCGGTTGCGCAGGCTCGCGCTGTAGCCGAAGTCGGCGGCCCCGGTGGCCCGCCGGAAGGTGGCCGCGGCGCGGTAGGCGTCGTCGTCCCAGGCTCCGTGTCCCATGGTGATTGTCCTTTCGTGTGACGGTCTCTGTGCTGGTTGCGGTCTCAGGCCGCAGGGGTGGGGGTGGGGTGGATGGTGAACGGCCTGAATCGGCGGGCCCCGTAGAGCCGGTCGATCAGGTCGTCGTACTCGTCGAGCAGGGCGGCGGCGGACGGCCGCATCCGCGGGCACTCGGCCAGACAGCCGCGGGCGTAGGCGATCTGGGCTCGCTCACCGGGGTGCAGCAGGTCGATCATCAGCGTGTGCAGCTGGTGCACGTCGGCCTTCCCGTCGACCGGCCGGCCGGCCGTCGCCTCCGGCGGGTAGCGGCCGGAACCGACCAGGGCGGGCAACGGCGCGCCGGTCGCGGTCGCGAACGACCAGCCGGCCAGCACGACGCCGTGCCGCTCCGGCTGGATCAGCACGTTGTCGGCGAAAACCGCACCGTGCACCAGGCCGGCCAGATGCGCGCCGGCGAGCGCGCGCAGCAGCCGCCGGTACATCCAGGCCCAGTCGCGGCCGTCCAACCCGGCCGGGTACGCCCGCTTGACCTGCGCCAGCGTGACGAAGCCGGTCAGCTCGTCCAGCACGTTCACCCGCCGGACACTCCCGTCCGGCCCGGCGATCGCGCCGACGTCGCGCAGCCGCGGGTAGTAGGGCCGCAGCCACATGTTGTCGCCCAGCATCGCGGCCAGGGACCGGTAGGCCGCCCGTTCGCCGTCCAGCAGGCGGTTGGACGCCGGCCGCCGGGCGATCTTCAGCACCGCATCGCCGGTCCGGTAGACGGTGCCGACGCTGCCCCGGGCCAGCACGTCGCCGATCGGGTAGCTGTCCATCCGGCCGGCCACCACCGGCGCCGATGCGGCCGTCGGGGCAGCGGTCCACTCCCGGTACAGCTCCGCCAACCGGCGGAACGCGTCCGCGTCGCCGGAACGGTCGGGGTGCAGCAGGAAGGCGTACCGCCGGAACGTCCGCTTGGCCGCTCGGGTCGCGGCCGGATCGGTGCTCACCGGCCCGAACACATCCTGCGGTCCGGCCGCCCCGAGCACCCGACCCGCGGCCTCTCCTGTCGTCGTCATGTTTCTAGTCTGCACGACTAAATCGGAAAGCGCAACTCTGCGCCTTCCCTGTCCGTAGGCGTCCGCCTCCGCCGGGCCCCCGCCCCCCGCCTCACGTCCCCCCGGTTTCACGTCCGCCCCTTCACCGACTTGCCTCAAACGCGGGTTCGGAGTGCTCCGGAACCTGCGTTTGAGGCAAGTCGACGGAGGTGGGACCCGGCACCCGTGCGCCCGAGGTCGGCGCAGACCGCGATCGACCAACTGTCAGAGTGGTGCACATGCCCCGCATCGCGCTGCTGTCCACCTCCGACACCGACCTGCTCTCGGCCCGCGCGTCCGGCGCCGACTGGGCGTTGGCCAACCCGGCGCGCCTGGATGTCACCGATCTGCCGGCCGTGCTGGACGGTGCCGACCTGGTCATCGTGCGGATCCTCGGCACCGCCCGGACGTGGCCGGACGGCCTGGACGCGCTGGCCGCCCGGGGCCTGCCGACCGTCGTGCTCGGCGGCGAGCAGACCCCGGACGCCGAACTGATGCGGCTGTCCACCGTGCCGATCGGCATCGCCGCCCAGGCGCACGCCTACCTGGCCGAGGGCGGTGCGCCGAACCTGGCGCAGTTGCACGCCTTTGCCTGCGACACCGTGCTGCTGACCGGTGAGGGCTTCGACCCACCCGTCATCGTCCCGCCCTGGGGGTACCTGGAGCGGGACACCCCCACCGCCGGCCGGGCCAGGATCGGCCTGCTCATCTACCGGGCCCACCACACCTCCGGCAACACCGCGTTCATCCACGCCCTGGCCGACGCGGTGGACGCCACCGGCGACGCGGTGGCGGTGCCGATGTTCTGCTCGTCCCTGCGCACGGCCCCGCCCGATCTGCTCGAGGCATTCGCCGGGCTGGACGCGCTGGTGGTGACGGTGCTGGCGGCCGGCGGGACCACCCCGGCCGCCGCCGGCGCCGGTGGCGACGACGACGGCTGGGACGTCAGCGACCTGGCCGGGCTGGACATCCCGATCCTGCAGGGGCTGTGCCTGACCTGGCCGCGGGCCGCCTGGGCGGACTCGGACGAGGGCATGTCCCCGCTGGACGTGGCGACGCAGGTGGCGGTGCCCGAGTTCGACGGCCGGATCATCGCCGTCCCGTTCTCCTTCAAGGAGACCGACCCGGCCGACGACGCCGGCCTGCCCCGCTACGTCGCCGACCCGGAGCGCTGCGCTCGCCTCGCCGGCATCGCCGCCGCGCACGCCCGGCTGCGGCACACTCCCGCGGCCGACCGCCGGATCGCGCTGGTGCTGTCCGCCTACCCGACCAAGCACTCCCGGATCGGCAACGCGGTCGGCCTGGACACCCCGGTCTCGGCGGTGCGGCTGCTCCGGGCCATGCGCGACGCCGGCTACCGGATCGGCGACGGCCTCCCAGGTCTCGGTGCCGTCGAGCCCGTGGCGGGCGAGGAGCCGGACACCACGGCCGGCAATGCGCTGATCCACTCGCTGATCGCGGCCGGCGGGCAGGACGAGGAGTGGCTGACCGCGGAGCAGCTCGCCGGGCAACCGGTGCGCATCTCCGCGGCGCAGTACCGGGAGTGGTTCGCCGAGCTGCCGGCCGAGCTGCGGACGGCCGTCACCGAGAAGTGGGGCCCGGCGCCGGGCGAGCTGTTCGTCGACCGGTCGCGTGACCCGGACGGCGAGATCGTGCTGGCCACCCGGCAGTCCGGCAACGTCGTCATCCTGGTGCAGCCGCCGCGCGGGTTCGGCGAGAACCCGATCGCGATCTACCACGACCCGGACCTGCCGCCGTCGCATCACTACCTGGCCTGCTACCGCTGGCTGGAGAAGGGTTTCGGTGCACACGCTCTCGTGCACATCGGCAAGCACGGCAACCTGGAGTGGCTGCCCGGCAAGAACGTCGGAATGTCCGCCTCGTGCGGCACCGACGCGGCGCTGGGTTCGGTGCCGCTGATCTACCCGTTCCTGGTGAACGACCCCGGCGAGGGCACCCAGGCCAAGCGGCGGGCGCACGCGGTCATCGTCGACCACCTGATCCCGCCGATGACGCGGGCCGAGTCGTACGGTGACATCGCCCGTTTGGAACAGCTTCTCGACGAGCACGCGACCATTGCGGCGATGGACCCGGCCAAGCTGCCGGCGATCCGGGCGCAGATCTGGACGCTCATCCGGGCGGCCAGGTTGGATCACGACCTGGGTCTGGCCGGCGCCGACCGGCCGCAGGACACCGAGTTCGACGACTTCATCCTGCACGTGGACGGCTGGCTGTGCGAGATCAAGGACGCCCAGATCCGCGACGGGCTGCACGTTCTCGGCCAGGCACCGGCCGGAGCGCAGCGTGTCGACCTGATCCTGGCCATGCTGCGGGCGGCGCAGGTGTGGGGTGGCCGGGCCAACGCGCTGCCCGGCCTGCGGTCGGCGCTGGGTTTGAAGGAGGACGCCGATCTGGCGAGTGTGGATGCCATCGAGCAGCAGGCGCGGGCGCTGGTGCAGGGCTGCGAGACGGCCGGCTGGTCGGTCGGCGCGGTTCCGGCGGTGGTGGAAGCGCAACTGGGGCAGGCGGATCCGGCGATCACCACGATTCTGGAGTTCGCCGCCACCGAGATCGTCCCCCGGCTGGCCGCAACCACCAACGAGCTGACCGCCGTGCTGCACGCGCTGGACGGCGGGTTCGTCGCCGCCGGGCCGTCCGGGTCACCGCTGCGCGGCCTGATCAACGTGCTGCCCACCGGTCGCAACTTCTACACGGTCGATCCGAAGGCGGTGCCGTCCCGGCTGGCCTACGAGACCGGCGCGGCGATGGCCGAGTCGCTCGTCGCCCGCTACCGGCAGGACACGGGCAGCTATCCGCCATCGGTGGGGCTGTCGGTGTGGGGGACGTCGGCGATGCGCACCGCGGGCGACGACGTCGCCGAGGTGCTCGCGTTGATCGGCGTCACCCCGGTCTGGGACGAGGCGTCCCGCCGGATCAGCGACCTGCAGGTGCTCCCGCCGGACGAACTCGGCCGGCCCCGGATCGACGTCACCGTGCGCATCTCCGGGTTCTTCCGGGACGCTTTCCCGCACGTGGTGACCATGCTGGACGACGCCTTCCGGCTGGTCGCGAACCTGGACGAGCCGGACGAGGTCAACTACGTGCGCGCGCACGCCCGCGCCGATCTGGCCGAGCACGGCGACGAGCGGCGGGCCACCACCCGCATCTTCGGCTCCGCGCCCGGCGCCTACGGGGCCGGCCTGCTGCCGCTGATGGAGTCCGGGAACTGGCGCGACGACGCCGATCTCGCCCAGGTGTATACGGCGTGGGGCGGCTTCGCCTACGGGCGCGGGCTGGACGGCGCCCCGGCCCAGCCGGACATGGAGCGAAACTACCGGCGGATCGCGGTGGCGGCCAAGAACACCGACACCCGCGAGCACGACATCGCCGACTCCGACGACTACTTCCAGTACCACGGCGGCATGATCGCCACCGTGCGGGCGCTGACCGGGCGGGCACCGGCCGCGTACATCGGCGACTCCACCAGCCCGGACGCGGTGCGCACCCGCTCGCTCACCGAGGAGACCGCCCGGGTGTTCCGGGCCCGGGTGGTCAACCCGCGGTGGATCGCCGCGATGCGCCGGCACGGTTACAAGGGCGCGTTCGAGCTGGCCGCCACCGTCGACTACCTGTTCGGCTACGACGCCACCGCCGGCGTCGTCACCGACTGGATGTACGAGTCGCTGGCCCGCACCTACGCGCTGGACGAGGAGAACCAGGCGTTCCTGCGGCACGCCAACCCGTGGGCCCTGCGCGGCATCGTCGAGAAGCTGACCGAGGCCGCCGACCGGGGCCTGTGGGCCGAACCCGACCCGGATCTGCTGGCCGAGCTCGCGCAGGTGTACCTGGACGTCGAAGGCGACCTCGAAGACGGCTGACCCCCTCCCCCCGCGCGGATCAACTTCGCCGGCGCGGCTCAAGTCGGCAACTTCCGTCCCAACCCGTCACATTCAGGGTGAGTTGATCCGCGCGACCGCTCCACCATCATCCGGGCGTGGACGGCCAACGGTTGTTCACCTGCCCGACCCGGTCGAACGGATCGGCGTGGCGTGCGAGGTCCTGCTCCGTCACGTGCTGGCCGTTAAGGGTGCGGTCCGGGCCGTCATCGCCGCGACGATCACCGCTCCGGCCACGGCGCGTTCGCGCCCGGGACTGCGGTTCGGGTTGATCGACGCCGCCCTCGATCCGGTCGCGCGCCCCGGCGCGCACATGGATCGCCTCAAGAATGACCTGGCCGCGGTGGTCAGCGCCGAGGCGCTGTTCACGCTCACCGACCTGCGCGGCCTGGATCCGGAGGACGCGATCGCAAGCCTGGTTCGGATCGCGCGGACGGTCACCACCGCCGCCATCAGCGCAGCGGCCGCAGCAGGTAGGTGTCCATGATCCAGCCGTGCTCGGCCCGCAGCCGGTCGCGCACGGCAGCGATGTCGTCGATCACCTCATCCAACGGACCACGACGCAGGGTCTGCCGGGGGTCGCCGAGATAGGCGCCCCACAGGATCTCCAGCCCCCGCCCGGTGCAGGCCCGGCACGCCAGGGATCCGTCGAGCATCACCACCACGTTCGGCACCCCGCCGACCATCGCGTCGGCCAGCCGCCGGCCGGTGGTGATCAGGACGGGTTCGCCGATGTCGTGCAGCACCACCCCGTGCGCGGCAGCCAGCGCCTGCACCGCGCTGATGCCGGGGGTGACGTGCACCTGCAGCGGGACCAGGCCGCGGGACCGGACGGCGTCGGCGACGCGGATCGTGCTGTCGTACAGGGCCGGGTCGCCCCAGACGAGGATGCCGGCGGTGCCGTCCGGTCCGACCTCCGCCAGCAGGGCGCTCTCGATCGCCTCGACCCGCCGGCCATGCCAGTCGACGACGGCGCCCTGGTAGTCCTGATCCGCCCGGTCCCGCCGGGGGTCGGCGATCCCGACCACCGGGAGTCCGGGACGGGCGTGACGGCGCAGGATCTCGCCGCGCAGCCGCACCAGGTCGGCCGTGGCGGGGCCCTTGTCGATCAGCAGGACCGCGTCCAGCCGGCCGAGCGCGGCGACGGCCTGCAACGTCAGCTGCTCCGGGTTCCCCATGCCAATGCCGATGATCTCCAAGCTGCGCACCGGGTGATTGTGCCGGTTGCTCTCTGCGATCATGGAAGGGTGCCGGCCACCGACCGCCCGCAGGCGACGTTCGTCGCGCGCTGGGTGCTGCTGGTGGCGGTGATCGCCGGCGTCTTCGGTATGCATGTGCTGACCGCCGGCGACGGCCCCGGTCACGGCATGCTGCCCATGGCCGCCGCGTCCGATCACCACGGGCACGAAGTCATGCCCTCCCCGCCCGACCAGGTCAGTGCGGCCGGGGCGC
The DNA here is from genome assembly GCA_039812105.1 of Nakamurella sp. Taxonomy (GTDB): domain Bacteria; phylum Actinomycetota; class Actinomycetes; order Mycobacteriales; family Nakamurellaceae; genus Nakamurella. The sequence goes on from JBDHZW010000017.1 coordinate 32,031, forward strand.
CGGCGTCGGGGCACGAGGACATGACCGGCTGCATCCTGTTCCTGGTCGTCGGCGGCGCGGCGCTGCTGCTGCTCGCGCTGGCCCGGTCGGCGGTCGCAAACGGCACGGGCACCGGGCCGGCCGCCCACCGCCCGTTCGATCCGCGGCGGCGGGGTCCACCCGGCGGCCGCCCCCGCATCGCCCTGAGCGTCATCCGGGTATAGGTCGCCTCACGCGTTCCCGCGGGAACGCCGTTCGACGCTGCCCATGTCCGTTTGACCCTCAGGAGATTCCCATGACCACACGTGTTCCCGGCGCGGCCCTCGCGCTGATCCTCGCCCTGACCCTGGCCGCCTGCGGCGGCACCAACTCATCAAGCACGAACTCGTCCGGCCCGAGCTCGATCCCGGCAGCCACCGCCGCCGACTCGTCCACCGCCGACCGGGCCGCCCACAATGCGGTCGACGTCATGTTCGTCACGATGATGATCCCGCATCACCAGGGCGCCATCGAGATGTCCGACGTCGCCCTGGCCCAGGCGTCCACCCAGCAGGTCAAGGACCTGGCCGCGCGGATCAAGGCGGCCCAGGGACCCGAGATCGAGCAGATGCAGTCCTGGCTGAGCGCATGGGGCGCCGAGATGCCCTCGGCCACCACGGACGCCGGTCACGACATGGGCCACGGCATGATGTCCGACGCCCCGAGCTCCACCACCTCCCCGTCCGGCACCGACGACTTCGGCATGGGCGACATGATGAGCATGAGCGAGGCCGACATGGCCGCCCTCCGGTCGGCCACCGGCGTCGAGTTCGACAAGCTGTTCCTGCAGCAGATGATCTCCCATCACCAGGGGGCTATCGACATGGCCGAGGTCGAGATCGCCCGCGGTGAGAACGCGGACGTCCTGGCGTTGGCGGCGTCGATCAAGACCGGCCAGACGGCCGAGATCGCCGAGATGCAGCAGCTGCTCGCCACCCTGTAGGCCCCTCCCCTGACGTTGATCATTGGGGGCGCTGCCCGCGACACACCGGCGACATCCGAGACACGCCGACGCGAGCGGGACTGGGCCCCATGATCAACAATGGGTGAGGAGCGCCTCGGTGTCCAGGTGCTCCGCCACCGCATCAGCCAGCCGGTCGAGCATCGCCTCCCGCCGCGCCCGGAACCCGGGCGCGGCGGGGTCGGCCCGGAAGCCGGTGGTGGACGCCAGCCAGGCCCGGCGGAAGGCGTCGTTCTCGAACGTTCCGTGCCACATGGTGCCCCAGACCGGGCCCACCCGGCCGCCACCCGGGAAGTGCTCCGCCGCGGGCCCGACGGTGGCGATGCCGTGGTGGATCTCGTAGCCGGCCACCGGATGCCCTCGCCACGACCCCTCCGGGGTGGCCAGCACCTTGTCGGTGCCGAACGTCACCGAGACCGGCAGCAGCCCCAACCCGGCCACCGTACCTGCGCCCGACTCGACGTCGTCGGCGATCGCGGACCCGAGCATCTGGAAGCCGCCGCAGATGCCCAGCACGGTCACCAAGCGGGTCGCGGCGGCCGCCACCGCGTCGGCCAGGCCGGTCGAACGCAGCCAGGCCAGGTCAGAGACGGTCGCCCGGGAGCCGGGCAGCACCACCAGGTCGGCCGACCGGACGACGACCGGGTCGGTCGTCATCGTCACCTCGACGCCCGGTTCGCAGGCCAGCGCGTCCAGATCGGTGACGTTGGACAGCCGGGGAAACCGGATCACCGCCACCCGCAACCCGGACACCCCGACCGGTGCCGCGCCTGCCCGAACCCCCCAGCGACCCACCTGCAGGGTGTCCTCGCCGTCCAGCCAGACGTCGTCCAACCAGGGCAGCACCCCGAGCACCGGCACCCCGGTCAGGCCGGCGATCCGGTCCAGCCCGGGGCGCAGCAGGTCCACGTCGCCGCGGAACTTGTTGACGATCAGCCCGCGGATCAGCGCCCGGTCCGCGTCGTCCAGCAGCGCCACCGTGCCGTACAGCGCGGCGAACACGCCGCCCCGGTCGATGTCGCCGACCACCAGCACCGGCAGCGAGAACTGCCGGGCCAGGCCCATGTTCACGTAGTCGCCGGCCCGCAGGTTGATCTCGGCCGGCGACCCGGCGCCCTCGCACACGATCACGTCGTACCGATCGGTCAGCTCCGCGTACGCCGCGAACGCCGCCTGCGCGAGATGCCGGCGCCCGGAGGCGAACTCGCCGGACTCGAGGGTCCCGGCCGGCTTCCCCCGGACGACAACGAACGACCGCCGGTCCGACCCGGGCTTGAGCAGTACCGGGTTCATCGCCGACTCGGGTACCGCCCCGGCGGCCTGCGCCTGCAGGTACTGGGCCCGGCCGATCTCGCTGCCGTCCGGGCACACCATCGAGTTGTTCGACATGTTCTGCGCCTTGAACGGCGCCACCCGCCGGCCCTGCCGGGCCAGGAACCGGCAGATGCCGGCGGTCACCAGCGACTTGCCCGCGTCCGACGACGTGCCGGCCACCAGCAGCCCCCGCGCGGGGCGGTCCGTGTCCGGCATCACGCAAATGTAGGCGATTGATCCGAACCGGACGGGCTACCGGTAGGCATGACCATGGAACGACACCGCATCCTGATCTCCGGCGCCGGCATCGCCGGCCCCGCCCTGGCCTGGTGGCTGCACCGGTACGGCTGGGATTGCACGGTCATCGAGCGGTCTCCCGAGCTCCGGACCGGTGGGCAGAACGTCGACATCCGCGGTGCGGCCCGGTCGGTGATCGACCGGATGGGGCTGGACGGTCAGATCCGCGACCACGGCACCGGGGAGCGGGGCACCCGCTTCGTCGACGGCCGGGACCGGACCGTCGCGGCCTTTCCGGTCGAGCGGTCGGCCACCGCCGGCGCCACCGCCGAGCGGGAGATCCTGCGCGGGCGGCTGGCGTCGCTCCTGTACGAGCGGACCGACGCTGACGTGGACTACCGGTTCGGCCGGCGGATCGAGGCCGTGCGGGACGAGCCGAACGCCGCCCGGGTGAGCTTCGACGACGGTGCCACCGAGAGATTCGACGTGGTCGCCGTCGCCGAGGGCGTCAACTCGGCCACTCGCGATGCCGTGTTCGGCGACGTGGCTCGTCGCCGTCTGGGCCTGACGATCGGTTACTTCTCCATCGACCGGGAGGCG
>JBDHZW010000018.1:0-34808 GCA_039812105.1 Nakamurella sp.
GGCCGCTGTCCGCGCACTGCCGCAGCGCCGCCCGGGGCAGCCGCCCCCCGGCCTGGACGGCGCTGACCAGCGCGGATGGGAAATCGCCCAGCAGGGTCTCGTCGAGCCCGCCGGCGTCCTGCGCGGCCGCCGCCGTCGCCGCGAGGACCGGCGCGGCGTCGGGAAGCATGCCGGTCAGGCTAATGGTCGCCGGACGACGGGCGAGGTCGACGGGCGGTCCCGCCGGGCCGAGAGCGCTACCCCGGCCGCGACGGGCCGCGGAAGATCCGGTCGCCCACGCAGCCCGATGTTCCGCGCGAGCGCCCGGGACCGGCCGGACCGACCCGAACACGCTGCCCCGCGGAACATCCGGTCGCCCACCACGACCGGAAGTTCCGCACCAGCCACCAGGACGGGGCCTCCGCACCCCGGCACGCCGGGCTGCGGAACATCCGGTCACCCACCACGACCCGAAGTTCCGCACCAACCACCAGGACGGGGCCTCCGCACCCCGGCACGCCGGGCTGCGGAACATCCGGTCACCCACCACGACCCGAAGTTCCGCACCAACCACCAGGACGGGGCCTTCGCACCCCGGCACGCCGGGCTGCGGAACATCCGGTCACCCACCACGACCCGAAGTTCCGCGCCAACCACCGGGACCGCTCGCACCGACCCGAACACGCCGGCCCGCGGAACATCCGGTCATCCACCACGACCCAATGTTCCTCGCGGACGATTGGGACGGCCGAGCAGCCGGGACGAGCGAGCCACCGGTACGGCCGCGCACCGAGCCGGCCGGGCCAAGCCAGCCGCCCGGAGCGATCGCTAGACGCCGACCAGGGGCGCGTTCCCGGTGGACGGGCGCTCGACGTCGGGCCGGACCGGCCGGTAGTCGCCGGCCAGCAGCGGCGAGGAGATCAGCATGTCGGCGGTCGCGACGTTGGTGGCCACCGGGATGTTCCACAGGGTGGCCAGCCGCAGCAGCGCCTTGACGTCGGGGTCGTGCGGCTGCGGCTCCAGCGGGTCCCAGAAGAAGACCAGCAGGTCGATGTCGCCCTCGGCGATCTTCGCGCCGATCTGCTGGTCGCCGCCGAGCGGGCCGGACAGGAAGCGGTGCACCGGCAGGCCCAGTTCGTATTCGAGCATGGTGCCGGTGGTGCCGGTGGCGAACAGCTGGTGCTGGCCGAGCGTGGACCGGTTGTAGTCGGCCCAGGTCAGCAGGTCGACCTTCTTGTTGTCGTGGGCGACCATCGCGATGCGACGGACGGTGCGGGTGGGGCTCATATCGGACTCACTTCCCAGGGGTCGGTCGTCGGGCACTCGTCCGGCAGACGCCCCCACCGCGCCGGTGGTGGCCGGACGAGGCCGGGCTCACAGTGAATGCTTATCCGCCTCGGGTTGCGCCGAATGGGCGAGCCCCCGGCCGGGCCGGCGGGCCGTCCGGCCGCTCCCCGCCCCGGCGGCCCGTCCGGCCGCTCCCCGCCCCGGGGAGCAGCTCACGGGCCCCGGCGGGCAGGTCACGGGCCCCGGCGGGCAGGTCACCGGCCCCGGCGGGAAGCTCACCGGCCCCGCCCGAGCTCTCCCGCACCACCAGGCTCGGCCGGATCTTGTGGCTGCCGGACCGCCCGCCGCCGGCGGCCAGCAGATCCCGCAGGCTGCGCACGGCCAGCGCGCCCAGCGACTCGAACTCCTGCCGCACGGTGGTCAGCGGCGGGTCGAAGTAGGCCGACCCGGCGACGTCGTCGAAGCCGACCACGGCGACGTCCCCCGGCACCGCGACGCCGTGCTCCCGGAACGCCCGCAGCACGCCGAGGGCCATCTCGTCGTTGGCGGCGAAGATGGCGTCGGGCAGGCCCGACCCGAGCAGCGAGATCGCCGCCCGGTAGCCGGCGGCGGCCGACCAGTCCCCCTGCAGCAACGGGCCCGGCACCAGCCCGGCCCGGTCCAGGCACGACCGCCAGGCATCCACCCGGGCGGCCGCGTCGAACCAGCCGGCCGGCCCGGCGACGTGGGCGATCCGGCGGCGCCCCCGATCGATGAGGTGCCGGACCGCCAGCTCGGCACCGCCGAACTGGTCGACCGACACCTGCACGAGGTCGGGCAGGTGCGGGGCGTCGGCGACGACCACGGCCGGAACCTGACCGGCCGCCTCGGCCACCGCCTCGGCGGCGAAGTCCTGCGGGGCGATCACCACGATGCCCTCCACGGACTGGCTCATCAGGTGGTCGAGCATGGACACCAGGCTCGGCCGGTCCTGGGTGCGCACGCTGGCCACGCTCACCGAGTACCCGGCGTCCCGGGCGGCCAGTTCGACCGCCAGGAAGGTGCTGGTCGGACCGAAGTACGGCGAGTCGGTGGTGATCACCCCGATGATGGCCGACCGCCGGGTGACCAGCGCCCGGGCCGCCGTGTTGGGCCGGTAGCCCAGGTCGCGGATGGCGGCCAGCACCCGGGCGCGGGTCTCCGGGCGCACGTTCGGATGCCCGTTGAGCACCCGGGACACCGTCTGGTGGGAGACGCCCGCCCGACGCCCGACGTCGTGCAGGCCGGGCGGGCGCGCGGGTGACCCCGGCGGGCCGTCGTTCCCGCGGTCGATCATCCCGGCCCTCCCCTACCCGCTCCGGCACCGCCGGAGCCTCGAAGTGAACGTTAACACGAATGGTGGAAACTCGGCCCACGAGCAGGCCTCGATCTCGCTCCGGTACGCTTCAGGTCACGGATCGGTCTCGATCCACCCACGATCGGCACCACCATCCACCCCGTCCCGGGCGTTTGCGATGGCAACTTGAACAATCTCCACGCCAACCCTTGACGACCGTGTTGTGAACGCTCACACTAGCCACGCGGGTCAGCCGATCCGTCCTCGCAAGTCAAGCACCGAACCGTCCCCGGCCCGGCCGGCGGCGGCCAACCGCCGGGATCGGGCGCCAACGAGCGCCGGAGCGCGCGCTCCGCACCGCCTTTCGCCGGTTGGCCGGCGGCGGTCCGGCCGGCGGGCCTGGCGGCCACGGTGTTTCGAGGTCCCTGCAGCGTTGGAGGAGTCTGCACATGCTCAAGAAGTCACTGGCCGCGGTCGCTGCCCTGGGGGTGGCCCTCACCCTGGCAGCCTGCGGCAGCGGTGGCACGTCGTCGTCCGGGACGACCTCCGCGGCGCAGAGCCCGGCGGCGGACGGTTCGGCGACATCCTCGGCCAAGTCATCGGCCGCCGCGTCGGGGTCGGCCGGTGCCGACGCCGAGCTCCCCCCGATCGACCCGGCCGTGCTGGACGGGGCGGTCATCGGCTTCGCCCAGGTCGGCTCGGAGAGCGGCTGGCGCAGCGCCAACACCGACGACATCAAGCGGGCGGCCCAGGAGAACAAGGTCGACCTGCAGTTCACCTCGGCCGAGGGCGACCAGGCCAAGCAGATCGCCTCGATCAAGACCTTCATCACCCAGGGCGTCGACCTGATCGCGTTCTCGCCGGTGGTCGAGACCGGCTGGGACGCCGTCCTGAACGAGGCCAAGGCGGCGAACATCCCGGTCATCCTGACCGACCGCGCCGTCGACTCGGACCCGAGCCTGTACAAGACGTTCATCGGCTCGGACTTCATCGCCGAGGGCGAGAAGGCCGCCACCTGGGCCAAGACCGAGTTCGCCGGCCAGGACAAGGTGAACATGGTCGTGCTGGAGGGCACCACCGGGTCCGCGCCGGCCAACGACCGGGCCACCGGGTGGAACAACATCCTGGGCAACGACCCGTCGTTCAACGTGCTGGCCTCGCAGACCGGCGACTTCACCCGGGACGGCGGCAAGAAGGTGATGGAGGGCTTCCTGGCCACCTACCCGGACATCGACCTGCTGTACGCGCACAACGACGACATGGCGCTGGGCGCGATCGAGGCGATCGAGGCGGCCGGCAAGGTGCCCGGCAAGGACATCAAGATCGTGTCCGTCGACGCGGTGAAGGCCGGCATGGAGGCCCTGGCCGCCGGCAAGATCAACTTCATCGTCGAGTGCTCGCCGCTGCTGGGTGACCAGCTGTTCCAGGCGGCCAGCGCGGTGCTGTCCGACCAGGAGATCCCGGCCCGGATCGTGACCGTCGAGGGCACGTTCGACCAGCAGCAGGCGGCGGCCGCGCTGCCAAGCCGGCAGTACTGACACACCGGCCCCGAAGCCGGCGGGTGGGTGCCCGACGCCCGGGCACCCACCCGCACTGCCACATCCGACGGCACGATCCGAGACCCGGCCCGCCGGACGCCCCAGCCCGACAAGACAATCCGACGCCCCACCTCCAGGACGGACCACCTGATGCCACCCGATCCGGGCACCGGCCCCGCCACCGGCAAGCCGGTCGTCGAGATGCGCGACATCACCATCACCTTCCCCGGTGTCAAGGCGCTGCAGAACGTCTCGCTGCGGCTGTTCCCGGGCGAGGTGCACTCGCTGATGGGCGAGAACGGCGCCGGAAAGTCGACCCTGATCAAGGCGCTGACCGGCGTCTACGCCATCGATTCGGGCACCATCGCGGTGGCCGGCGCCGACGTCGCCTTCAGCGGACCGGCCCAGGCCCAGGCGGCCGGCATCGCCACCGTGTACCAGGAGGTCAACCTGGTCACCAACCTGTCGGTGGCCGAGAACATCATGCTCGGCCGCGAACCGCGCCGCTTCGGCGCGGTCGACTTCCGGAAGATGCGCAAGCACGCCCGCGCCGTGCTCGAATCGCTCAACCTGGACATCGATCCCGGCTCGACGCTGGGCACCCATTCGATCGCCGTCCAGCAGCTCGTCGCGATCGCCCGGGCCATCGACGTGGACGCCCAGGTGCTGGTGCTCGACGAGCCGACCTCCTCGCTGGACGCCAAGGAGGTCGCCGAACTGTTCACGCTGATCCGCCGGGTGCGCGAGCACGGCGTCGCGGTGCTGTTCGTGTCGCACTTCCTGGACCAGGTCTACGAGATTTCCGACCGGATCACCGTGCTGCGCAACGGCGAGCTGGTCGGTGAGTATCCGGTCGCCGAACTGCCGCGGCTGCAGCTGATCTCGAAGATGATCGGCAAGGAGCTGGATGCCCTGGACGCGTTGGAGGAGGGCACCCGGCGGGAGGCCGGGCAGCTGGCCGACACCGCGCCGTTCCTGCAGGCCGAACAACTCGGCCGCAAGGGCTCCATCCACCCGTTCGACCTGCAGATCCGCCCCGGCGAGGTGGTCGGCCTGGCCGGCCTGCTGGGCTCCGGCCGCACCGAGCTGGCCCGCCTGCTCTACGCCGCCGACCGCGCGGACAGCGGCAGCACCACCGTCGAGGGCACCGTGGTCAAGCTGCGCGGGCCACGGGCCGCGCTCGACCACAAGATCGCCTTCGCGTCCGAGAACCGCAAGGCCGAGGGCCTGATCGGCGACCTGACCATCCGCAGCAACATCGTGCTGGCCATGCAGGCCTCCCGGGGCTGGCTCCGGCAGATCCCGCGGCGGCAGCAGGACGAGCTGGCCGACAAGTACATCAAGGCCCTGGACATCCGCCCGGCCAACCCGGAGGCGCTGGTCCGCAACCTGTCCGGCGGCAACCAGCAGAAGGTGCTGCTGGCCCGCTGGCTCATCGTCGAACCCAGGCTGCTGATCCTGGACGAGCCCACCCGGGGCATCGACATCGGGGCCAAGGCGCAGATCCAGCGCCTGGTCGCGACGCTGTCCGACGAGGGCCTGGCGGTCGTCTACATCTCCGCGGAGCTGGAAGAGGTGCTGCGCCTGTCCCATCGCATCGCGGTGCTGCGCGACCGGCACAAGGTCGCGGAACTGGTCAACGAGGACATCACGGTGAACGACGTCATGCAGATCATCGCCGCCGAGGAGGCCCGGACCGCATGAAAAGCCTGATGAGTCACCGTCTGTTCTGGCCGTCGGCCATCCTGGCCGCGCTGCTGCTGGCCAACCTGCTGGTCAATCCCGGCTTCTTCTCGATCACCCTGATGGACGGCAACCTGTTCGGCCCGCTGGTCGACATCCTGCGCCGGGCCGCCCCGATCGTGCTGGTCGCGCTGGGCATGACGCTGGTCATCGCCACCCGCGGCATCGACCTGTCCGTCGGCGCGGTCGCCGCCATCTCCGGCGCCTGGGCGTCGATGTACATCATCGAATCCGGCGACCGGCTCTCGGTGCGGGTCGTGCTGACCGCCGCCGGCGTCGCCCTGCTGATGGCGCTGGTCGCCGGCGTCTGGAACGGCTTCCTGGTCTCCGTCCTGGGCATCCAGCCGATCGTGGCCACCCTGGTGCTGATGACCGCCGGCCGCGGCTTCGCCCAGATCATCACCTCGGAGAAGATCCTCTACCCGGACAACTCCCCCGCCTACAAGCTCATCGGCGGCGGCTACCTGCTGGCGGTGCCGTTCTCGATCCTGCTGGCCGGCGGCATCTTCGCGCTCACCGCGGTGCTCACCCGCAGGACCGCGCTGGGCACGCTGATCGAATCGGTCGGCGTCAACCCCGAGGCCAGCCGGCTGGCCGGGGTCCGGTCCCGGTCGATCACCTGGACCGTCTACATCTTCAGCGCGCTGTGCGCCGGCCTGGCCGGGCTGATGCTCACCTCCAACTCCACCTCCGCCGACCCCAACTCGATCGGCCTGTTCATCGAGCTGGACGCCATCCTGGCCGTCGTCATCGGCGGCACATCCCTGGCCGGCGGGCGGTTCTCGCTGGCCGGCACGCTGATCGGGGCGTTCATCATCGAGGCGATGGACGCCTTCGTGGTGATCGCCATCTCCCCCCGCACGACCGACGTGTTCAAGGCGTGCGTGGTGGTCGCGGTCTGCATCCTGCAGTCGCCGGACGCCCGGCGGGTGCTGTTCGGACGGTTCCGGCGCAGGGGGCCCAAGGATCCGGCGGCCACCGGCCCGGCCACCACTGCCGCCCCCGCCACTGCCGCTTCCGCCACTACCGCCTCCGCCACTGCCGCCTCCGCCACTGCCGCACCGACCCCCGCGGCGCCCCCGGCCGCCGCCCCGATCGCCACCGGCCCCGCGCCGGTCCCCAGCCGAGGAGACACCCGATGACCACCGGAGCCTCGCTGCGCCCGACCGCCGCCGAGCCGCGCCGCCGCCCGCTGCGCCGGTTCGAGCAGTACTCGCAGGTCGGCGCGGCCGCGATCCTGCTGGTCGTGCTGCTGGTGGTCGGCTCGCTGCTGTACCCGAACTTCGTGTCCGGCCAGGCGCTGATGGATCTGCTGATCAAGAACGCGTTCCTGATCCCGCTGGCCGTCGGCATGACGTTCGTCATCCTGACCGGCGGCATCGACCTGTCGGTCGGGGCGGTGATGGCGCTGGGCGCCGTGGTCGCCGCCACCCTGCTGCAACAGGGCTGGCCGGCCGCGCTGGTCATCCCGACCGTGCTGGTCGTCGGCATCGGGCTGGGCCTGCTGGTCGGCGGGATGATCAGCAAGTTCAACATCCAGCCGTTCATCGCCACGCTGGCCGCGATGTTCTTCGCCCGCGGCATGTGCCTGGTGATCACCGACCGGTCGATCGCGATCGACAACGGGTTCTTCCAGTGGATCAACCTGGCCAAGATCGATCTCTGGGAGCAGACCACCACCAACGCCCGCGGCCGGGCCAGGGTGACCGACGTGTACATCACGCCGTCGGTGCTGATCGCCCTCGGACTGGTCGTGGTGGCCTTCGTGATCCTGCACTACAGCCGGTTCGGCCGGACCGTGTACGCCATCGGCGGCAGCGAGAGCTCCTCCCGGCTGATGGGTCTGGCGGTCGACCGGACCAAGGTGTCGGTGTACGCGATCAGCGGGTTCTGCGCCGCGCTGTCCGGGCTGCTGTTCACCTTCTACACCGCCTCCGCCGACCCGGTGGCCGGGATCGGGTACGAACTCAACGCGATCGCCGCGGTGGTCATCGGCGGCACCCTGCTGTCCGGCGGCTACGGCTACGTGCTCGGGTCGCTGCTCGGCGTCATCACCATCGGCGTCATCTACGCGTTCAAGGAGTTCGACGGCGACCTGAACACCGGCTGGACCCGGGTGATGGTCGGTGCCCTGCTGTGTTTCTTCATCGTGCTGCAACGCGTCATCGTTGCCCGCCGCAAGCGTTAGGACGGACATGAGTATCACGGCCGAGATCCGCACCACGATCGCGGAACTGCGGCGGTCGGTCAGCGACCTGCACGCCGAACTGCCCCGCAACGAGCTGGTCATCTGGACCGCCGGCAACGTCTCCGCCCGGGTGCCCGGGCGGGACCTGCTGGTGATCAAGCCCTCCGGGGTCACCTACGACGAGCTGACCCCGGATTCCATGGTGGTCACCGACTTCGACGGCAACCTGGTCGAGGGCGACCGGAACCCGTCGTCGGACACCGCCGCCCACGCCTACGTCTACCGGCACCTGGACCGGGTCGGCGGGGTGGTGCACACCCACTCCCGCTACGCCACCGCCTGGGCCGCCACCGGCGAGCCGATCCCGTGCGTGCTGACCATGATGGCCGACGAGTTCGGCGGGGCCATTCCGGTCGGCCCGTTCGCCCTGATCGGCGACGACTCGATCGGCCGCGGCATCGTGGACACGTTGCGGCACAGCCGCTCCCGCGCGGTGTTGATGCGCAGCCACGGCCCGTTCACCATCGGCCGGGACGCCCGGGACGCGGTCAAGGCGGCCGTCATGCTGGAGGACGTCGCCCGCACCGTCTTCCTGGCCCGCCAGCTGGGCACGCCCCAGCCGATCGCCGACACCGACATCGACGCGCTGTTCCACCGCTACCAGAACGTGTACGGCCAGGGCTGAATCGACCGACCACCCTCAACCACCCGACATCCCACCGTCTCGAGGAGATCCCGCGATGCCCGCTGCACCAGACCCGACGGCGCCCGATCCGACCCGGGAGTGCTGGTTCCTGACCGGTAGCCAGGGCCTGTACGGTCCGGAGACCCTCGACGCGGTGGCCGCCCAGTCCCAGCTGATCGCCAAGACCCTGGACGCGGCGGCCGAGATGGCCGTGCCGATCGTGTGGAAGCCGGTGCTCACCGACGCCGACGCCATCCGCCGGGTGATGCTGGAGGCCAACAGCGACGACCGCTGCGTGGGGGTGATCGCCTGGATGCACACGTTCTCCCCGGCCAAGATGTGGATCCGCGGGCTGGACGCGCTGCGCAAGCCGCTGCTGCACCTGCACACCCAGGCCAACGTCGAGCTGCCCTGGGCGCAGATCGACATGGACTTCATGAACCTGAACCAGGCGGCGCACGGCGACCGGGAGTTCGCCTACATCCAGACCCGGCTCGGGATCGCCCGCAAGACGGTCGCCGGCCACGTCAGCGACCCGCGGGTGCGCGAGCGGGTGGCCGGGTGGCAGCGGGCGGCGGTCGGCGCGCAGGCCGTCCGGTCGCTGCGGCTGGCCCGGTTCGGCGACAACATGCGGGACGTCGCGGTGACCGAGGGCGACAAGGTGGAGGCCGAGCTGCGGTTCGGGGTGTCGGTGAACACCTACGGCGTCAACGACCTGGTGGCGGTCGTCGACGCGATCGCCGACAGCGCCGTCGACGCCCTGGTCGCCGAATACGACGAGAGCTACCGGATGGCTCCCGAGCTGCGGGCCGGCGGCGATCGGCGCGACTCGCTGCGGTACGCCGCCCGGATCGAGGCCGGCATCCGGCAGTTCCTGGACGACGGCGGGTTCGGCGCGTTCACCACCAACTTCGAGGACCTCGGCGGGCTGCGCCAGCTGCCGGGCATCGCCTGCCAGCGGTTGATGGCCGACGGCTACGGGTTCGGCGGCGAGGGCGACTGGAAGACCTCGGTCCTGGTGCACGGCATCAAGGCGATCGGCCGGGGCCGGCCCGGCGGCACCTCGTTCATGGAGGACTACACCTACGACTTCGCCGACGGCACCGGCCGGATCCTGGGCGCGCACATGCTCGAGGTGTGCCCGTCGATCGCCGCCGGCACGCCGTCCTGCGAGATCCACCCGCTGGGCATCGGCGGCCGGGAGGACCCCGTGCGCCTGGTGTTCGACGCCGCCCCCGGGCCGGCCACCGTCCTGGGCATCGCCGACATGGGCGACCGGTTCCGGCTGGTCGGCAACGAGGTGACCGTCGTCGAACCACCCCACCCGCTGCCGAAACTGCCGGTGGCCCGGGCCGTCTGGGAGCCCAAGCCGGACTTCGCGACGTCCGCCGAGTCGTGGTTGCAGGCCGGCGGCCCGCACCACACGGTGCTGTCCACGGCGGTCGGCACCGAGGAACTGGTCGACTTCGCCACCATGGTCGGCACCGAGCTGCTGGTGATCGACGACGCCACCACCGGCCGCCGGTTCGCCGACGAGATCCGCTGGAACCAGGCGTACTACCGCCTGGCGCTGGGGCTCTGAGCGACGATGCATCCCGACGCCCGCGGCATCACGCTGCGCCAGGGGGATCTGCGCGCCGTGCTCACCCCGATCGGCGCGGGCCTGGCCGACCTGACCTCGGCCGGCCGTCCGTTGATCGCCGGGCATCCCGCCGGCACCGACCCGGTCGGCTACCAGGGGGTGGTGCTGGCGCCGTGGCCGAACCGGATCGGCGACGGCCGCTACACCTTCCGCGGCGAGGAGCACCGGCTGCCGTTGACCGAGCCGGACCGCGGGAACGCCCTGCACGGGCTGGTGCACGACCGGCGGTGGACCCTGGTCGAGCACACCGGCGACACCGCCCGGTTCACCCACCGGCTCCGGCCGTGCCCGGGATACCCGTTCGCGCTGGACCTTTCCGCCGAGTACGGGTTGGCCGGCGGCGGGCTGTGGTTCCGGCTGACCGCGACCAACGCCGGCGACCGGGCCGCCCCCTACGGCGCGTCGTTCCACCCGTACCTGGTCGCCGGCGCCGGCGGGACCGGCGTCGACGACTGGATCCTGCACTCGCCCGCCGCCCGCTACCTGACCGTCGACCCGGTGCGGCTGCTGCCCGGCCGGGTGGCCGCCGACCCGCGGTTCGACTTCCGCGAGCCGACCAAGCTGCGGGACATCGAGATCGATCACGCGTTCACCGACATCGCCTTCGACGACGACGGTCTGGCCCGGCTGATGCTGCTCGACGCGGACGGCGTGGGCAGCGCGATGACCTGGGACCGGTCCTGCCCGTGGCTCCAGTTGTGCATCCCCGGCGACCGCTTTCCCCGGCTGACCCGCCGGGCCCTGGCGGTGGAGCCGATGACCTGCCCGCCCGACGCCTTCCGCTCCGGCCTCGACCTGATCGTGCTGGAGCCGGGTGACTCGCGGAGCATCTGGATGCGGATCGAGCCGGTCGACCCCGAGGAGCAACAGTGACGTCCACGCCGATGAACACCACCGCCGCCCAGGCGATCGAACAGGGCCGCACCACCCTGGGCATCGAGTTCGGATCCACCCGGATCAAGGCGGTGCTGATCGGTGAGGATCACGCGCCGTTGGCCTCCGGCAGCCACGGCTGGGAGAACCAGTTCGTCGACCGGCTGTGGACCTACTCCCTGGAATCCGTGTGGGCCGGGTTGCGCGAGTGCTACGCCGATCTGGCCACCGACGTCCGGCGGCGGCACGGGGTCGAGCTGACCACCGTCGGCGGGCTGGGCATCTCCGCCATGATGCACGGCTACCTGCCCCTGGACGCCGACGGTGAGCTGCTCGTCCCGTTCCGGACCTGGCGCAACACCAACACCGGCCGGGCCGTCGAGGTGCTCGGGCCGCTGCTCGGGCACAACATCCCGCACCGGTGGAGCATCGCCCACCTGTACCAGGCCGTGCTGGACGGCGAGGAACACGTCGGGCGGATCGCGCACCTGACCACCCTGGCCGGCTACGTGCACTGGCGGCTGACCGGCGAACGGGTGCTGGGCGTCGGCGACGCCAGCGGCATGTTCCCGATCGACAGCGCAACCGGCGACTACGACGCCCGGATGATCTCCGCGTTCGACGACCTGGTCGCCGGCACGGCACTGGCCGGACGGCTGACCGACCTGCTGCCGGCCGTCCGCACCGCGGGCGACCAGGCCGGCACCCTGACCGGGGCCGGGGCCCGGCTGCTCGACCCGTCGGGCACCCTGCGGCCCGGTGCCCCCGCCTGCCCGCCCGAGGGCGACGCCGGCACCGGCATGGTCGCCACCAACTCGGTCGCCCCGCGCACCGGCAACGTCAGCGCCGGCACCAGCATCTTTGCCATGGTGGTGCTCGAACGGGCGCTGAGCCGGGTGCATCACCAGTTGGACCTGGTCACCACCCCGGCCGGCGATCCGGTGGCGATGGCCCACTGCAACAACGGGGCCAGCGAACTGAACGCCTGGGCCGGCCTGTTCGCCCAGTTCGCCGCCGCGGCCGGGGCCGAGGTCGAGGTCGCCACCGTGTTCGAGACCCTGTTCCGGGCCGCCCTCGACGGGACCCCGGACTGCGCCGGGATGATGGCCTTCAACTACCTGGCGGGCGAACCGATCACCGGCCTGGACGAGGGCCGGCCGATGTTCCTGCGCTCCCCCGGCGACGGATTCGACCTGGCCACCTTCATGCGCACCCAGCTGTACGCGGCGCTGGCCACCCTGCGGCTGGGCCTCGACGTGCTGCTGCGCGACGAGGGAGTCGGGCTGGACTCGATGTTCGCGCACGGCGGGCTGTTCGCCACCAAGGGCGTGGCCCAGCGGTTCCTGGCCGCCGCGATCGACACCCCGGTCTCGGTGGCCGCGACGGCGTCCGAGGGTGGCCCCTGGGGAATGGCCGTGCTCGCCGCGTATCTCGTCCGGCGGGAGGCCGGCCAGAGCCTGGCCGACTACCTGTCCACCCGGGTGTTCGCGGACGCCGAACTCGACACGGTTCCGCCCGACCCGGTCGACGTGGCCGGCTTCGACGCGTTCGTGAAGCGCTACGTGCAGGCGCTGCCGGTGCAGCGGGCGGCAGTCGCGCACGCCTGAGCGCCGGACGGCTTCACCGCCTCACGCCCATCGCCGGTCGGCCCCGCCGACCGGCGATGGGCGTCTTTCCGGCGGCGGCCGGACCGCATCCCCGGCGAAGCACAGAGTCCCGACATCGTCCGCACATGTCATTGACATCAACGGAGCGCGCCCGGTAGCGTTCGTTGCGATCTTGTGTTAACGCTCACACTCCTTGTCCGGCGCGGGTAGTGGACGGCCCGCGGCCTGACCACCGTCCCCGGTGCGTCCACTCGAGGAGGAGCAGTGACCCTGACCAAGCCGAGGCCCGGCACCCGGCACATCGCCGGTCTGCTGGCCGGCGCGCTCGTCGCCACGATGGGCGTGGTGACCCTGTCCACCACGCCGGCGATCGCGGCGGACAGCACCACCATCGTCGTCAACGGCGACTTCGAGAACGCCAGCACCTCGCCGTGGGAGGCCCGGCCGGCCACCACCACCCTGTCGATGTCCGACGACGCCGCCTCCGGTTCCCACAGCATGCTGGTGTCCGGCCGGACGACGACCCAGTCCGGCCCGTACCAGAGCATCCGGGACCGGCTCGAACCGGGTACCACCTACACCGTCTCGGCCAAGGTGAAGTACGAGACCGGACCGGCGACCCGGCAGTTCTTCCTGACCTCGGTGGCGGGCGGGAGCACCTACACCAACCTGGCCGGCGTGAACGCGGTGAAGGGCAGCTGGTCCACCATGTCCAGCACCTTCACCACCGGGACGACCATCCCGGCCTCCTACGACATCTTCCTCGAGACCAGCTGGGTCAGCTCGTCCACCATCGCCGCCGCCCCGGGCGATCACATCATGGACTTCAAGGTCGACGACGTCTCGATCGTCAAGCAGCGCAACACCACCTTCAACGCCGTCGGCAAGCTGCCCGGCAACGGAAACCCGCTGATCTCGCACAAGTTCGGCGCCGACCCGTACGCCCTGGTGCACGACGGCCGGGTGTACATCTACATGACCAACGACACCCAGGAATGGGCGCCGGACGCCAACAACATCAGCCCGACGAACAGCTACGCCAAGATCAACCAGATCAACGTCATCAGCTCCGACGACCTGATGAACTGGCGGGACGAGGGGGCGATCACCGTCGCCGGGCCGAACGGCGTCGCCAAGTGGGCCACCAACTCCTGGGCGCCCGGTGTGGCCAGCAAGGTCGTGAACGGCAAGGAGCAGTTCTTCCTGTACTTCGCCAACGGCGGCGGCAGCACCGGCGTGATCGTCGGCGATTCGCCCACCGGTCCGTGGCGCGATCCGCGCGGCAGCGCGCTGATCAACAGCTCGACCCCGGGCGCCTCGGCCAACGGCAACTGGCTGTTCGATCCGGCCCCGTTCGTGGACAAGAGCGGCCAGGCCTACCTGTACTTCGGCGGTGGCACCGGGACCGATCCGGTCAACCCGAAGACCACCCGGTGGATCAAGCTGGGCGACGACATGGTCAGCACCGTCGGCAGCGCCCAGGTGATCGACGGGCCGCGGATGTTCGAGGCGAGCCACGTCTTCGAGCGCGACGGCGTCTACTACTACTCGTACTCCACCAACTTCACCAGCGCGACGGTGCCGTCCGGCTACCCGTCGACCGGGGTGATCGCCTACCTGATGTCCAACAGCCCCGAGGGCCCGTGGACCCCGGCCCAGCTGCCGGCCCGCAACAACGGCACCGTCTTCCAGAACCCGTCGACGTTCTTCGGCGTGGGCGGCAACAACCACCAGGCGTTCTTCGAGTTCAAGGGCAAGTACTACCTGACCTACCACGCCCAGACGCTCAACCTGGCCCTGGTCGGCGGGGTCACCGGGAACGTGAAGGGATTCCGCAGCACCCACCTGGACGAGGTGACGTTCAACGCGGACGGCACGATGAACCTGGTGACGGGCACCTACAAGGGTGTCCCGCAGACCCAGTCGCTGACCCCGTCCGGCCCGATCGAGGCGGAGACCATCGCCTGGCAGAAGGGCATCACCACCACCGCGATCAATGAGCCGTCGGCCACCGGCGACGCGGTGAACCTGGCCCTGGAGCAGGTGCAGAACGGCGATTGGGTCGCCCTCGCCGGGGTCGACTTCGGCGCCCAGGGGGCCAACACCCTGTCCGCCAAGGTGAACGCCAAGGCCGCCGGCGGGTCCGTCGACGTGTACCTGGATTCGCCCGACGACCAGGACACCAAGGTCGGCACCCTGCCCATCGACTCGGCCGTCGGCCAGTGGGCGACCGTGTCCACGACGCTGACCGGCGCGACCGGCAAGCACGACGTGTACTTCGTGTTCCGCGGCCCGGCCGGCACCGAACTCGCCCTGGTGGACAACTGGACCTTCGGGTACCAGCCGCCGGCGCCGGCGTTGGACGTCACCGCCGTCGGCGGCACGCGGTGCGTGGCCGGCAAGGGCATGCCGACCGTCACGGTGACCAACAACGAGGACGTCCCGGTCGCGGTCACCGCCACCTCGGCGTACTCGGCGCGGACCTTCGCCGCGATCGCCCCCGGCGCCAACGGCTTCCACGCCTTCACCACCCGGCTGGCCACCGTGCCCGCCGGCAGCATCACCGTGGCGGCCACCGCCACCGTCGACGGCCAGCCCGTCACGGTCACCAAGGACGTCGCCTACCCGGCGATCACCTGCCCGTGATGTTCACCGCGGTGGCCCGCCCGACGGGCGGGCCACCGCGCCCCCATCCACCTCGAACCGAAAGCAGCGCATCATGAATCGCACCACCGTCCGGATCGGCGCCGCGGCGTTCGGCCTCCTGCTGTTCACCGGGTTGGCCGGTACGGCGGCCGCCGAGGACGAGCACGGCAACGACGACGTCGATGTCTCGGTGACCATCGAACCCATCCACACTCCGGGCGTGCTGGCCATGTCGGTCGCCGCGGACAGCACGTCACTGGTCGAGAACGGCTCGGACAACACCGCCCGGGTCTTCACCGGCGCCCTGCCCACCGTCACCGTCACCGACACCCGCACCGCCGACGAGATTCCCGACGGCGCCTACTGGTACGTGCTCGGCTCGGTGTCCGACTTCAGCTCGCCCGGCGGCGAGGCCATCGGCGCCGAGAACCTCGGTTGGTCACCGCATCTGGTCGACGGCGGGGAGTCCGGCCTGGTTTCCGAGGGCGATCCGGTCGGGCCGGTGCTGGACGGCGGCACCGGCCTGGTGGACAAGGAACTGCTGGCCATGGCCGCCGATTCGGCCACGGTCGCCGACGAGGGCTCGTGGACCGCGAGCGCCGACCTGACGCTCAAGACGGCGCCGACCGTGGAGGCCGGCACCTACCACGCCACCCTCACCCTGTCCCTGTTCGAGTAACCGACCCCCCGACCGGAATCCGGAGCCGCATCATGCCGACCGCCGTCCGAACCGTGCTGGTGCTCGCCACGGCCGCCCTTGCCGTCCTGCTGGGCGGCCCCGCCGCGGCAGCCGGATCGGCCCCGGCGGCGGCCGCCCCCGACACCATCACCTGGACCGTCGATCCGGCGACCGCCGACGGTCCGGACGGCCGGGCCTGGGCCGAGCTCACCCTCGACCCGGGGTCGTCGGTCACCGAGCACCTGGCCGTGCGCAACCTCGGCAAGAACCCGGTGACCTTCGGCATCGACGCGGCCGACGGGTACTTCACCGACACCGGTCGGTTCACCATGCTGCCCGCGTCGCAGCCGTCGACCGCGGCCGGCACTTGGATCGCCGTGCAGGATTCGGTGCAGGTGCCGGCCGGCGGCACCGCCGTCCTGCCGTACACCGTCACCGTCCCGGAGAACGCCACCCCCGGCGACCACGCCGCCGGCATCGCCGCCTCGGTGTCCTACGTCGGCGACAACCCCAACGGCGGCGGGACCCTCGGGGTGGAGAGCCGGGTCGGTTTCCGGGTGATCACCCGGGTGACCGGCGCGGTGACGCCGGGCCTGGCGGTCGCCGACCTGGACACCGACTACCTGGGCAACTGGAATCCGCTGGCCTCCGGTTCGGTGCCGGTGCGCACGACGATCGCGAACACCGGCAACGTGGCGCTGGCCGTCACCGGGGTCGTCACGGCCGGCGGCCGGCAGGCCACGTTCGCCCTGCCCGACGGCGACTCGACGATCGAACTGCTGCCCGGCGACGCCCGCCAGGTCACGGCGACGGTCACCGACGTGTGGCCGCTCGGCCCGGTCGGCGCCGCCGCGCAGTTCACCGCCACCGCCACCGGTCTCGACCCGATCTCCGCCTCGGCCGCGATGACCACCTGGGCCGTCCCCTGGCCGCAACTGGCCGCCCTGGCCCTGCTCGCCCTGCTGATCCTGGCCGCCCGGGCCGAGCGTCGCCGCCGGCGGGCCCGGCTGGCCCGGCTGCTGGAGGCCGAACGGGCCGCCGGCCGGGCCGAGGCCACCACCCCGGCAACACCTTCTGCCCGCATCACGAACCCCTGACCGATGAGGAAACCCGTGAAGAACCCGACGATGCACCGCCGCCTCGGCACGACGGTGCTGGCCGCCGCCCTCGCCTGCGGCGGTGTGCTCACCCTGGCCACCCCGGCCGCGGCCGACCCGGCCGGCCCCCGCAGTTACACCTCCACCGACAACGGCGACGGCACCTACAGCGTTCCGCTCGTCAACGCCGACGTCCCGGACAACAGCGTTATCCGGGTGCCGGCGGCCGAGAACGACGAGGGCCGCGACATCTACTACATGGTCAGCACGACCATGCACCTGGCCCCCGGCGCCCCGATCATGAAGTCCTACGACCTGGTCAACTGGGAGACGGTCAACTACGTCTACGACCGGCTCAACATCACCGACGCCCCGTCCCTGCGCAACGGGCTCAGCTCGTACGGCGAGGGCCAGTGGGCCTCGTCCATCGCCTACCACAACGGCACCTACTACGTCGGTTTCAACACCAACAACCTCAACGGGTCCTACATCTACCGCACCACCGACATCGAGAACGGCTCGTGGACCAAGACCGCGCTGGGCCGCGGATTCCACGACCTGTCCCTGTTCTTCGACGACGCCAACGGCGGCACCCCGTACATCTTCTACGGCGCCGGCTCGACCAGCGCCGTGCAGCTGAACAGCGACCTCACCGCCGTCGTGGCCGAGTACCCGAACATCTTCGCCAAGGCCGACTACGCCGGCGCGAATTACCTGGCCTCGTCCTACGAGGGCACCCAGGTCTACCGGATCGGCGACTACTACTACATGGTCACCATCTCCTGGCCCAGCGGCGGCAGCCGGCAGGTGGTCATGTTCCGCTCGAAGGACCTGCTCGGCCGGTACACCGCGGCGGGCGGGGTGAACAACTACGAGATCAAGGCCGCACTGAACTCCGACGGCTTCGCCCAGGGCAGCCTGGTCCCGATCGCCCGGACCGACGGGCAGACCGACTGGTACGGCTACTTCTTCCGCGACACCTACCCGGTCGGCCGCATCCCCGGCCTGATTCCCGCGACCTGGCAGGACGGCTGGCCGACGTTCGGCAACAACGGGGTGGTCAACCGGGGTTCGACGTTCGCCAAGCCGATCACCCTGTCCCCCGCCGAGACCGAGCGGGAACGGCTCAAGAGTGTCGTCGCCTCCGACGACTTCGACAACGACGCCCCGCACAAGGCCTACGCCGACGCGCAGTGGACCATCCCGGCGGCACCCTCCTACGACCAGAGCCTGCTGGGCGTCGAGCTGCTGCAGAACGGCAACTTCGAGACCGGCCAGCTCGCCCCGTGGGCGATGCAGTACACGGCCAACCTGGTCGTCCAGGACAACGCCGATGTCGGCAGCAAGGTGCTGTCGGTGTCCGGACGGGTGAACAACGGGTCGGGTCCGGGCCAGGACCTGACCGGCAAGATCCAGCCGGGCGTCACCTACAAGGTCTCCTTCAAGGTGCGCTACGACGAGGGAACGGCCACCAAGAACTTCATTCCCGCCTTCTCCTGGGGCGGATCGATCAAGAACATGGCCAGCGTGTCGGTGCCCAAGGGCCAGTGGACGACGGTGACCGGCACCTACACCGTCCCGTCCGACGCGACCTGGTCGAGCATCAAGTTCGTGGTGGAGACCCCGTGGGCGTCGAACCAGACGGCGGCGGACCAGGTCTCGTACCTGATCGACGACATCTCGCTGGTCGGGCAGCCGGTGACCAAGGAGTACCCGGCCGCCGGTGAGGCCGCCTACAACGGGTCCGACCTGGACCTGGCCTGGGAGTGGAACCACGCCCCGGACAACCGGTACTGGTCGCTCACCGAGCGGCCGGGCTGGCTGAGCCTGACCAACGGGCACCTGGTGTCCGGCACCGCGACCTATCAGAAGGGCAGCCGGGACGACCTGACGTACTTCGAGACGGCGCGGAACACCCTGTCGCAGCGCACCTTCGGCCCGAAGACGTCCGCCCAGACCCGGTTGGACATCGCCGGGATGAAGGACGGCGACACCGCCGGTCTGGCGATCTACACCCGCAGCTTCACCTACGCCGCGGTGCGCAACGTCGACGGCGTGCCGACCCTGGGTGTGGTGTACCGGCCGCAGCCGTTCAGCGCGCGGATCGATCGGACGGCGGTGGAACAGTTCGTGCCCGGCACCACCGTCGCCCTGAACGGAGCGACCACCGTGTCGCTCAAGGCGGACACCGACCTGAACGTGAGCAACGGCCAGCTGTTCGTGCAGTTCATGTACAGCCTGGACGGCCGGACCTGGCAGAACCTCGGGCCGCGGCAGGGCGCGCTGAGCTACGACTGGAGCCTGTCGCACTTCATGGGCTACCGGGTCGGCCTGTTCAACTACGCGACCAAGCAGACCGGCGGGCGGGTCGATTTCGACTACTACGACCTCAGCGACACCTTCACCGCCGACAACCAGGCGATCAGCACCGCCGAGCTCGACGCGGCGATCACCAAGGCGCAGGGGCTGCCGCAGGCCGGCTACCCGGACGCGGACTGGGCCGAGCTGCAGTCGGTGCTGGGCAAGGCGATGGCCGCCCGTCAGGCCGGATTCAGCACCCACAACGAGGTCGACGCGCCGACCCTGGCCCTGTACCGGGCACTCGCCGACTACGACGTGTTCGCCGAGCAACATCCGGCGCCGGCCCTGGACGTGACGGCGGTGGCCGGATCGCGCTGCGTCGCCGGCAAGGCGATGCCCACGATCACCGTGACCAACGACGAGGACGTCCCCGTCGCGGTCACCGTCGCCTCGGGTGGCACCACCAAGTCGTTCGCGTCGGTCGCGCCGGGCAAGAACGCGTTCCACGCCTTCACCACCCGGCAGGCGTCGGTGCCGGCGGGCACCGTCTCGGTCCAGGCGTCGGCCACGGTCGACGGCGAGAACGTCACGGTCACCGAGGATGTCCCGTACGACGGGATCAACTGCGGCTGACCGGGCGGCACCCTCATGGTTCGCTGATCAATCCCGCGTTCCGGTGCCCGGAATGCCGGACTCCGCCCGGGTTTGATCAGCGAACCGGGGGCTTGGCGTCACCAGCGGTCGTGCACCAGCGGGCGGATCTGCCGGTCGTACAGGTCGGCGATCCGCCGCAGCAGGGGCTCGTCCAGCGGCGGCAGGTCGGCGGCCGCGGCGTTCGCCCGGACCTGCGCCGGCGTCCGCCCGCCCGGGATCACGCTGCTGACGCCGGGCTGCTGGATCACCCAGCGCAGGGCGGCCTGGGCCGGGCTCGCTCCGGGGACGGACGCGGCGACCAGGTCGGCGAACTCCCGGGCCGCCCGCACCCCGGTGGCGTAGTCGACGCCGGCGAAGGTCTCCCCCACGTCGAACGCCTCGCCGTGCCGGTTGTACGAGCGGTGATCGTTCGGCGCGAACGTGGTCTCGGTGGTGTACCGGCCGGACAGCAGGCCGGACGCCAGCGGCACCCGGGCGATGATCGCCACGTCCGCGTCGCCCGCGGCCGGCAGCACCCGCTCCAGGGGCTTGCGGCGGAAGGCGTTCAGGATGATCTGGACGGATTGCACGTTCCGTCTGGCGATGGCCGCCAGCGCCTGGTCGCAGGTCTCCACGCTCACCCCGTAGCCGGCGATCACACCGTCGTCGACCAGCGCGTCCAGGGCGTCGAAGACCCGGTCGTCGTGGAACACCGCCTCGGGCGGGCAGTGCAGCTGGGTCAGGTCCAGCCGGTCGACCCCCAGGTTGCGCCGCGACCGGTCGGCCCAGGCCCGGAACGCGGCCTCGGTGTACTCGGCCGGGTCCAGGGGTGCCCGCCGCCCCATCTTGGTGGCCACGGTCAGCGCGGCCTCCGGCCGGCCGGCCAGGAACCGGCCGATCAGCTCCTCGCTGCGCCCGTCGCCGTACACGTCGGCGGTGTCGAAGAACGTCACGCCGGCCTCGACCGCCGCGTCGAGCACGGCGAACGCGTCCGCCTCCGACACCTCACCCCAGTCGGCGCCGAGCTGCCAGGTGCCGAGCCCGACGACGGACACCGTCCGACCGGTTCTTGCCAGGTTCCGTTGCTCCATGCAGCATTTCTAGCGGACCGACGACCGGGAGGGAGAATCCATGCGTTCGATCCGCGTCATGGCCGATCTGCGGGTGCCCGACCTGGACACCGCGAAGGGCTTCTACACCGACTTTCTCGGGCTGGCGAACGAGGACTTCAACCTGGGCTGGGTGGCCCGCTACACCTCGCCCGACCGCGGCGCGATCGTGCAGCTGCTGACCCGGGACGCCCGGGCGCCGGAGGACCCGGCGATCTCGGTGCACACCCCCGACGTCGAGCAGGCGTACGCGGAGGCCGTGGAACGGGGCTACGAGATCGTCTACCCGCTCACCGACGAGCCGTGGGGGGTCCGGCGCTTCTTCGTGCGGGCGCCGGACGGCACCGTGGTCAACATCGTGCGGCACCGGGACTGACCGGTCAGCCGCCGATCGGGTCGGCCCGGATGACCAGCACCCCGTTCGCGGGCAGCGTGATCCCCGATCCCGGTTGGGTGGCCGCGCCGGACAGCAGGTCCCGTCCACCGGCCGGCGCCGGCACCACCCGCTCCCGGTCGGTGTGGTTGAGCACGAACAGGTATCGGGTGCCGGCCGGCGAGGTGCGCTCGGCGACCTCGACTCCCGGCTCGTCGGCCAGGGGTCCGACCAGCCCGTGCTCGCCGAGCACCGAGCGCAGCACCGCGGCGATCCCGTCGTCGTCCAGGGCGGTGGCCACGTACCAGGCACGTCCGCGCCCGCGGGCCGCGCGGAGCACCGCCGGCGTGCCGGCGTAGAAGTCGGCCGTGTAGGTGCCCAGCACCTCGGCCGCCGGGCCGGCGGGCGAGTCCTGCGGCACGACCACCTCGAAGACGTGCCGGGCCGCCCGCTCCGCGCCACCCAGCCGGACCGGGTTGACGACATTTGTTTCCTGCGAGTCGGTCTCGTCGATCCGCAGGCCGAGCAGGTCGGCGAACGCGCCGGGCGCGTCGGCCAGGAACGCGTTGTCGTCCTCGTCGACCCGGCCGGACAGCACCGTGGTCAGGAAGGTGCCGCCGCCGGCCACGAAGGTGGCGACGCGGGCCGCGAAGTCGCCCTTCACCACATGCAGCAGCGGCGCCACCACCACGTCGTAGCCGGACAGGTCGGCGGTCACCGGGACCACGTCGACGCCGACGTTCGCGTCCCACAGCGCCCGGTGATAGGCCGCCAGGGTGTCGGCGTACTTCAGGTGCCGGCTCGGCCCGTCGGACATCTCCACGGCCCACCAGCTGTCCCAGTCGACGATCAGCGCCACCCGGGCCGGCGTGGTCGCGCCGAGCACCGCGTCGCCGATCCCGGCGAGTTCGGCCCCGAGCGCGGCGACCTCCCGGAACACCCGGGTGTCGGTGCGGCCGGCGTGGTCCAGCACCGCGCCGTGGTACTTCTCGGACGCGCCGCGGCTGGCCCGCATCTGGAAGTAGAGCACCGCGTCGGCGCCGTGCGCGACCGACTGCCAGGTCCACAGCCGCAGCACCCCCGGCCGCTTGACCGGGTTGACGTCCCGGCAGGCGGTCACCGACGGGGTCTGCTCCATCACCCAGAACGGCCGGCCGCCCTTGAGCCCGCGCATCAGCCCGTGGGTCAACGCCATCCGGGCGGCGGTCCGGATCGGATCGTCCTGTCGCGGATAGTTGTCCCAGGACGCGAAGTCCAGATGCTCGGCCCACCGGTGGTAGTCCAGCGGCTGGTACAGGCCCATGAAGTTGGTGGTCACCGGGGTGTCCGGGTCGTGCCGGCGGATCGCCGCCTTCTCGGCGACGAAGCCGCCCAGCATGGCGTCGGTCATGAACCGCTTGTAGTCCAGGGTGATGCCCTGGAAGGCGGTGTGGTCCGGCCCGCGCCAGTGCTCGGACAGCGCGCTCGGCGGCTGGATCTGGTCCCAGTCGGTGAACGTGTGCGACCAGAACGTGGTGTTCCAGGCGTCGTTGAGCCGCTCCAGGCTGCCGTAGCGTGCCCGCAGCCAGACCCGGAAGGCGGCCCCGCAGGCCGGGCACCAGCAGTGCCCGCCGTACTCGTTGCCGATGTGCCAGGCCACCACGGCGGGGTTGTCGCCGTAACGCCGGGCGAGCCGGTCGGCCATCGCCACCGACAGCCGGCGGAAGTCCGGCGACGACGGGCAGTGGTTGTGCCGCTGCCCGTAGAGGTGCCGGCGGCCCTCGAAGTCGACCCGGCAGGCCTCCGGGTACGCCTGGGCCAGCCACGGCGGCATCGCCCCGCTCGGGGTGGCCAGCACGACGCGCTTGCCCTCGGCGGCGGCGCGGTCCACGATCGCGTCCAGAGTGCCGAAGTCGTAACGGTCCTCGGCGGGCTGCAGGTGCGCCCAGGCGAACACGCCGACGGTGACGGTAGTGATCCCGGCGAGCTTGAACGCGGCGTAGTCGTCGTCCCAGACGGGGGCGGGCCACTGTTCGGGGTTGTAGTCGCCGCCGTAGTCGATCTGGCCGGACTGCGGTGCGGAAGTCATGAGACGGTGAACCTTTCGGTGGCGTCGGTGATCACGGGGTCTTCGGTGGTCAGGAACAGCAGGGTCAGCGGGGCGGCGAGCAGCACCAGCACCCAGTCGGAGAACAGGAACACCACGCCGCCGGCCACGACCAGCAGCGACACCAGGCCGAGCGTGCTCCTCGGGCGGGCGGCCAGGTAGTGCGCGGCGAGGCGGGCGATGTCCCGGGTGCGCAGCGCCAACGTGGAGGACAGGGCCAACGCGTGTCCCGCCCACAGCAGCGCCGCGAGCGCGACGACGGCCAGCGCGATGCCGTACCCGGCCGGCACCGACACCCGGTCGAGATTGCCCAGGGTGTAGCCGATCACGGCCAGCACCAGCAGGGTCGGCAGCCACCAGCGGAGCACGTCGACCGCGTTGAGCCGGTACCCGCGCCAGAAGTGCCGGGCCGGCGCCAGGTCCCGGTCGGTGCGGAAGACCCGCCAGGCGAACACCGCCGCCGACAGGGCCGGCGCGACCGGCACGAACAGCACCGCGACCAGGACCGCGTTGCTGGGGTCGCGGTCCAGGAACAGGATCGCGGCCAGCGCGGGCGCGGTGGTGAGCACGATCAGCACCTCGATGACCAGGTACCAGTAGGCGATCGCCGACCAGCGGGCGATCACGCCCGGGCCGATCTCGTCCGCGTCGTTCGGCCCGGTCGTCATCGGCCTCGGCTCCCTGATCGTGGTCCTGATCGTGGTCACATCGCTCTCCCTGGTCCTCGTCTTGATCGTCGTCCCGGCGGTCGCCCGGGTGGTCACGCGCCGTCCGCCACGTCCGCCACCAGCCGGCCGTCCAGGCCGCCGAGCAGCCGCCGGTCGTCCAGCCCGGGATGATCCTCCGGCGCCACCGGCAGCAGCTCCAGGAAGGTGACCTCGTGCCGGGCCAGCTCCAGCTCCAGGTCGATCCGCCCGTTGCGCACCGGCACCGACCGATGCTCCAGGGCGGGCCGGGCGCAGTCCCGCAGCTCCTCGATCAGCTTCTCCGACGGCGAGCGCGGCCGGCCGAGTTCGCGCCAGGCGCCGAAGGCGTTGCCGTCGTGCTCGTTGACCCGGTCGCGCCGGACGAACGCGGCGGGCCCGGTCATCGGCACCGACAGCGAGAGCCGGTGCCGCTCGGCAGCAGCGGGCGCGTCGGTGCCGCCAACCGGCTGCCAGGCCAGCACGGTCACCCGGCCGTCCGGACCGGCGCAGACCAGGTGGTCGTCGCCGCGGGCCAGCACGGACGGGCCCATCCGGGCCATGAACGCGTAGAGGTGGTAGGTCGGCTTGGGGATCTGCCGGTGGGTCAGCAGGCCGAAGCCGCCGTGGAACAGCGAGGTGGGGACGTTCTCCTCCTCGAACACGTCGCAGAACGTCCAGTACGAGAACGAGTCGACCAGGTCCCCGCCGGCGGCCAGTACCGGCGCGAGATACGCCGCGTTGTAGGCGGTGTCGTGGATGGGGTTGTCCGGCCGGTAGGAGGAGTTGAATTCGGTGATGTGCACCGGCAGCCCGGCCAGCGGGGTGCCGGCCAGGTGCCGCCGGGGCGCGTCGAACTGCTCCAGCAACGACTGCGGATCGTGCAGGGTCTGGTAGGTGCCGAACGGCACGTGCTGGGCCGGTCCGGTGGTGTAGGCGTGCCGGCTGACGAAGTCGACCGGCAGGTCCCGCGCGGTGACGTACTCGGCGAACGGCGCCCACCAGCCGTCGGCGCCGGGCGAGAGCGCCGGGCCGCCGACCGCCAGGCCGGCGTCGACCTCCTTGACCGCCAGCGCGGTCGCCCCGTACAGCTCCAGGTAGGCCTTCTGGTCGGCGCCGCGCCAGAAGCTGGTCAGGTTCGGCTCGTTCCACACCTCGACCGGCCAGGTCCGGACCCGGTCGAGCCCGTACCGGTCGATCAGGTGCCGCAGCACCGCCTGGACCAGGTCGGTCCATTCGACGACGTCCCGGGGCGGGGTGATGTTGCCCCGCCACCAGAACACCGTCTCCGGGCCGGATGCCAGGGCCGAGGGCATGAAGCCCAGCTCCAGGAACGGGGCGATGCCCAGCCCGAGCATCCGGTCGAACACCTGGTCCAGGTAGGTGAACGTGAACCGCCGGTGGGTCCGGCCGTCGACGGTCGACTCCCGCAGGATGCCGAGGTCGTCCGAGAGCAGGCCGTGCCCGCGGATCAGCTCGAAGCCGATCTCCGCCTGCACCGTGGCCAGCGACTCGAGGTAGTCGGCGCGCAGCGCCAGGTTCAGCCGGCCGGTGCCGACGCACCGCCGCCAGGCCGGGCTCAGCCCGCCGACCGGGCCGGCCGGCACCACAATGCGGTTCACGTTACGAACTCCCTGGTCAGAAGAGGTGTCTCAGCCGTTCTGCTGCTTGAACCGCTCGTAGGCGGTGTTCACCATGTCGACGTAGGTGTCCATGCCCTTGCCCTGCAGGTCGCTCACGTAGGAGTCCCAGGTGGACATGTCCCGCTGGCCGAGCACGAACTGCAGCGTGGCCGAGTTCTGGGTGTCCTTCAGCGGCGTCTCGTACAGGGTGGCCTGCTCCTGCTCGGCGTCGTCGAACGGGTGCGGCGGCGGCAGCGGGGCCTGCTCCTTGGTGCTCACGGCCTTCTGGAACTCCAGCTCCTCCGGGGTGAACATCGACTGGAGCAGCTCGGTCGACCCGCCGTAGGCGAAGTTGCCGACCATGAAACCGAAGTCCTTCTGCAGGTGCTTGGGTGCGCCGGGGTTGATGCCGGAGAAGGTGATGTCCGGGTTCAGCGTGCGGACCCCGTTGGCGTCCTTGGTGTAGGTCACGCCCTCGACGCCCCACTTGGCGAACTCCTCGCCCTCGTCGGAGTAGTAGAGCCAGTCGATGAACTGCATCATCGCGACGAAGTTGGGGCTGTCCAACGCCTTCGACGAGATCATGATCCCGTTCTCCAGCCGGCTGGTGGCCAGCACGTCACCGGCGGGACCGGCCGGCACCCGGATCTTGGCGACGGTCGCGCCGGGGATCCCGGCGATGCCGGGACGCAGGTCGTTGACGATGTTCTGCGCGTTGCTGCTGATCGCGAAGGACTTGCCGGTGGAGAACTTCTGGATGGCGGTGTCGTCGTCCTGGGTGAAGCTCTCCGGGTCCAGCAGGCCCTCGTTCACCAGCTTCTGCAGGTACTCGACCATGGCCTTGTACTGCGGCGTGGCGCCGGCGTACTCGAACTTGCCGGTGGCCTGGTCGAAGGTGGCCAGGTTGCCCGGCTGCGCCCAGCCGGCCGAGGTGCCGTACGACTGGGCCAGCAGCCCGAGCAGGTTCTGCCCCTTGAACCGGTCGGACAGCGGGTAGCTGTCCGGGTGGGCCGCCTTGATGGCCTTGAGCACGGTGTACAGGTCGTCCCAGGTCTTCGGTTCGGACAGGCCCAGCCGCTGCAGCTCATCGGTGCGGAACGCGATGGTGTAGTCCTGCCAGACCGCCTCGTGCAGGCCGGGGAGCAGGTAGTACTTGCCGTTCTGCTGCCGCAACGTGTCCAGCTCCGGCTCCAGGTGCCACTTGGCGACCTTGTCCTTGAAGTTGGGCATCAGGTCGATGTAGTCGCTGACCGGCAGGATCGCGCCCGAGCTGACGAACGGGATCTCCTGCCCCGGGTAGGTCTTCGGGATGATCATGGGCGCGTCGCCGGCGCCGATCAGCAGGCTGCGCTTCTGCTCGTAGTCGCTCATCGGCACGATGGTGGGATCGAGCGTGACGTTCGCGCGCTTGGCGATCTCGGACCAGAGCAGCCAGTCGTCCTTGAGCGGGTAGTTCGGGTGGTCGCTGAACAGGGTGGTGAAGGTCAGCGGCTCGGTGGCGGTGAACTGCTGGCCGACGCCGTAGTCGGCCATCGCGCCGTCCCGCGGCAGTTGACTGGGATCCGTGGTGCCGGAGCTGTCGTCGCTGCTCCCGCACGCCGCCAGGGCCACGGCCAGCACGGCGGCCGTGGCGGCGGCCACCGTCCGTTTAAACATGGTTCGCATGATGTCTCGCTCCTCGTTGAGTGGGTTTCGGATGGGACGATCCGCATGCCCTTGGGCCCAAGGGACGTGGATCGGGAAGCGGCGAAAGCTATTGCTTGACCGCGCCGAGCATCACGCCCGACACGAAGTACCGCTGGATGAACGGGTAGATGGTGATGATCGGGAGCACCGTGAGCACCATCGTCACCGACTTGATATTGGCCGAGACCTGGGCGACGTCGCTCTGCGCCGCGCCCACGCTGGACGCCTGGGTGACGCCGGCGATCATGTTCCGCAGGTACACGGTCACCGGGAACAGGTCGGCCTTGTCCAGGTAGAGGAAGGCGGTGAACCAGGAATTCCAGTTGGCCACCGCGTAGAACAGGATCATCGTGGCCAGCACGGGTTTCGACAGCGGCAGGACGATCCGCCACAGGGTCCCGTAGGTGTTCAGCCCGTCGACGGCGGCGGCCTCCTCGAGCTCCTTGGGCAGCGACTCGAAGAACGCCTTCATCACCAGCAGGTTGAAGATGCTCAGCGCGTTGGGCAGCACCACCGCCCAGATCGTGTTCTTCAGCCCCATGCTGGAGATCAGCACGTAGTTCGGGATCAGGCCGCCGTTGAAGAACATGGTGAACACGGCGATCCCGATGAGCAGGCCGCGGCCCTTGAGCTGCTGCTTGGACAGCACGTACGCGTACATGGTGGTCAGCACCATCGCGATGAGCGTGGCCACCGTCGTGTACAGGATGGTATTGAAGTAGCTTCGCCAGAACTCGGGGTCGCCGGCGATGAACCGGTAGGTCTCCAGGCTGAACCCCTTGGGCAGCACGTTGACCTGGCCGGTGCGGATGTACTGCTCACCGGACAGCGACTCGGCGACGATGTTCAGGAACGGGTACAGCGTGATGGCGGCGACCCCCAGCAGGATCACGACGTTCACCACTCGGAACGCGCGGACCCCGGCGGTGTCCCGGACGCCACGGGGCCGGCGACGGGGGGTCGGGGCGGGGGCCCGGGCGGCCGGTGCCTCGGGTTCGTGGATGGTCACCACAGGCTCGTTCCCAACGTGCGGCGCGACACTGCGTTCGCGGTGAGGATGAGGGTCAGGCCGATCAGCGACTCGAACAGGCCGATCGCCGCGGCGTAGGAGAAGTTGTTGGACTCCAGGCCGATCCGGTACAGGTAGGTCGAGATCACGTCCGCCGTCGGGTAGGTCAGCGGGTTGTAGATCAACAGGATCTTCTCGAAGCCGACCGCCATGAACGTGCCGATGTTCAGGATCAACAGGGTGACCATGGTCGGCCGGATGCCCGGCAGGGTGATGTGCCAGGTCTGTCGCCAGCGTCCGGCGCCGTCGATCCGGGCCGCCTCGTACAGGCCCTGGTCGATGGTGGTGAGCGCGGCCAGGTAGAGGATGGTCCCCCAGCCGACCGTCTGCCACACCTCGGAGGAGACGTAGATCGTCCGGAACCAGCCCGGATCCTGCATGAACGCGATCGGATCGCCGCCGAAGGCGGTGATGATCTGGTTGATCGTGCCGTCGATCGAGGTGATCTGCAGGATCATCCCGGCGACGATCACGATCGACATGAAGTGCGGCAGGTAGGACACCGACTGCACGAACCGCTTGAAGTACCGGGACCGGATCTCGTTGAGCAGCAGGGCCAGGATGATCGGCAGCGGGAAGCAGAACAGCAGGGTCAGGCCACCGATGACGATGGTGTTGTAGAAGACCTGCCAGAACGTCGGGTCGGTGATGAACTGCTGGAAATACCGCCAGCCGACCCAGCTCTGGCCGAAGATGCTGCCGCCGGGCACGTACTTGCGCCAGGCGATGATGTTGCCCGCCATCGGCAGGTAGCGGAAGACGAGCAGGAACAGCACCGGCAGCAGGGCCAGCGAGTACAGCTGCCAGTCCCGCCGGATGGCCTGCCGCCAGGTCATGCCGGACGGCCCCCGCCAGCGGTGCGACAGGCGCTGTCGGCGGGACAGCTTCCCGCGTTCCTGGATCCCGGAGGAGGCCAGGTCCTCCTTGGCCAGCTCGCCCGCGGTGATCGTCATGCCCCCACCGCCTGCGGTCGCGACGCCCGGTCGATCACGGCCGGTTCGACGGTGGTCCGGACCGTCCAGTCGCGGCGGTGGTCGACCTGCCGCTCCGGTCCGGTCAACGACAGCCGGACCGCCCGGTGCACGTCGTCGCTGGACCGGGCGACCCGCAGTTCCACCGCGCCGGGCTCGACGATCCGCCGGCCGTCCCGGCCGACGAACGACGTCGCATCGGCCGGCACCCGGAAGCGCACCCGGGCGGCGGAGCGGGGGCCGAGTTCGACCCGGGCGTAGCCGATCAGCCGCACCACCGGGCGCGTCACCTGGGCCACCGGGTCGTGCAGGTACAGCTGGACCACGTCGGCGCCGGGTCGGATGCCCGGGTTGTGCACGTCCAGCTCCAGTTCGACGGTGCCGTCGGTGGCCCACCGCTGGTGCGCGGCCGGGCCGCTGACCTCCGACCAGTCGAACCGGTCGTAGCCCAGCCCGTGGCCGAACGGGAACAGCGGCGTCGGGTCGACGTTGGACACCTCGGTCCGCCGGCCCAACGGCACGGACAGGTAGGTGCCGGGCTGGCCGGCCGGATCCCGCGGAATGCTCAGTGGCAGCCGTCCGGACGGGGCCACCGCGCCGGTCAGGATCTCCGCGATCGCCTGCCCGCCCTGCTGGCCGGCGAAGAAGCACTGCACGGTGGCGGCCGCGCCCGCCACGAGATCGCCCACGGCATAGGGACGTCCGGTCATCAGCAGCAGGACGACGGGGGTGCCGGTGGCGCACACCCGGCGCACCAGCTCGGCCTGGATGCCGGGCAGCACGAGTTCGGTGGCATCGCACCCCTCCCCCGACGTGCCCCGGCCGAACAGACCGGCCCGGTCGCCGACCGCGACCACGCAGACGTCGGCCTGCGCGGCGGCGGCGGCCGCGGCGGCCAGGCCTGGTTCGTCCGCCGTGGTCACCTCCGCCGATCCGTGGTCGCCGACCTCGCAACCCCGGACCTGGGTGACCGCGTCCCGGCCGAGCAGGTCGACCAGCGCGTCGCGGACCGTCGGGATCTGCACGCCCAGGCCGGTCTCCGGATGGTGCACGCCCACGTGGGCCGGGAAGGAGTAGCAGCCGAGCATGGCCATCGGGTCGTCGGCCAGCGGGCCGACCAGGGCCACCCGGCTGCCCTTGGGCAGGGGCAGCACCCCGTGGTCGTTGGCCAGCAGCACCACCGACTCCCGGGCCAACCGCAGGGCCAGCTCGCGGGCGGCCGGCGGGTTCAGGTCGATCGCGTCGAGGTCGACCGGTTCCGGCGTCCAGTCCGGATCCAGCAGGCCGAGCTCGATCTTCTGGGTGAGCACCCGGCGCAGCGCCCGGTCCACCAGCGCCTCGTCGACGTCACCGGCGAGGACCGCCCGCTTGAGCGGCTCGCCGTAGCAGCGCAGGGTCGGCAGTTCGACGTCGATGCCCGCGGCCAGGGCCAGCCCGGCCGCGCCGGCCTCGTCGGCCGCGACCCCGTGCAGCGTCTGCAGGAACGCGACGGAGAAGTAGTCGGCGACGACGGTGCCCGCGAAGCCCCAGGTGTCCCGGAGCAGGGTGGTCAGCAGTCCGTCGTCGGCGGCCGACGGCAGGCCGTCGATCTCGCTGTAGGAGTTCATCACCGAGCGGACCCCGCCGTCCCGGACGGCCATCTCGAACGGCGGCAGGATGACCTCGGCCAGCTCGCGCGGCCCCACCGACACCGGCCCGAGGTTGCGCCCGGCCCGGGACGCCGAGTAGCCGGCGAAATGCTTGAGGGTGGCGACGATGCCGGCCTGCTCCAGGCCGCGCACGTAGGCGGTGGCCACGGTGCCCACCAGGTAGGGATCCTCGCCGATCGACTCCTCGGTGCGGCCCCACCGGTAGTCGCGGGTCACGTCCAGCACCGGGGCCAGGCCCTGGTGCACGCCGACCGACCGCATCGCCGTGCCGATCTGCCCGGCCATCGCCTGCACCAGCTCCGGGTCGAAGGTGGCCCCCCAGGCCGGCGGCGCCGGGTAGGCGGTGGCCTGCCAGGCGGCGAAGCCGGTCAGGCATTCCTCGTGCACCAGCGCCGGGATGCCGAACCGGTTGGCCCGCATGATCTCCCGCTGGGACGCGGCCAGCGACCTGGCCCCCGCGGCCGGCGCCACCGGCCGGGTGCCGAACGGACGGGTGAGCTGGCCCAGCCCGCCGTCGATCACCTGTGACCAGGACAGCGGCTCGGCCGTCATGTCCGCCTGGTGCGGGGCGACCCCGCCGCCGGAGGGATCCGCGCCGGCCCACAGGCCGACCAGCTGGCCGAGCTTCTCGTCCAGGCTCATCGCCGCGACCAGGGCCTCGACGCGGTCCGGGACCGGCAGCGCGGGGTCGGCCCAGGGCCGCGACCCCAAAGCCGACGCGGCCGCCGGGTCGGGGGCCGACGGCGGGCTCCCCGTCTCCGGGCCGACCCGCCGATCGGCGGTGGTGTTCTGCATTGAACGTCCTCTCCGAGCCATCCGAGCGTCGAAACTTTCGGATTTGTTTGGTCAAAGAACTTTATGGGCTGAATGTAGAGGGTCGGGGTGTGAGCGTCAACATGTTCTCGAAAACCCGTTCATTCGTCCTTTACTGAATCGATCGAGTGATGCGGGCGCCTGCACCGCAGTCAGGAGTCGACAGTGCGGGCTCAGTCTTTCGAAACTTTCCCGATACTGTTAACGTTCTCGGGCAGTGGAAGCGAGAGGGAGAGTGTCGTGGCAGAACCGATCGGCCGGCCCCGGGGCATCACCATCGCCGCGGTCGCCCGCGAGGCGGGGGTGTCGGTGCCGACGGTGTCCAAGGTGCTCAACGGTCGCACCGACGTCGCGGCCACCACCCGGGCCCGGGTCGAGGACGTGCTGCATCGGCAGGGCTATCAGCGGCGGCGCTCCCTCCGGCGGACCGGGCCCCGCCTGGTCGACCTGGTCGTGCACGGCATGCATTCGGGGTGGGCGACCGAGATCATCCGGGGGGTGGAGGAGGTTGCCGCCCGGCAGCGCGCCGCCGTGGTGCTGTCCGATCTGGGCAGCGCGCACCGGGTGCAGCGGGACTGGTTCGACGACCTGCTCGCCCGCAGCCCGGTCGGCGTCATCCTGGTGCTGGCCGAGCTCGACGGCGACCAGCGACAGGTGCTGCAGTCGCGCGACGTCCCGTTCGTGGTGGTGGACACCGCCGGCGAACCGCCCGACGGGGTCCCCGTCGTCGGCTCGACCAACTGGGCCGGCGGCCTGGCCGCCACCCGCCACCTGGTCGGCCTCGGTCATCGGCGGATCGCGGTGATCACCGGCCCGCGCGAGATGATGTGCAGCCGGGCGCGGGTCGACGGCTACCGGAACGCGCTGGACGAGGCCGGCCTGGAGATCGACCCGGAGCTGATCCGGTACGGCGACTTCTACGTCCAGGGCGGCTACGACCACGGCTACGAATTGCTGTCCCGGCCGGACCGGCCGACCGCCGTGTTCGCCGGGTCGGACCTGCAGGCGCTCGGCCTGATGCGGGCCGCCCGCGACCTCGGCCTGTCCGTGCCGGGCGACGTGTCCGTGGTCGGGTACGACGACGTCCCCGTCGCCGCCTGGATCACCCCGGCGTTGACCACCGTGCGCCAACCGCTGCGGGACATGGCCAGGACCGCCGCCGAGATGGTCTTCGACCTGGCCGAGGGCGATCGGTCCGGCAACCGGCGGATCGACCTGGCCACCGACCTGATCGTCCGGGAGAGCACCGCTCCCCCGGCCTCCTGACGGCTTCCCTCCGAGAGGATCCTCCCCGTGGCGCTTTTCGACCTGCCCCTGACCGAACTGGAACGCTACCGGCCGGACGTGCCCGAGCCGGCCGACTTCGACGACTTCTGGCGCGACACCCTGGCCGGCGCCCGTACCCACCCGGTGCTGGTGCAGGTCGAGCCGGTGGCCACCCGGCTCACCCTGATGCAGACGTTCGACGTCACCTTCGCCGGATTCGACGGACAGCCGGTGCGGGCCTGGTACACCCGACCCGCCGGGGCCGGCGCGACCGCGCTGCCCGCGGTGGTCGAGTTCCTGGGCTACGGCCGCGGTCGCGGCCTGCCGTTCGAGCGGCTGCTCTGGCCCAGCGCGGGCTACGCCCACCTGCTGATGGACAGCCGTGGGCAGGGCGCCCAGTACGGCAACGGCGGCGTCACCGCCGACCCGGTCGGCTCGGACCCGGCCGTCCCGGGGGTGCTCACCCGCGGCCTCCGCTCGCCCGAGACCGCCTATCTGCGCAGGATCTTCACCGATGCCGCGCGGGCGGTTGACGCGGTCGCGGCGCTGCCCGGCGTCGACGGCCGGCGGATCGCCGCGCTCGGCAACAGCCAGGGCGGCGGCCTGGCCATCGCCGCGGCCGGGCTGAACCCCCGCGTCCGGGCGCTGCTGGCCACCGCGCCGTTCCTGTGCCACATCCGGCGCAGCATCGACATCACCGACGCCCACCCCTACGCGGAGTTCGTGCAGTACCTGTCGGTGCAACGGTCCGCCGCCGACGAGATCCACCGCACGCTGGGCTACTTCGACGCGGTCAACCTGGCCCGCCGGGTCACCGCGCCGGCCCAGTTCGCCGCCGGCCTGCGGGACACCGTGTGCCCGCCGTCCGGGATCTTCGCCGCCTACAACCTGCTCGGCACGGCGACCGGGTCGGCGCCCGCCGCCGACAACGAGATGGTCGTCTACCCCTACAATCAGCACGAGCACGGCGACGCGCACCAGGCGAAGCGCCAGCTCGACTGGCTGGCCGACGTTTTCGACCTCACCGCGGCGGCCGCGGCCTGACCCGCCACCCGACCCCCGCACCCGGCCTGGACCCCGAACCGCCCGACCTGGACCGCCCGCGCCGAACCCGAACCGCACCGACCCGGCCCACACCCCGAAGCCGCACCCGAACCCGGCCGCCCGCCCCTGCGCTGATCCAAGTCTCATTGAAACGAACACAATCGTCGCGAAAATGAGACTTGGATCAGCGCACCAGGCCGGGGGACGGGATCAGCGCACCAGGC
>JBDHZW010000019.1:0-34130 GCA_039812105.1 Nakamurella sp.
GCCGTTCCAGCGCGCGGCCGCCGCGCAGGTAATGCCCGGGGGAGTCGCCCGGCACCGTCAGCACGGCCACCGCCGAGCTGAGGTTCACCCGGTCCCTGGTGGTGTCGCCCAACGCGCTGCCACCGCCCCAGTCGACCAGGTGGGACATCACGTCGGCCCGCCTGGCCACGGCCAGCTTGGCCAGGTCCGAGTTGTCCAGGCCGAGCGTGGACACGTCGATTCCCGTTCCCGACGAGGGTGAATCGGGCCACCGCATCTCGTCCATCATCTGCCGGTGCAGGACCGGAGTCAGGAAGCGGATCCGGTCGGACGCGGCCAGCATGTCGCCCAGATCGGACACCCGCTGCCGGTCGCCGATCAGGTGCAGCGCCGCGCCCTCGGTCAGGGCCTCGCGTTCGAGGGCCGCGGCGACCTCGTCCGGCAGTGGTCCGGGGCGGCCGATCCGACGGTTGCTGACCCGATCGATCATGGCCGGATACAGGTCGGCCAGTCCGGACTCGGCCGGCCCCGGGGCGAGCCCGATCGATGCCACCGGGTCGGCGTCCGGCCCGTCGGGAAACTCGGTGATCCGGGCCCGCAGGCCATGCCGGGCCGCCGCCACTTCCGCGTTGAAGGTGGCGGCCCCGATGCTGACGTAGCTGCCGCGGAAGCGCACGTCCATGGCCGAGGTGCGGGAGCGGGCCAGCAGGATGTCGATGCGGTCGTCGTCGGCCCGCACGGTCCACGGTTGGCTGTTGCCGCCCGACGGCGCGAGGCGAATGGCGTGCACGACGGCCTCCCGCGGGCAAGCGGGAACCGTTCGGGTCAGGTCGACCTCGGCCGACGGCCCGCCGGGCCCGGCCGCCGGTGGCTCGTCCCGGATCTGGTCGAGCGCCCGGTCGAGATCGATCCGGATGCGACCGGAGGGCAGCCGGCCGTCCCGGCCGAATCGACGGACCGCCGCGGCGACTGTCGCGCCACCGAGCACCACGTCGCCGGCCAGCTGCGGCCAGGTGGACACCGTGCGGTCGATCTCGACCATCGAGGCCGCCATCCGGGCGGACAGCGCGGCCGGCTCGAGGATCCGCATGACGTGCGGCGCTTTGTCGTGGGTGGACAGGCCGCGCAGCATCCCCGAGCGGGTGTCGCCCAGCAGGCCGTGCAGCACCGGGCGGTCGGGCTCCCGGTCGAACCGCTCGACGTCGAGCAGGCCCCGGTCGCTGGTCTCCATCAGGACCGGGATGCCGCGGGCCTTCGCCTCCTCGCGAACGCGCACCTTGACGTCCAGTGAATCGCATTCCTCGACCACCAGGTCCAGACCGTCGAAGAATGTCGCGATGTTCTGATCGGTCAGGCCGTCCGGGAAAATGTCGATCGAAAGGTAGGGGTCGAGTTCGGAAATTCGCCGGGCCGCGACGACCGCCTTGTTCACGCCGACGTCCAGCAGGGTTGCCGGAATTCGATTGAGATTGGACAGCTCGATCTCGTCGTAATCGGCCAGCCGCATCCGGCCGCACAACCCCTCCAGGGCCAGAGTATGCGCGATCGAATGTCCGACGCTCAGCCCGATCACCCCGATCGTCAGCCGTCGATACCGTTCCTGCTCCGCCCGGGTGATCTTGTTCCGATTGCGGTCGAGCCGGAGCCGGTGGAAGGACGACGGGCCGGGCACGGCGACCAGGGTCCGGCGCCAGGAATACCAGGCCCAGCGCCGTGGCTCCGCCGGCACCGCCTCGCCGGGGGCCAACCGCATGCCCGCGAGTTCGGTGTCCATACGGTCGGCACGGTCGATCACGGTGACCCCGGGGATCGATCGCAGCCGGGCTAGCCGAGCGCGGTCGGCCTCGTCGTCCTCGTTCAGCAGCCGGGCCTGATGGTCCTCGACGGGGCCGCCGTCGATCGCCGGGTCGGCCGTCATCACGCGACCGCCGTCGAGACGGCGACCGCCGGCCGGGTCCGGCGAAGCTGCCCGGACTCCCGGAGTAGCGCCGAAATCTGTTCGGCTGAAACGGATTCGAGTAGACGCTCGCGATCCCACCACATCACTCGGGTGCGGTACCGCTCGTCCGGGTACGCCACCGCCGGGATGTCCGTGCTGATCACTCCACCGGTCGTCTGCCAGCGCGGCAGGGCGTGCTCCGCCGCGGTGCAGAACGCGTAGCGGACGTCCAGCAGGTCCAGCGTGTGCACGAAGGCCCGGGCCAGCGCCTCCGCCGTCTGGTGATGGCGCGCGATGTCGCGATCCACCCAGACGGCCTTGATCTCGACGATGCCGTCATTCAGGCGTTGCCCGATCCGCCTACCCAGTTCCTTGGTGCCGGGCCGGCCGCCCCATTCCAGCATCGCCGCCGCGTCGCCGACCTGACGGAGCGGGCCCGCCACCCGCAGGCCTCCGACGACCCGGCCGTCGCCGTCCAGGGCGACGACGAACAATGCCGTCGATATCCCGTCGCGCATATGCTGGAAATCCAGGGCATTCTCCACCCCGTGCTGTCCGTAGGACTTGCGCGCGCCGGCGAGGTACTGATTCCACAATTCCGGTCGCCCGCTCGGCTGTGTATAGAGTATGAAGGCGCCGGAAAGTGGATCGGAGTAACCTGCGTCGATCTCCTCCATTGGCCCGCTCCAGATCCTCGCTGCGCCGCCGCTGCTCCCGAATCTTATGTCGACGGAGCGCGAAATTGGGCCGGGAGGGGCAAGTCAGACGCCATCGGGTTCAGGCCATTACTGCCGGTAACAAACCCGGTGCGACTTGGTCGATAAGTCCGATCCGCTCTCGTCGGCGACCCTCCTTCAAGCGCGGCCATATCACAGCCGGTTGAGCCCGACGGGTCGGGCCGTCCGATGACGCGGGGCGGTGCCGCGGTTCAGGCCTGACGGTTGGCCGGCGCGAACCCGTGCGACCGGCGACGCTCCTCGGCCCGGATCACGTGCGTCACGGCGTTGATCAGCGCCAGGTGGGTGAACGCCTGCGGGAAATTGCCCAGGTGCCGCCCGCTGACCGGGTCCAGTTCCTCGGCGTAGAGGCCCAGGCTGGAGGCGTGCGAGAGCAGCCGCTCGCACAGCGCGTGCGCCCGTTCCTCCTCGCCGATCTCCACCAGCGCGGACACCAGCCAGAACGAGCAAATGGTGAAGGTGCCCTCCTCGCCGGCCAGCCCGTCGTCGGTCTCCTCCACCCGGTACCGGAGCACCAGACCGTCGTGGGTGAGCTCGTCGGCGATGGCCAGCACGGTGGCCCGGATCCGCGGGTCGTCCGGCGGCAGGAAGCGCACCAGCGGGGCCAGCAGCAGCGAGGCGTCGAGGGCGTCGGACCCGTACCGCTGCACCAGGGCGCCGCGCGCGTCGACGCCGTTGGCCAGGATGTCGTCGTGGATCTCGTCGGCGATCTTCTGCCACTTCTCGGCGATCTCGTGCGAGTCGTGCAGGGTGGCCAGCCGGACGCCACGGTCCAACGCCACCCAGCACATGATCTTGGAGGCGGTGAAGTGCTGCGGCTCGCCGCGGACCTCCCAGATGCCGCGGTCCGGCGCCCGCCAGTGCGCGGCGGCCTGCTCGACCTGGGCAATGACGATCGGCCACAGCTCCTCGGGCATCTGCTCCCGCGAACGGGTGTGCAGATAGATCGAGTCGAGCAGCGCCCCCCAGACGTCGTGCTGTTGCTGGTTGAAGGCGCCGTTGCCGATCCGGACCGGGCGGGCGTCCTCGTAGCCGGTCAGGTGATCGAGGACCGCCTCCTCCAGATGACGCTCGCCGCCGACGCCGTACATGATCTGCAGGTCGTTCGGGTTGTCCCGGCAGACGTCGTGGATGAAGAAGAAGAAGTCGTTGGCCTCCCGGTCGAAACCGAGCGTGTACAGCCCCCACAGCGCGAACGTCGAGTCCCGGATCCAGGTGTAGCGGTAGTCCCAGTTGCGTTCCCCGCCCGGGGTTTCCGGCAGCGACGTGGTCGCCGCGGCGAGCAGCGCGCCGGTGGGAGCGTAGGACAGGCCCTTGAGCGCCAGGGCCGACGACTGCAGGTACGAGCGCCACGGATGGTCGGGAAAGGTGCCCTGGCTCAACCACTGTCGCCAGTACTCGCCGGTGCGCCACATCCAGTCCTCGGCCTCCGGGGTGTCCGCCGGGCCGGGCAGGTCGGAGAAGGCGAGCGAGACGTAGTGCACCTCGTCCCGCTTCATCTTGGTGCGGGCCAGCGCCGTGCGGCCCTCCAGGCCGATCCGCAGCGAGCTGGTCAGCTTCAGGGTCGGCTGCCCCTTGGCGGTGGCCACCACCTCGGAGTAGTCCTTGCGCGGGTAGCTCCACTTGCCACCCTTGCGGGCGTAGTCGAAGACCGGCTCGCAGGTCATCTGCAGGTCGACGGTGCCGTACACGCACTTGATGGTGCGCAGCAGCACGTGCGCGGCGTCGTAGTCGGTGGGCGAGCGGCGATGCGTCTTGGACCGCTCGGTGGTGTTGTGCCACTCGGCCATGATCAGCGCGTCCCGGACGATCAACCAGCCCGTCGGCGTCTGCCAGGTCGTCTCCAACACGAGCGTGCCGGGCAGGTACCGGCGGGCCGCCGGGACCGCCACCCCGAAGGGGGCCACCCGGAAGGCGCCGCCGGCCCGGTCCAGCAGGGCGGTGAAGATGCTCGGCGAATCCGGCCGGGGCACGCACATCCACTCGACCGCGCCGGACGGCGCGATGAGGCAGTTGGCCTCGCAGTCGGACAGGAACGCGTAGTCACCGATGCTGGGGAAGTTGCCGGTGCTGGAATGCACGGCGTGCAGGGGCGCGTCACTCGACGCCGGCCCGGCGTTGGGCGGGTTGAGCACCTCGACGTCGCCGGACGGGGATGTCGTCACCGCGTCGTAGCTGGTGCCCATTCCATCGACCGTGGTGGCTGCGGCGGTCGTGTCGGTGTCGGTCATCCGTGCATTGTCGGTCATCGTTTCCGCCTTGGTGTGGCGGACAGATCACGGGCAGGTGTCGGACCGGACTCGGACCGCGCCGAGCTCGGCCGACCGGATCGACCCACCCGGCCGCCCGGTGGTGCGGGACCGGTCAAGAGGCTCGGTCGGCACAGGGAGTTGATCATGACGATCTCTGTCGCCCATGTCGGCGTGTCGCCGGCGTGTCGAGCAGAGTTCGTCATGATCAACTTGAGGTTTGCGGGCGCAACTCGCTCCACTGCTGGGCCAGCCGGGCGATGCCCAGCTGGCGCACGCACTTCTGCGCCGCCATGCCGACCGCCTCGGTGAACGTCGGGAACGCGAACTGCAGGTCGGCCAGCTGCTCGATCCGCATGTTGGTGGCCATGCAGGTGGCCACCATCTGGATGATCTCGGCGGAGTATTCGCCGAGCACGTGGGCGCCCAGGATGTACCGCCGGTTCGACTCGACGATCAGCTTGCAGAAGCCGCCGGACCGGGCGTCCACCACCGGCCGCAGCAGGTCGTCGTACCGGACGATCGCCACCTCGCAGTCGTACCGGGCCCGCGCCTCCTCCTCGGTCAGCCCGACGCTGCCGTACTCGGGGTCGGTGAACGAACCGG
Organism: Nakamurella sp.; assembly: GCA_039812105.1. Taxonomy (GTDB): domain Bacteria; phylum Actinomycetota; class Actinomycetes; order Mycobacteriales; family Nakamurellaceae; genus Nakamurella. Next base: position 5,511 of record JBDHZW010000019.1, read on the forward strand.
TGGGCACGATCTCGTGGGTGTTCCGGCGGCTGGTGCCCATTACCGCGTTCTCGGCCGCGATCAGGCCCTGCTGCCGGGCGCTGGGCACCAGCATGGACAGCGCGTTGGCGTCGCCGGCGGCGTAGATGTGGTCGATGTTGCTGACCAGCCGGTCGTCGACGACGACGTAGCCGCGCTGCACCTCCAGCCCGATCGTCTCCGGCCGGAGCAGGTCGGCGTTGCCCGGCCAGCCGACCGCGAAGAACACCAGGTCGGCCATCTCGACGTGCTCCCGGCCGTCCTTCTCGTGCCGGACGACGAACACCTCGTCGGCCTGCTCGATCGCGGCCACCCGGGTGCCGGTGACGATCCGCATCCCCTTGTCCGTGAACGCCGCCGTCAGCCCCTCCGACACGTCGTGGTCGGAGCGGTGTTTGATCCGCTCGGCATACTCCAGAATCGTGACCTGGGAACCGAAGTCGACGAGGATCGAGGCCAGCTGGCAGCCGGTGTCGGACCCGCCGACGACCACCGTGCTCACCGGCAGCTCGCCGAGGTCGCGGATGTTCTCGTAGGTCAGGGCCAGCTCGGCCCCCGGAATCGGCAGCCGGCCCGCGTGCCCGCCGACGGCGATCACGATCGCGTCCCCGGAGAACCGGCGGCCGTCCGCCACCTCGACCGTGTGCTCGTCGACGAACCAGCACGGTCCCACGCCCTGGGCGAGTTCGACGCCGCAGCCGGCGATGTAGTCGCTCATCCGCTTGACGTCGTGCGAGTAGTCGGCCACCCGCAGGGCGTTGGCCACGGCCGCCTTCACATCCACCCGGGGCGCGGCGCCGCGCAGGCCGAACGTCTCCCAGGAGGCGGCATCCCGGACCAGCCGGGCCGCCCGGGCCAGGGTGCGGACGGGGGCCGGGCCCTCGTTGATGCTGGTGCCGCCGACCCGGTTGCGCTCGACCAGGGTCACCCGCGCGCCGAGTTCGGCACCCTGCAGCGCGGCGGACACCCCGGCGGGCCCGCCGCCGATCACCAGAAGGTTCATCGGGTCAGTCTGCGGGAGCGGGCGGGGCGCCGCTCGGCCCGCGCAGGCCGAACCGGCCGGTCAGCGGATCGAAGACGACCCGGTCGGTGTCGAACGCCGCGCCGATCGCCCCGCCGTCGGCGAGCTGCCGGACCGGGCCGCTGGTCACCCGGTCGCCGGGGCCGATGAGCCACGCGTCCTGGCCCAGTTGCACCGCCGCCTCGACGTCGTGGGTGGACGCGACGACCGGGATGCCGCGTTCGGCGGCGATCCACCGCAGCAGGGCCAGCAGCTCGATCCGGGCGGGGGCGTCCAGGAACGCCGACGGCTCGTCCAGCAGCAGCAGCGCCGGCGACTGGGCCAGCGCCCGGGCGATCATGATCCGCTGGCGTTGGCCGTCGGACATCCGGGCCAGCAACAGGTCGGCCAGATCGGCGGCGTGCACCGCGGCCAACGCGGTGTCGACCGCCTGCCGGTCGTCCTTGGTGAAGGACCCGGCCCGGGTCCGGTGCGGGAACCGACCCAGTTCGACGACATCCCGGCCGCGGAGCAGGCCCGGGTCGAACCGTTCGGTCAGCACCACGGCCATCCGGGTGGCCCGGGTCCGGGGATCGAGACCGGGCAGCGACTCCCCGCCGAGCGTCGCCGACCCGCCGAGTGAGTGCTGTAGTCCGGCGATCGACCGCAGCAGTGTCGACTTGCCGGTGCCGTTCGGTCCCAGCAGCAATGTGAGCCGGCCGGCCGCCGCCCGCACCGAGACGTCGGCCAGCACCACCCTCGACCGCCGGCGATGCCGGTAGCCGACCGTCAGGGCGTCGACGACCAGGTCGGCCCTCACGACGCGCCCGCGGCCAGGGTCCGGCTGCGCAGCAACGCGACGATCACCACGGGCGCACCGATCGCCGCCGTGACGACGTTGAGCGGGAGGACCCCGTCGGAGCCCGGCAGCTGCGCGATCACCGCACACAGCTGCAGCACGATCGCGCCCATCAGCGCCGACGCCGGCACCAGCCACCGGTGGTCGGCCCGGCCCACCGCCATCCGGGTCAGGTGCGGGACCGCGATGCCGACGAACGCGATCGGCCCGCAGAACGCCGTCACCGCGCCGGCCATCACCGCGGTGGCGACGATGCCGGCGGTGCGGACCCGGCCGACCGCCACGCCCATCGACGCCGCGTACCGCTCGCCGAGCAGCATCGCGTTCAGCGACGGGGCGGTCCAGGCGGTCAGCCCGACCCCGACGAGGATCGCCGGGGCGAGGAACGCCAGGTCGGCCCAGGTGGTGCCGCTGACCGAGCCGAGCCCCCAGAGCACGTACTTCTGGATCCGGTCGGGCGCGGAGAACGCCAGCAGCAGCGACACCAGCGCGGTGGTGGCCGAGCCGATCATCACGCCGATCAGCAGCAGCGCCACCACCGAGCGGACCCACCGGCCGAGTAGCAGCACCAGCAGCAGGACGGCGAGCGCGCCCGTGGCGGCCGCGGTGACCAGGCCGGCGCGTCCGGTCAGCCCCAGCCCCGCGACGAAGCCGCCGGCCAGGGTGCCGCCGCCGAGCACGGCCACCGCGACCCCCAGGCTGGCGCCGGAGGACACCCCGAGGATGAACGGGTCGGCCAGCGGGTTGGCGAAGATCGTCTGCATGAGCAGGCCGGCCACGGCCAGCCCGATCCCGGCCAGCGCCGCGGTGGCCGCCCGGGGCAGCCGGACCTGCTGCAGCAGCACGGCGGCGGTCGGGTCGACCGTCCCGCCGGTGAAGTAGCGCAGGGTGGTGGCCGGCGGGATCGGCACCGACCCCACGCCGACCGCGAGCACCGCCGACACCAGCGTCAGCACCGCCAGGGTGCCGAACACCAGCGCCGGCCGGGACATCGGATCAGCTCAGCTGCAGGTAGAAGGCGAAGTCGTGGTTCGGCGCCAGCTCCGGGTGCAGGATCGCGACCAGGTCGCCGAGCACCAGGTCGGGCCGGGCGACGCCCAGCTCGTAGAAGTTGTTACCGCCGTCCGGGGTGACGTCCTTGGCCGCGTTCCACACGTTGCCGGACTGGAAGGCGGCGAACTCGGCCAGCCGCGGTTCCTCGGCCAGCGCGTCGGCCTTCGTGGTCCAGCTGGTGCTGGCCAGCCAGGCGGGCGCGGTGCCGGCCTTGGCCAGCACCGTCTCCAGGTCGGTCGAGATCGATCCGGTGGTGGTGTCGTCGGCCCAGGCGGTGGTGCCGCCGGCGTCCTTGATCAGCCGGGTGGTGTACGACTCGCCGCCGGGGATGTACCAGGTGCCCTGGAACGGCTGGCCGGGCACCACCTGGACCTTGTCGGCGCCCGCCGCCGACGCGGCGATCTGCCGGTAGCTCTGCTCGACCGTGTCGAACGCGGCGGCGGCCTGCTCCTCGGTGCCGGTCAGCGCGGCGAAGTACTTGACGTACTCGGCCCGGCCCAGCGGGTCGCTCTCCAGCCAATCGGCGTTGGCCAGCACCGGGATGCCGGCCGACTTGATCACCGCGTAGGCCGGGTCGTCGTACCCGGCGGTCACCAGCACCTGCGGCTTGCCGGCGATCACGGCCTCGGCGTCGACGGTGCCGCTGGGGGAGAACTCGACGACGCCGGGTTCGGCGACGCGGTCCTGCACCTGCTTCTCGGAGATGAAGCCCTTGGTGCCGACCCCGGTCAGCGCGTCCAACTCGTCCAGCTCGACCAGGAACGGCAGGTGGGTGGTCGAGGCGGAGTACAGGGATGTGACCGGAGTGGTGATGACCTGCGCGCCGGCCAGGTCGCCGGTCAGCTCCGGGGTCGGCGCGCCGCACTTGACCAGCACGTAGTCCTCGGGGGCGCCGCCCTCGGTGGGCTGCGGCACGGTCAGCACCTGGTACGAGTCGTGGTAGCTGATGCGAAAGTTCTTGGCATACTCGATCGTCGACTTGACCGGGTAGTAGTCGACGTCGGGCTGGTAGTCGGTGATGCAGCCGTTGGCGTCGAGAGTGCCGGCGGTCGCCGACGCGCTCGTGGCGACGCTCGAGCTGGTCGGAGCGCTCGTCGACCCGGAGGAGCAGCCGGCGAGCAGCGCGATGGTGACGGCGGCCGCGGCGGCCGCGGCGGCCGCGAGGCGGTGGCGGGACGGGTTCACGGGGCGGCTCCTGGACCGGACCGACGACGGGCGGGTTCGGAGCCCTGCGGGACGGGCGGCTCGGTGGCTCGGGCGCCCGATCGCGCGCGACCGTCCCTCGCGGTCCCGAACGCAGCGGGCCGGCGGCCCGCTCACCGACGGCAGGTCTTCGGACTCTCGGGCGCGTCCCACGCCGTCGCGTGGGGTTGCCTACTGGCCATCGCTTCCCGGGTGCGAGCACCCAGTGCTGGACCCCGTCCGAGGGCGGGGTGATGGCGGTCGTTCCCGATCACCGCTGCGGGGCAGCCCCGGATTCGCACCGGGTTCCCTGTTGTCCCGCGGGCTCGGACCGGCCGGGCCCGCGACCATCAGCGCTGGACACGTTACCCGGCCCGTTCGAGGGCGGATGTGGGTCGCTCCGCGTCGGTGGCCGGACGCGGTGGGTCGGTGGCCGTGACGTGCTGGTCGGCGTCGCCGAAGTGGCCGACCCCAGGTGGTGCGCTGATCCAAGTCCCATTTCTGGGCGGATTCGATCGTTTCAAATGGGACTTGGATCAGCGCACCGGGTCGGCCCGGGCCGCATAGGCCTGCAGCGGGAGCCGGTAGGTCAGGTCGGCGGCGGTGTCGATCGCCTCGTCCAGGCCGAGGCGGTGCTCGGCCACCAGCCGGGCCAGGTAGCCGGCGTCGATCCGGCGGGCCAGGTCGTGCCGGGCCGGAATGGAGCAGAACGCCCGGGTGTCGTCGACGAACCCGGCGACGTTGCTGAAACCGGCCGTCTCGGTGGCGGCCTCGCGGAACCGGCGCATCGCCTCCGGCGAGTCGAGGAACCACCACGGCGCACCCAGCCGCAGCGCCGGGTAGACGCCGGCCAGCGGGGCGAGCTCCCGCGAGTAGGTGTCCTCGTCGGTGGTGAACACGATTGCCCGGAAGCCCGGATGGTGCCCGAACGCGTCGAGCATGGGCCGCAGCGCCCGGGTGAACTCGACCGCGACCGGGATGTCGTACCCGCGGTCCGGGCCGTACCGGGCGGTGCGGCCGCGGGCGTGCCCCCGGTCGATGCCGGGGTGGATCTGCATGACCAGGTGGTCGTCCGCGGCCATCGCCGCCATCTGGAACAGCATGTGCGCGCCGAACGCGGCAGCCTCGGCGGGGTCGATCGCCTGGCCCGGCCGGGCCCGCATGGCCCGGTCGAACAGCCGGGCGGCGTCGCCGTCCGGCAGGGGTGTGGTGTCGGGCCGGAAGGGCCCGTGGTCGGTCGCCCGCGCGCCGGCCGCCTTGAACCGCTCCCGCTGAGTGCGCAGCGCGTCGAGGTAGTCGCGGTAGGTGGTGACCGCGACCCCGGCGGCCGCCCCGGTGCGCTCGACGTCCACGGCGAACGTCGGGGAGTCGATGGCCAGCACCGGGTCGGGACGCCAGGTCGGGACGACCCGGTCGCCCAGCCCTTCCTTCGCCAGCACGGTGTGCGCCTCCAGCGTCGACCAGGCCGGGTCGGTGGTGGCGATGATCTCGATGCCGAACCGGTCCAGCAGGGCGCGGGGACGGAAGTCCGGCCGGTCGATCTCCTGCTGGATCCGGTCGTAGAGCGCGTCCGCGGACCGGGCCGACGGGGGCTCGGTGACCCCGAAGATCTCGACCAGCACGGTTTCCATCCAGAACCGGGTGGGGGTGCCCCGGAAATGCTTCCAGCCCCGGCAGAACCGGCGCCAGATCGCCCGCGGATCGGTCTCGGCCGGCTCGCTCCCGTCCAGCGAGCCGACGCCCAGGGCGGGCAGCTGCTCGCCCTGCGAGACGAGCATCCGCAGCAGGTAGTGGTCGGGCACCACCAGCAGCTCGGCCGGATCGCCGAACGGGCGGTCGTCGGCGAACCATTCGACCGGGACGTGCCCGTGCATCGAGACGATCGGCAGATCCCGGATGCCGGCGTAGATCTCGCCGGCGATGGGCCGCGTCACCGGGTCGGCGGGCAGGGCGCGGTCCGGATGCAGGGTCCAGACGGTCGGGCCGGTCGTGGTCATCGGTGCGTCCTCGGCTGTCGATCGGTGGTCGGTCGGTGGTCGGTCGGTGGTTCGGGCATGCAAGCACCCGCCGGCCCGCTGCCGCCATGGGTTTCGAAACAGGGGTCAGCCGCCCGGGCCGCCGGACGTGGCCCGGCGGATCAGCCTGGTCGGCAGCACCAGGTGGGTCTGCCGGGGCCGCTCGCCGCGCAGCAACGCGGTGAGCAGTTCCGCGGCCAGCCCGCCGAGGCTCTTCATCGGTTGCCGGATGGTGGTCAGCGCCGGGACCGCCCGGGCCGCCTCGGGGATGTCGTCGAAGCCGACGACGGACAGGTCGTCCGGCACGGCCAGGCCGAACTCCCGGGCCACCTCGATCACGGCCAGCGCCGAGCTGTCGTTGGCGGCGAACACGGCGGTGGGCCGGTCGGGCCGGGACAGCAGCGGCGCGGCCACCCCCCGGACCACGACCGGGTCGAAGCTGCCGACCACCGTCAGGCTCGGGTCGGGGGTCAGACCCGCGTCCTGCAGGGCCTTGCGGTAGCCGGCCTCCCGGGCGGTGGCCGACCGCAGATCGGGACGGCCGGCGACGAGGCCGATGCGGGTGTGGCCGAGCTCGATCAGGTGGGCGGTGGCCTGCCGGGCCCCGTCGAAACTGTCCGACTCGACGGTCGGCAGGTCGCCGGGCCCCCGGTGCGGATCGACCGCCACGATGGGCACGGACGCGGAGATGCCCTCCGCGTTCGGCGTCACGATGATCGCCCCGTCGATGAGCGTGCCGCTGAGCCGGCTGAGCGACCGGCGCTCCCACCCCATGTCCGCCGAGCGTGCCCCGCTGTAGGCGAGCACGTCGTAGTCGGAATCGCGCAACGCCGCCCCGATGCCCTTGAGCACCTCGGCGCTGAACGGCTCGAAGTCGCTGATCAGGACCCCGATCACGCCGGTGCGCTGGGTCCGCAGGCTGCTGGCGACCAGGCTCGAGTTGTACCCGAGCTCGTCCACCGCCTGCAGGACGCGCTGGGCCGTGTCGGCGGCCACGCCGTACCGCCCGTTGATCGCCTTCGACGCCGATGCCACCGAGACGCCGGCCGCTTCGGCGACGTCGCGGATGGTCGGGCGACGGCTCACGACCTTCGATCCTAATCTCGAAATCGTTTTCGAAACCCCTTGGCCGGGATTCGTCGGCTGCCCAAACTATTCCAAGAGCCGGCGGACACCACCGCGCCACGACGACTGGGAGAGCCACGGATGAGCCTGCGCGAGATCACGATCGACGGTCCGGGTGCCGCCGGCCCGGTCGACCGGCTCGATCCGGGCCGGCCCGCGTACTCCGCCCGGGTGCGGCGGTTGCACCAGGCGATGACGCTGGAGGAGAAGCTGGCCCAGCTGGTCGGGTTCTGGGTGGACAACGCCGGCGACATGGTCGCGCCGATGGCCGGCGAGATGGCCACCTCCGGGAAGTACGAGGAAGCGATCGAGCACGGCATCGGCCAGCTGACCCGGGTCTACGGCACCCGCCCGGTGGACCCCGTCGAGCGGGCCGGCTGGCTGTGGGCGCAGCAGCGCCGGCTGCGGACCGGCACCCGGCTGGGCATCCCGGCGATCGTGCACGAGGAGTGCCTGACCGGCCTGGCCGCCTGGCGGGCGGCGACGTTCCCCACGCCACTGGCCTGGGGCGCGTCGTTCGACCCCGACCTGGTCGGCGAGATGGCCGGAATGATCGGCGATTCCATGCGGGCGCTGGGCATCCACCAGGGGCTGGCGCCGGTGCTGGACGTGATCCGCGATCCCCGCTGGGGCCGGGTCGACGAGTGCATCGCCGAGGACCCCTACGTGGTGGGCACCATCGGCACCGCCTACGTGCGGGGCCTGCAGGCCGCCGGGATCGACGCCACCCTCAAACACTTCGTCGGCTACTCGGCGTCCCGGGCGGGACGCAACCACGCGCCGGTGTCCGCCGGACCCCGGGAGATCGCCGACGTCCTGCTGCCGCCGTTCGAGATGGCCGTCCGGGACGGCGGGGCCCGGTCGGTGATGAACTCCTACGCCGAGATCGACGGGCTGCCGGTGGCCGGCACCCCGGACTACCTGACCGAGCTGCTGCGCCACGGCTGGGGTTTCGACGGCACCGTGGTGTCCGACTACTTCTCGGTGGCGTTCCTGCACACCATGCACGCGATCGCCGCCGACCGCGGCGAGGCGGCCGAGCTGGCCCTGTCCGCCGGGGTCGACGTCGAGTTGCCCACCGGCGACGCCTATCTCGCCCCGCTGGCCGAGCGGATCCGGTCCGGCCGGACCGGAACGGAGATCGTCGACGCGGCGGTGCTGCGGGTGCTGGCCCAGAAGGAGCGGCTCGGCCTGCTGGACGCCGACTTCGACGAGCCGCCCGCCGCCGTCGACCTGGATTCGGCCGCGCACAGGGAGGTCGCGCGCCGGCTGGCGCAGGAGTCCGTCGTCCTGCTGACCAACGACGGCGCCCTGCCGCTGGCCGCGCCGTCGGTGGGCCGGCTGGCCGTCATCGGGCCGAACGCCGACAGCGCGGAGGCGCTTCTGGGGTGCTACGCGTTCGCCAACCACGTGCTGCCGCACCACCCCGACGTGGCGCTGGGCATCGAGATCCCGACCGTGCTGGACGCGCTCCGGGCCGAGTTCCCCGGGGCCGCGGTGGACGCGGTCGCCGGGTGCGAGGTCGAGGGAGCGGATCGCGGCGCCCTTCCCGCCGCCGTGGCCGCCGCGGCCGCGGCCGACGTGGCGATCGTCGTCGTCGGGGACCGGGCGGGCCTGTTCGGCCGGGGCACCGTCGGCGAGGGCAACGACGTGGACGACCTGGAACTGCCCGGGGTGCAGCGCGACCTCGTCGAGGCGGTGACGGCGACCGGCACGCCGGTGATCGTGGTGGTGCTCTCCGGCCGGCCCTACGCGATCGACTGGGCGATCGACCCGGCGCTCGACGCGCCCGGCCGGCCCGCCGCGGTGCTGCAGGCGTTCTTCCCCGGCGAGGAGGGAGCCGCCGCGATCGCCGCGATCCTGTCCGGACGAGTCGCCCCGTCCGGACACCTGCCGGTGTCGATGCCCCGGTCGGCCGGGGCGCAGCCGTACTCGTACCTGCACCCGGTCCTGGGCGGGCCGTCGGAGGTCACCGCCCTGGACAGCACCCCGCTGTTGCCATTCGGGCACGGCCTGACGTACACGACGTTCGCCCGGACCGGCCTGCGCGCCGACCCGATGGTGGTGGCCGGCGGTGCGTTCCGAGCGTCGGTGGAGGTCGCCAACACGGGTCCGCGGGCCGGCACCGATCTGGTCCAGTTGTACGCCCGGGACACCTACGCCAGCGTCACCCGTCCGGTCGCGCAACTGCTCGGCTACCAGCGGGTCGCCCTGGAACCCGGTGAGCGGGTCACCGTGACGTTCGACGTGCCGACCACCCGGCTGGCCTTCACCGGCCGCGACGGCGACCGCATCGTCGAGCCGGGCGGGGTCGAACTGTGGGTCGGACCGTCCTGCGCGGAACGCGAGACCGGCAGTGGGATCGACATTGTCGGCCCGGTGCACCGGGTCACCCGGGACGACCGGCGGATCGTCACCGCCCGGGTCGACCGCTGAGCCGGCCGAACCGGCTTCGAAGATTTCTCAAGGAGGAGATGACATGAACGGCGTCCATCCGATGTGGCTGCCCGACCGGGTCACCGCACCCCTCGCCGGTCGCACGGTGACAATCGTCGGTGACGATCCGCTGCTGGCCACCGTGCGACGGGAGGCGGCCCGGGCCGGCCTGACCGAGGTCACCGCCGGTGCCGACCTGGTCTTCGCGCCCGAATCGTCGGCCGTCGAACTGCTCGGGTCCGACCCGGCCCGGCGCGCGGTCGGCGACGGCCTCGGTGCGGAGGGGTTCGCCCTGGTGCGGATCGGCGATCGGCGAGCGGTGGTGTACGGCGGTGGCGCCGGCGCGCTGTACGGGTGGTTCGCCCTGGTCCGGGAGGCGGCCCGACCCGCCGACCCGCGGCCGGACGTGCACCGGTCCGTGCCCGCGCACCCGCTGCGGATGCTCGACCACTGGGACAACGTGGCCGTGCACCCGACGATGGGCCAGGTCGAGCGCGGCTACTCCGGCGGCTCGATCTTCTACTCCGACGGCGAGGTGCGGGCGGACCTCCGCCGGGTCGGCGACTACGGCCGGCTGCTCGCCGCCGTCGGCGTCAACCGTGTCGCGATCAACAACGTGAACGTCCATCGCCGCGAGACGCTGCTGCTCACCGACGATCTCGACGAGGTGGCGCGGATCGCCGAGCAGTTGCGGCCGTGGGGCATCCGCACCCACCTGTCGGTGAACTTCGCCGCGCCGATGATCGTCGGCGCGCTGGACACCGCCGACCCGCTGGATCCGGACGTGATCGCCTGGTGGGCGGCCGTCGCCGACAAGGTGTACTCGGTCATCCCCGACTTCGGCGGGTTCCTGGTCAAGGCCGACTCCGAGGGCCAGCCCGGGCCGTTCGCGTACGGCCGCACCCACGCCGAGGGGGCCAACGTGCTGGCCCGGGCCCTCGCGCCGCACGGCGGGACCGTGCACTGGCGCGCCTTCGTCTACAACCACCGGCAGGACTGGCGGGACCGCAAGACCGACCGGGCCCGGGCCGCCTACGACCACTTCGCCCCGCTGGACGGGCAGTTCGACGGCAACGTCGTCGTGCAGGTCAAGCACGGCCCGATGGACTTCCAGGTGCGCGAACCGATCTCGCCGGTGATCGCGGCGATGCCGCACACCCGGATCGCCGTGGAGTTCCAGGTTACCCAGGAGTACACCGGCCAGCAGAAGCACGCGGTGTACCTGGGCCCGGAATGGCACGAGATCCTCGCCTTCCGCCCGCGGGGCGCGGCCGGCCCGACCGTCGCCGACCTGACCACCGGCGGGTTCGCGGCCGTGTCCAACGTCGGCGACGACCCGTTCTGGACCGGGCACCCGCTGGCCCAGGCCAACCTCTACGCCTTCGGCCGGCTGATGTGGGAACCCACCGCCGACCCGCTGGACGTCCTGGATGAGTGGATCTCGCTGACCTTCGGTCCGGACCCGGTGGTCCGCGACGGCATCCACGCGATCCTCGACGGCTCCTGGGCCACCTACGAGGACTACACCGCGCCCCTCGGGGTCGGCTTCATGGTGAACCCGCACTTCCACTACGGGCCGGCGGTGGACGGCTACGAGTACTCCCCGTGGGGCACTTACCATTTCGCCGATCGCGACGGCATCGGGGTGGACCGCAGCCTGGCCACCGGCACCGGCTACGCCGGGCAGTACCCGGAACCCTGGCGGTCCCGCTACGAGTCGACCGACAGCACCCCGGACGAGCTGCTGCTGTTCTTCCACCACGTGCCGTACACGCACCGGCTGCACCGCGGCGACACCGTGGTCCAGCACATCTACGACACCCACTTCGCGGGCGTGGAGGCGGTCGAGCGGGCCGCGCAGGCGTGGCACGATCTGGCCGGCCGGGTGGACGACGACGTGCACGCCCGCGGTCGGGAACGGTTCGCCGAGCAGCTTCGCAGCGCCGTCGAGTGGCGCGACCAGATCAACACCTACTTCTTCCGCTCGTCCGGCATCCCCGACGAGCACGGCCGCGTCATCCACTGATCGCGGTCCGCCCGATCCGGCCACCTCGCGAGCCCGAGCGTGCACCCGCAACCCAACCCGATCCCCCCGAGCAACCCCGAGAAGGAGGACAGCGATGTCCACCACCACGAAGGACGGTGCCCCCGTCACGGCACCCCCGCCGACCGTCACCCAGCGCGTGCGCAAGGCGTTCGTCACCGACAAGGCCGCCGGCCGGGTCGGCCTGCACCGGGCCCTCGGCTGGGGCTCGGTGGACATGTTCATCTCCGGCACCGGCGGGTTCATCGGCGGCTCGCTGCTGTTCTTCTACACCACGTTCGCCGGGATCTCGCCGCTGGTCGCGACGTTCACATCGTCACCGGCCGGCTGATCATCGACGCCGTCGTCTCCCCACTGATGGGCCGGTTCTCCGACCAGTTCGCCCGGACCCGGCTGGGTCGCCGGTTCGGCCGGCGGCGGTTCTTCCTGCTGATCGGGGCGCCGCTGTCGCTGTCCTACGCGCTGCTGTGGGTGACCGGCGCCAACTGGCTCTACTACATCGTCACCCTGGTGCTGTTCGAGCTGGTGTTCTCCATGGTGACGATCCCGTGGGAGACGCTGCCCACGGACATGACCGACGACTACGTCCAGCGGACCAAGATGGGCACGCTGCGGATGTGGATCGCCGGCATCTCGTCCTCGCTGACCACCATCATCCCGGCCTGGTTGATGACCGAACTGGGGCCCAACGACCCGTCCACCTACCTGTACACCGGCCTGTTCTACGCGGTGTTCGGCGCGATCATCCTGCTGGTCTGCTACTTCGCCACCTGGGAGCGGCCGCTGGACGCCGACACCCTGGCCAAGATCGACGAGGAATCGAAAAAGCCGGCGCTGCACGGGTTCGTCGACACCTTCCGGTCGGTGGGCACCACCCTGCGCATCAAGACCTTCCGCAAGCACCTGGTGCTGTACTTCTGCACCTACGGCGCGATCGACGCCTTCAACACCGTGTTCCTGTACTTCGCGACCTACTCGTTGCTGGCCGCCGGGCAGACGACCACGCAGGGCTACATCCTGCTGTCGCTGTCGGTCGTCGGCTGGTTCCTGGCCCCCGTGCTGGGCGGGCTGTTCATCAAGTTCGGCGCCCGCCCGCTGTACATCTTCGGCACCGCAACGGGTCTGATCGCGATGATCGGCTACGGCATCCTCTACTGGTTCCAGAGCGACATCCCGCACGATCGATCATGGGCGTGCTGGTGGCCATCTCGGTGCTGTTCCAGCTGGGCCGGTCGGTGATCGGCTTCCTGCCCTGGAACGTCTTCCCATTCATCCCCGACCTGGACGAGATCATCTCCAAGGAGAAGCGGGCCGGCATCTTCGCCGGCGTCATGACCTTCTACCGCAAGGCCTCGTCCGTGGTGATCACCGTAGTGGTCGGCATCGTGCTGCAGATGGGCGGCCTGATCACCGACAAGATCGACGGCAAGCTGCCCACCCCGGACCAGCAGCCGGCCAGCGCCGGCGCGTACATCGCCGGGCTGCTGGTGTTCCTGATCGGCGGGCTGTTCGTGCTGCTGTTCTGGAACGCCCTGACCTTCCGGCTCAACCGGGAGAACCACAAGCTGATCGTCGACGAGATCGACCGGCTCCGGGCCGGCGGCAGCAAGGCGGACGTCACCCCGCCGACCCGCGCCGCGATGGAGCTGCTGACCGGCAAGAACTACGACGAGTGGGCCTGGACCGGCCGCTGACCCTGCCGGCCCGATGGCCCGACGGCCGGCCCGCCCTGGTGGCGGGCCGGCCTTTCGGGGTCAGCGCACGATCAGCACGTGGAGGGTCCGGGGCCCGTGCACCCCTTCGACCCGCTCCAGCTCGATGTCGCTGGTCGCCGACGGCCCGGCGATCATGGTCAGCGGGCGGATCGGGTCGAGCCGGGCGATGGCCTCGGGCACCGTCTGCACCACCTGATCCGCGTGCAGCACCACCAGGTGGAAGTCGGGCACCAGGGTGATCGCCCGCCGGCCCTGGCCGGGACCGCCGTCCAGCACGATCGTCCCGGACAGGGCGATCGCCACCTTCGCCGTGGACACCACCGCGTCGATCCCGTCCAGCTCGGCCGGGGTCAGCACGGCCGGGTCGCCGTCCACGACCACCGCCCGGCCGGAACGGCGGGTCGCCGCGGCGAGCTCGGCGTCCAGATCCTTGGCGACGACGACCGACCGCTGGGCGGACAGCGCCCCGTCGATCGCGTCGGCCAGCTCGGCCGGGGAAACCTCGCGGACCTGCGCCTTGTAGTCGACCAGCCGGTCGACCATCAGCTCCAGCACCGGTTCGCTGCCCGGCGGGTTCGCGCCGACCCGGATGTAGTCCCGCGGCACCGGCGGCGGGGGTGCCGGGTCGGCCGCCAATGCCGACCGGATCCGTCCCAACACCGCGTCCCGGCTATTCATGCCGTCGCCCCCCGCGGGTCGCTCGCAGGCTCCGCGTCCCCGTGGGCGCGCCGCCATGGTGTCCATGATTCGTTCGGCAAGCCTCACTCATGGTGCGTTTCCTTCCACCACTGCCGGAACGTCTGCTTCGGCGGAGCGGGCATGTCCTTGGTGTGCGTCCAGGCCGACCCGGGGAACGGCAGGCGCTTGATCTTCTGGTCCTTGCCCGCGACCAGACGCCCCGCCGCCAGGGCCTTCTCGGCGGCGACGAACCGCGTGCGGTCGCTCATCACCCACGCCGCCGCCTTCATCGCCGCGTCCCAGCCGCCGGGAACGGTCCGGCCGCGATCGGCGTCGACCGCCCGGCCGCGCAGCTCGACCAGCAGATCGGGAATGGGGATCTTCACCGGGCAGGCGTCGAAGCAGGCCCCGCACAGCGAGGACGCGTACGGCAGCGTCGAGTTCACGTCGTGGTGCCCGTGCATCCCGGTCAGCTGCGGGGTGAGCACCGCGCCGATCGGTCCGGGGTACACCGAACCGTAGGCGTGCCCGCCGGTCCGCTCGTAGACCGGGCACACGTTCAGGCACGCCGAGCAGCGGATGCAGTGCAGCGCGGCCCGGCCGACCTGGTCGGCCAGCGCGTTGGTGCGGCCGTTGTCCAGCAGCACGAGATGGAAGTTCTGCGGCCCGTCGCCGGGCGTCACCCCCGTCCACAGCGAGGTGTACGGGTTCATCCGCTCCCCGGTCGACGACCGGGGCAGCAACTGCAGGAACACCTCCAGGTCGGTGAACGTGGGCAGGATCTTCTCGATCCCCATGACGGTGATGAGGGTCTCGGGCAGCGTCACGCACATCCGGCCGTTGCCCTCGGACTCCACCACGCCGACCGTGCCGGTCTCGGCGATGCCGAAGTTGGTGCCGGAGATCGCCACCTTCGTGCGCAGGAACTTGCGCCGCAGGTGGGCCCGGGCGGCCATCGCCAGCCGCCGTGGCTCGTCGGTCAGATCAGCCGGCGCGTCGCCCATCTCGGCCAGGAAGATGTCGCGCACCTCGGTGCGGTTGCGGTGGATGGCCGGCACCAGGATGTGCGAGGGCTTGTCGTGCCCCAACTGCACGATCAGCTCGGCGAGATCGGTTTCCACCGCGGCGATGCCGTTGTCCTCCAGGTACTCGTTGAGCCCGATCTCCTGGGTCGCCATCGACTTGACCTTGATCACCTCGTCGACCCCCTCGGCGCGGACGAGTTCGGTGACGATCCGGTTGGCCTCCGCGGCGTCCTGCGCCCAGTGCACGACGCCGCCGCGGGCGACGACGTTGGCCTCGAACTGCTCCAGCAGCTCCGGCAGGTTCGCCATCACCTGCGTCTTGACCGCGGAGCCGGCATCCCGCAACGCCTCCCAGTCCGGCATCTCGCCGACCACCAGCGCCCGCTTGGCCCGGATCACCGACGTCGCGTGAGCCAGGTTGCGGCGCAGCTGGTCGTTGGCCAGGGCGAGGCGGGCCGCCTTCGGGAACGGCAGGGTGCCACGCAGCGGCGACTCCTCCTGCTGCTCGTGCCGTTTCGGGATGCCCAGGAATGTCGTCATGCCGCCACCAGCTGTCGGGTCGAGGCCAGGATCTGGGCGAGATGCACCGTCTGCACGCCGGTGTCGTCGCGGGACAGGCCGCCGCCGATGTTCATCAGGCAGGACGCGTCCCCGGCGGTGCACCGCTCGGCGCCCGTGCCGACGACGTTGCGCACCTTGTCGGCCAGCATCGCCGCGCTGGTGTCGGCGTTCTTGATGGAGAACGTGCCGCCGAACCCGCAACACTGGTCGGCGCCGGGCAGCTCGACCAGGTCGATCCCCTGCACCTGCCGCAGCAGCTGCAACGGCTTGTCGCCGACCCGCAGCATCCGCAGCGAGTGGCAGGTCGGGTGGTAGGTGACCCGGTGCGGGTAGTAGGCGCCGACGTCGGTCACCCCGAGCACGTCGACCAGCAGCTCGGACAGCTCGTAGGTCCGCCCGGCCAGCTCGGCGGCCCGGGCGGCCAGGGCGTCGTCACCGGCGCGGCGGGCGACCATCGCCTGCTGGTGCCGGACCGACCCGACGCACGAGCCGGACGGCGCGACGGCCACGTCGAAGGACGCGGCCTCGAACACCTCGACGTGATGCCGGACGACCGGCACCGCCTCCTTGAGATATCCGGTGTTGACGTGCATCTGCCCGCAGCAGACCTGGTCGGCGGGGAACACCACCTGGTGGCCCAGGCGTTCGAGCAGCACGGTGGTGGCCTTGGCCACCTCGGGGAACAGCGCGTCACCCAGGCAGGTGGCGATCAACGCGATACGCATGGCATCTCCGTCAACTCATGTGCGGCGGCGGTCAGAGTCGTTGGGCCCATTCTCGGACGGCGGCCGGCTGACCGCCGTCCGAGAACGGTTCACGCAGGTCAGGGCAGCATCCAGGACAGCACGTTGCTCTGCAGGTAGACCAGCACGCACAGGGCCAGCAGCAGTCCGAGGCTCCACTTGAGCACCCGGCGCAGGATGTCGGACTCCTTGCCCAGCAGGCCGACCGCGGTGGCCGCGATGGTCAGGTTCTGCGGGCTGATCATCTTGCCGACCACGCCGCCGGAGGTGTTGGCGGCGACCAGCAGCGTCGGGTCGAGTCCGGCCTTCTCGGCCGCCGACTGCTGCAGGGTGGCGAACAGGGCGTTGGCGCTGGTGTCCGACCCGGTGACGGCGGTGCCCACCCAGCCCAGGATCGGCGACAGGAAGGCGAAGAACGCGCCGGTCCCGGCGGCCAGCCACTGGCCGATGGTGATGGTCTCGCCGGACAGGTTCATCACGTAGGCCAGGCCCAGCACGCTGCCCACGGTGAGCAGGGCGAACCGGAGCTTGTAGATGGTGCGGCCGAACTCCTTGACCGCGACGACCGGCGAGATCCGGTAGGCGATCATCACGATGATTCCGGAGATGACCAGCAGCGTGCCCGCGCCGGACAGGTAGGTGAGGGTGTACTGCGTCGCGGTCGAGGTGGTGCCGCTGATGCTCAGGATGTTGCCGTCCAGCCCCGGCCAGCCGAACTTGACGTCGGTGCTCGCCAGCCAGGTCTTCAGCGGCGTCCACAGCTTGGCCAGGGTGAAGACGACGATCACGACCAGGTACGGCAGGAACGCCATCACGGTGCGGCCGACGGTGAGCTTCTCGGTCGAGACCTGGGTCGCGGCCGGAACCGAGCCGCCGCCGGTCGGGCCGCCGGTCGGCTCGACGTGCTCGGCCTTCGCGGCCAGGGCCAGCCGCTCCCGCGCCTCCTCGGTGCCCTTCGGCTTCCAGAAGCGCAGCAGCACGACGACCGCGACCAGCGCGACCAACGAGGCGATGATGTCGGTGAGCTCGACCGAGATGTAATTGGACGAGACGAACTGGGCCACCGCGAAGCTCACGCCGGCCACCACGGCGGCCAGCCAGGTCTGCTTCACGCCGCGCTTGCCGTCGACGACCATCACCAGCAACAGCGGCACGAACATGGCCAGCAGCGGGGTCTGCCGGCCGATGACGGCGCCGATCTCGTGGTAGTCGATGCCGGTCAGGTTGCCGGCGGTAATGATCGGGATGCCGATCGCGCCGAACGCGACGGGAGCGGTGTTGGCCAGCAGCACGGTGGCCGCGGCCCGCATCGGCGAGAAGCCCAGCGAGGCGAGCATCACGCCGGTGATCGCCACCGGGGCGCCGAAGCCGGCCAGCGCCTCCAGCAGGCCGCCGAAGCAGAAGGCGATGATGATGCCCTGGATGCGCGGGTCGTCGGACACCCGGTTGAAGGCGGTCCGCAGATCCTCGAAGCGGCCGCTGATCACCGTCAGCTCGTAGAGCCAGATGGCGGCCAGGACGATCCACATGATCGGGAACAGGCCGTAGACGATGCCCTGGGTGGCGGCCAGCAGGGATAGGTCGACCGGCATGCCGAACGCCAGGATGGCGACGACGATCGCCGCGCCCAACCCGGCCAGCCCGGCGATGTGCGCCTTCGTCTTGAGAATCCCCAGGAACACGAAGACCACGAGCAGGGGAATGATGGACACCATCGCGGTCAGGAACACGCTGCCGCCGACGGCGTCGATGTGGGGTTGATAGGGAGTCGCCATTGATCCTCCGGGAGTTTGGTGACCGATGTGGTCTGACCAAAGAATGCAAGGACCATAGGCCATCGCCTGGTACCGTGTCCAGTGAATGCGGTCACATCAGGACCAAAGTCCTCATCGGATCCACAGAATGACCTGCTGGGATCCACACGTCGTCGTGAAGGAGCGTCCATGGCCGCACCGGCCGGCTGGGAACCTGTCGAGCGGGTGCCGACCTACGAACTCGTCCTGCGCCGCATCGAGGAACAGCTGATCAACCGCACCCTGCGACCCGGCGACCGGCTACCTCCGGAGCGGGAGCTGGCCACCATCCTGGGTGCGTCCCGGCCGGCGGTGCGGGAGGCGCTGCGGGTGCTGCAGGCCCAGGGGGTCGTCCGCTCCGCGGTCGGGACCGGCGCCGATTCGGGCACCATTGTCCGGGCCGCCCCGTCCGGCGCACTGACCCGGTTGCTCCGGGTGCACCTGGCGGTGTCGTCGTTCCCGCTGTCCGACGTGGTCGAGGCGCGGGTGATGTTCGAGCGCTTCAGCGCGCTCAGCGCGGCCAAGTCGATGACGCCGGAGGTGCTGACCCGGATCGGCGACGCGATCGCCGCGATGGACGACCCGGACATCGATCGGGCCCGGTTCAACGAACTGGACACGGAGTTCCATGTGGCCATCGCCGAGGCCGGCGGGAACCGGTTCGTCGCGGATCTGACGGTGGCCGTACGCGAGTCCATCCGCACCGACATCCTCGGCACCCTGGAGGAGTCGGGGGACTGGCCGGAGGTGCGGGACGGGCTGCGGGCCGATCACCACGCGATCCATCGGGCGCTGATCGACGGCGACGGGCCGCTGGCCGCGGACCTGCTGGAGAAGCACATCAACGGCTTCTACGCCCGGATGAAGGTCGGCTGATCCCTCGGCGCTGAACGGTGTCGGTCGCGGCTTGGTGGTGCGGTCAGCGCGTGGCAGCGGTCGGACCGCTGCCGGGCCCCGCTGCCGGCCGGGCCTCGCGCGGAACATTCGGCCGTGCCTGGCGACCGGTTGTTCCGCATGCCGGCCCGAACCGCGTCGGGGGCGGGTCGCTTGTGCTCGGTGCGGAACATTCGGCTGCCCCTGGCGACCGGTTGTTCCGCACCTCGGCCCGAACCGCGTCGGGGGCGGGTCGCTTGTGCTCGGTGCGGAACATTCGGCTGCTCCTGGCGACCGGACGTTCCGCACTCGCGCCCACGCCGGCCACGCCGGGTGCCCGCGTGAGGTCAGCGGGACGCCAGACCGGCGACCACGTCCAGCACCTGCTCGATCCCACCGGGCAACAGGTGGCAGGCGTGAGCGCCGGGCATCTCCTGCACGGTGGCCCCGGCCCGGCCCAGCAGCCGGGCGAACGGCGCGAATGGGTCATTCCGGCCGGCGAACACGTGCAGCGGCACGGTGAACCGGTCCAGCTCGACGCCCCAGGGCTGGTGCCAGAAGATCAGCGCCTCCGAGCTGAACGCCCGCGGCTGCCGCCGTCCCTCCGCCGCGGCCGCCTCCTGCGCCGACCGGATCGCCGGCTGCCGCAGGACATCCAGATCCGACGGGTCGGCCGCCCGCCGGGCGACGGCCGCGCCGAGCCGGCCACCGCGACCCTCCGACGGCAGCGCGAGCAGCCGGAACAGCTTTGGGTGATCCCGGGCCGCGGCGATCATTGCCCGCTGCTGACGGGACAGTCCGGCGAGGTAGCGGGTCCCGGCCGGCGGCCCCGGGTTGACCGCGACGCCGGCCGCGACGACGGTCCCGTCGGCGGACAGAGCGAGTACGTGCGAGCCGCCGCCGGAATGCCCGAGCGCCACCGGCCGGTCGGCGCCCACCGCGTCCGCCACCGCGGCGGCATCGTCCAGCACATCGACCACCCGGCGGCCCGGCTTCGGGTCCGAACCGCCACTGCCCGGCCGATCCCAGGCCACCAGCCGCAGACCGCGGGCCGACGCCGCGTCGTCGTAGACCGCGACCTCCAGCCGGGAACTGCCGGTGCCGTGCAGGTAGAGCACGACCGGGCCGTCCGGATCACCCACCTCGCAGACCGCGATGCGGCGACCGTCCTTGACGGTCAACGGTTCCCGCGTCCGGAACGTCACAGCACCTTGCCCGGGTTGAAGATGCCCAGCGGGTCAAGGGTGTCCTTGATCGCCCGCTGCAACACCAGCGACGTGGGGTCCGCCTCGCGGCGCAGCCCGTCCATCTTGAGCAGCCCGACGCCGTGCTCGGCGGTCACCGTTCCGCCGAAACCGATCGCGGCGTCGAGCATCTCCTCGAACGCTCGTTGGGCGCGGCGGCGGGCGTCGTCGTCACCGGGTTCGGAGAGCATGAGTGGGTGCAGGTTGCCGTCGCCGACGTGCGCGACGGTGGCGATGGTGACCCGGTGCTCGGCCGCGATGCGCTCGACGGCGGCGAGCATCTCCGGCACCTTCGACCGGGGCACGCAGATGTCCTCGGTGAGCACCGGCCCGAGCCGCTCCAGGGCCGGGTAGGCCAGCCGGCGGGCGTCGAACAGGGCCTCGGCCTCGACGTCGTCGGTGGACTGCGCCGCCCAGAGCGCGTCGCTGCGCTCGAAGGCCTCGGCCAGCGCCGCAGCCTCGGCCGTGCCGCTCTCCCCCGGGGTGTCCACCCGGGCCAGCAGCAGCACCGCCGCGTCCGCCTCGATGCCCAGGTTCTTCCAGTCGTTGACGGCGGTCAGGCAGGTGCGGTCGAGCAGCTCCAGGGCGGACGGGGTGAGGCCGAGCCGGGTGGCCAGGGCGACCGCCCGGCCCGCGTCGACCAGGGACGCGAACGCACCGACCACGGTGTGCGGGACGCCCTGCAGGGCCGGCCGCAGCCGCAGGGTGATCTCGGTGATGACGCCCAGGGTGCCCTCGGAACCCACCAACAGGCCGGCGATGTCGTAACCGGCGACCCCCTTGGAGGTGCGCCGGCCGAGCCACGTCGCGGTGCCGTAACCGGCCGGACCGCCGACCACCGCGCGCATCCCCAGCACGTAGTCGCGGGTGACGCCGTACTTCAGGCAGCACAGGCCGCCGGCGTTGGTGGCGGTGTTGCCGCCGATCGTCGACCACGGCGCGCTGGCCGGGTCGGGGGGGTACCACAGGCCGTGCTCGGCGACCGTCGCCTTGAGGTCGTTGTTGACCACGCCCGGCTCCACGACGCAGGTCAGGTTGTCCGGGTCGATGTCGCGGACCGCCGTCATCCGGGACATGTCGAGCACGACGCAGCCGTCGGTCGCGTTGGCGCCGCCGGACAGGCCGGTGCCGGCGCCGCGCGGCACGATCGGTACACCCAGTTCCGCCTCGATCCGGACGACGGACTGCACCTCCGGTTCCGTGCGGGCGCGCACCGCGACGGCCGCCGCGCCGACCGGCGCCCACTCGGCCTCGTCGGACGAGAGCGTCGTCAACACATCCGGATCGCTGACCAGACGGTCGGCCGGCAACTCCCGGCCGAGGGCCTCCAGCAAGGGTCTCGTCACGCCAGGGCCTCCCGCAGTAGCTCGGCCGTCGCCGCCGCGCCGCGGGAGGACATGATCGTGCTCGCGTGATCCAGGCCCGGCAGGAAGGTGGCCCGGGCCAGCGGCGGCCGGAAGTCGTCGAGCCGCTCGGCGGTGTAGGCGGGCGGCGAGCCGGGCCCGGCGCCCCACTCGGCGTAGACCAGGCGGATGGGGAGATCGATCTCGCGGAAAGGATTCTCGCCGAACATCACGTCGGCGACGTCGTCGATGAGGGCGTCGGCGGACAGTCGCACCTGCCCGTCTGGGGCCAAGTCGTGGCTCAGGTTGTCGCGGAGCAACGGGTCGGCCGGGTCGAGCAGCGGCGCGGTGTTCGTCACGAAGAACGTCAGGTAGTCCTCGACCGAAGCCCACGGATGGGCGAGCCGACCCACCCGGTCGGCGAACGCGACCGGAATCCCCTCGCGGGTCGCCCCCGGCGGGACCGGCATGGGGAAACCGCCGTCGATGAGGGTGAGCGACCGCACCCGGTCGGGATGGCGGGCGGCCAGTTCGACCCCGACGAACCCGCCCATCGACATGCCGACGACGTGTGCCTGGGTCACGCCGAGGTGGTTCAGCACCGCGATCATGTCGGCGGCGTGCCTGGCCATCCCGTACGGGCCGGCGACGTCGACGCTGTCCGCCCGCCCGCGCAGATCGGGAGCGATCAGGGTGACCTCGGGCGCCTCAGCGCGCAGCCAGTTCCACAATCGGCGCTGGCTGCTCACCCCGTGAACGGCCAGCACCGGTGCCGTGCTGCCCGGATGGACCTCGAAGGCCAGGGTGCCGCCGGGGACCTCGACCGTGCCGACCCCGGCGGGAAGTGACGTCGTCGTCATGCCCGGATCGTACGGCCGCATGATGGAGGCATGGACGGCCCGATCCTGATCTACGACGGCGACTGCGCGTTCTGCCAGCGCTGCGTGGACCTGGGTGCGCGGCTGCCGGCGCCGGTGTCGGCGCAGCCGTACCAGCTGCTCGACGTCGGTCGGTTCGGGCTGAGCGTCGCGCAGGTGCGTTCGGCGGCGTGGTGGGTGGCGGCCGACGGCTCCCGTCGGCGCGGGCACCGCGCGGTTGCCGCCGTCCTGCGCGCCCAGCCCGGGCGCCGCTGGCCGGTCGCCGGCGCGCTGATCGACCATCCGCCGTTGTGCTGGCTCGCCGCCGGTGTCTACGCGTTGGTCGCCCGGTTCCGGCACCGGCTGCCCGGTGGTACCGCCCAATGCCGGGTTGCGGACGGGTTCGCAGGTGGGGTGACCGGATCGTCCGCCGATTCAGTCCGACCGATCGGCAGCGAGTAACTCGAACACCGGGTGCAGGTCGGCCTCGGTGACGAACTCCGCGGCCGGCGAGTCCTTCGTCGCGTGGAAGTACGGCCTGGTCGCCGATGCAAGGGCCAGGTACTCCTTCAGGATCGGCCCGGCCTCGTCCGGTCCCACCTCCCGCAGGCCAAACGCCTCGACCCGGGAACCCCGGCGGAGCGTCACCATGCCGGCGGCGCGCGCGTTGTGCACCCAGCTCACCGGCCCGTAGGGCGCGACCAGCCACCGCCGGGCGTCGTCGTGCTCGACAAGGGTCACCGGCGTCCGGTGCAGTTGCCCGGTTCGCCGGCCCCGGGTGGTCAGGACGTAGCTGTGCGGGATGAGACCGAGATCGATCAACGCGCCCATCACCGCATTGCCGACCCGCTGGGTGCCCGTCATCCGGAACTGCTTGGGCAGCTGTCCGGCACCGGTCATGACGTCAGACTGTCACACCGTCCGCGGCCCGTTCCAGCTCGGCGATGTCGAGCTTGCGCATCTTGAGCATCGCCTGCATCGTCCGGTTGGCCCGTTCGGGGTCCGGGTCGGCCTGCAGTTCCATCAACCGGATCGGCACGACCTGCCAGGACAGGCCGAACCGGTCCTTGAGCCAACCGCACTGGTCCTGATAACCGCCCTCGGACAGCTTGAACCAGTAGTGGTCCACCTCGTCCTGGTCGGCGCACATGATCTGGAACGAGATGGCCTCGGAGAAGGTGAACTGCGGGCCGCCGTTCAGGCCGAGGTAGCGGGTGCCGTCGAGGGTGAACTCGACGGTCAGCACGTCGCCCTCGGTGCCGGGCGTGTTCGGGCCGTAGTGCGTGACGGAGTCGATCGTCGAGTTCGGGAAGACCTCGGTGTAGAACCGGGCGGCCGGTTCGGCCTGGCCGTCGAACCACAGGCAGGGAATCTGTGCGGGCATGGCTGCGCCTCTCGTTTCATTCGGTGTTGATCATGGCCTGGTGGCCCAATGGGCCGGCTCAGAAAGGCCGCAAGGCCATGATCAACAGCGGGTGGGGGGTGGGGGTTGGACGGGTGGGGTGGGGTGGTGGGTCGGTGGGTGGGTCAGCTACCGAATCGACTCCGGGCATCGAGCGGAATGAGCGGTTTTTCGGCGCGGGCCTTGATCTGCTGCACCGCCCAGGTGTTGCCGTCGGGATCGGCGAAGCCGAAGAACGTGCCGCCGTCCCGCTCGTCGAACACGGTGATCTCGCTGCATTCCACCCCGCGGCCGACCAGTTCGCCCCGCGCGGCGGTGGCGTCCGCGACGACCAGTTGCAGGCCGCGCATCGAGCCCGGCGCCATCTCGTTCTGGGCCGGCAGGCTGCCGACGACGATCGAGCAGCCGGAGCCGGGTGGGGTCAGCTGGGCGACGTGCATGTGCTCGTTGCGGGTGTCGTGATCGAGGTCGAAGCCGACCTGGTCCCGGTAGAACTCGATCGCCCGGTCCAGGTCGGCGACCGGCAGCAGGACGACTTCCAGGGTCCAGTCCATCAGGGTCCTTGTCCTTTCAGAGGGAGGCGGCGAGCTTTTCCAGCTTGTTGTAGCCCTCGACGAGCCCGGTCTCCATCCCGCTGGCCACCATGCCGTCGCGGGCCTCCACGGTCGGGTAGACGCTGTGGATGGACAGCCGGGCCCGGCCGTCGCCCAGGTCGGTGAACGTCATCGATTCGATCGCGACGACGTCCGGGTAGCCGTCGAACTCGAACGTCTGGATGGCGAAGTCGTTCTCGCGCACGGTGTGGAAGACGCCGCGGAACCCGTACTCGCCGCCCTTGCCGTCCCGGTGGATGTAGCGGTACCCGCCGGCACTGGTGAAATCCCAACGCTCGATGTCCATCTCGTAGCCGTCGGGCCCCAGCCACTGCTTGATCAGATCGGGCTCGGCGTGCGCCCGGAACAGCGCGGCGACCGGTGCGTCGAACTCGCGCACGATGTCGATGAACGGCACGCCCTCGGGCGCGGTGATCTCGACGGAACTCGTCATGACGGGTCCTTCCTCTCGGTGTCGGAGCGCGCCAGCAGCGCGTCCAGGTTGCGGAACTGCTGTTCGTGGATCAGCCGGTAGCGGTCGATCCAGGCGGTGAGCGCCTCCAGTTGGGCGGCGTTCAGGTGCACGGGACGCCGCTGCGCGTCCCGGCTCCGGGTCACCAGGCCGGCCTGTTCGAGCACCTGAATGTGCTTGGACACGGCCTGTTTGGTGATCGCGAAGGGTTCGGCCAACTCGTTGACCGTGGCCGGCCCGCGGGAAAGCCGGGCGATCATCCGCCGCCGCACCGGGTCGGCCAGGGCCATGAAGGCCCGGTCGAGCCGGTCGTCGGCGGATGGATCCACGATCATTAGTCAACCGATCCTTTTATCAACTACTTGATTGACTACGAGGCTAGGACCCGCGACCGGCGGTGTCAAGCCCTCGCCCGCATTGAAGTTCATCATGGAGAAACGGCCCTTATGGAGCATCCATAAGGGCCGTTTCTCCATGATCAACTGGGGGCGGGGCGTCCGGCTCCGAGCTACTTGGTGGGCACGACCGGCGGCGGGATCAGCAGCGTGTCGGCGGTGACGATGCCCTGCGGCCAGACGAACGAGATGCTGCCCGGACTGGTGTTGTCCGAGATCAGGGTTCGGTTGCCGGTGGCCGGGTCGACCCGGTACACCGCCTCCATCCCGCTGTCGGTGACCAGCAGGGTGTTGGTGCAGGACTCCACGACCAGGTCACCGGGGTGATCGAAGATCGGTCCGGAGCCGTTCGCGTTGTTGGACACGACCGTCCGGGTGCCGGTGGCCGGGTCGACCCGGATGATCCCGCCCGGGCCACCGTAGGCATTCGAATCGGCGATCAGGATGTCGCCGTTGACGTCCAGCGTCATGCCCCACGGCCAGGAGAACGCGTTGCCGCCGCCCGGGTTGCCGTTCGCCGAGATCAGGGTGCGCGCGCCGGTGGTCGGGTTGACCCGGATCACGTTGGTGCCGAAGGTGTTCGCGACGTAGATGTCGCCGTTGGCGGCGATGGCCAGGTCCATCGGGCCGTCGAGCCGCGGTCCGCCGGCCGGCGCGCTGTTGCGCGAGATGACGGTCCGGGCACCGGTGGTCGGGTTCACCCGGAGGATCGCGCCGTCGGTGAACGCGGTCATGTCGGCGACGATGATGTCGCCGCCGGCGTCCAGCGCGATGCCGCTCGGGGTGCCGAACTGCGGCCCGCCGGCCGGGCTCGCGTTGCTGGAGATCAGCGTGCGGGTGCCGGTCGCGCGGTCGACCCGGATGATGCTGGGCACGGCGGCGCCGACGACGATCGACTGTTCGGCGACGAGCAGGTCGCCGTTGGCGTCCTTCGTCATGCCCCAGGGCGTCTCGAACTCCGGGCTGCCGACGGGCGAGTTGTTCTCGCTCAGCACGCTGCGGGTGCCGGTGGGCGCGTCGACGGCGGTGATGCCGCCGTTGTTGGCGCCGTAGGCCGAGTTGTCGCTCACGTAGATCTGCGACGTGCGTTTGAGGCAGCTCGGTGTTGGCGTCGGGCTGCCGCCGAGGGGGCCGGCGAGGGCCACGGATGGCGCGGCCAGGACGGCGCAGGCGGTGAGGACGGCGCCGACCGCCACTCGGCTGGTGCGGGCAAGGGTCATGGGTACTCCCGTTGGTCATCCGGCGAGCTGTCGCCGGTGTCGGTGATGGAGTCCCGCGGCCGTCGGGACGGTTTCACCCGGGGGTACGGATAGTTGAGCTATCCGGTTCGCGTCAGGCGTCCGGCGGATTCGCCTCGGCCGGCGGGGCTCAGCCGCCCTGAAGGCCGGGGAACCGACCCGGCCCACCCCAGAGCCGCCGGCGGCTCAGGATGTCCCGGATTTCGGCGGTGACGCCGTCCGGATAGCGGTCGAGGGTCGCTTCCAGGTCCCGGCAGTCGGCCGCGGAGCGGTAGTCGGCCAGTTCGCGCATCAACTGCCGGCGGCGCCGGTTGTTGGCCACCCGGAGCGCCCGGTTGGCCCGCCACACCAGCAACGATCCGGACAGGGACATCGCCGCTCCTCCACCCGACCGGATGTGACCGGGCTCACATGCAGGCTACGCCCGACCCCGATGGTGCAGCGGCACCGCGCGCGTTCGGAAGGTTCGTGCCCAGGCAGCGACCACTTTCCTGCCGAACGCCGATCGGCGCCCGGGGCCCGAGCCGGATGCTCGGATGTGAATCGTGTGTGAGCCACCCGAGCGGAATAGATGGTCGCCGCCGCCCGTTGGACCGTGCAGTAAAGTTGAGTCGGTCAGACGCAAGTCCTTTGACAATAACTTGACAGGTCCCGGATCCGGGGGCATCGTCGCCGGGGGTCGAGACAGACAGAACGTGACGAGGCCCGCCCTGGGCCGAGTCGACACAGTGTGACCAACCACCCCGGCGGAGGGGATTCCGCCGGGCAGCTGCAGGAGGAAATTGCATGTCCCGTGCCGTCGGTATCGATCTCGGTACCACCAACTCGGTCGTCTCCGTCCTGGAGGGCGGCGAGCCGACCGTCATCGCCAACGCCGAGGGTTCCCGCACCACCCCGTCGATCGTCGCGTTCGCCAAGAACGGCGAGGTCCTGGTGGGCGAGGTCGCCAAGCGGCAGGCGGTCACCAACGTCGACCGGACGATCCGTTCGGTCAAGCGCCACATGGGCACCACCTGGAAGTCGCCGGACATCGACGGCAAGACCTACACCGCGCAGGAGATCAGCGCCCGGGTGCTCGGCAAGCTCAAGCGCGACGCCGAGGCCTACCTGGGTGAGAACGTGGTCGACGCGGTGATCACCGTGCCCGCCTACTTCAACGACGCCCAGCGGCAGGCGACCAAGGAGGCCGGCGAGATCGCGGGCCTGAACGTGCTGCGCATCGTCAACGAGCCGACCGCGGCCGCCCTGGCCTACGGGCTGGACAAGGGCGAGAAGGAGCAGACCATCCTGGTCTTCGACCTCGGTGGTGGCACGTTCGACGTGTCGCTGCTGGAGATCGGCGACGGGGTCGTCGAGGTCAAGGCGACCGCCGGTGACAACAAGCTCGGTGGCGACGACTGGGACGAGCGCATCGTCAAGTGGCTCGTCGACAAGTTCAAGGCCGCCCACGGCATCGACCTGACCCGCGACAAGATGGCGATGCAGCGCATCCGCGAGGCCTCGGAGAAGGCCAAGATCGAGCTGTCGTCCAGCCAGCAGACCTCCATCAACCTGCCGTACATCACGGTGGACGCGGAGAAGAACCCGCTGTTCCTGGACGAGACCCTGTCCCGGGCCGAGTTCCAGAAGATCACCTCCGATCTGCTGGACCGCACCCGCAACCCGTTCCACCAGGTCATCAAGGACGCCGGCGTCAAGGTCGGCGACATCGACCACGTGGTGCTGGTGGGCGGGTCCACCCGGATGCCGGCCGTCACCGAGCTGGTCAAGGAGCTGACCGGCGGCAAGGAGCCGAACAAGGGCGTCAACCCGGACGAGGTCGTCGCCGTCGGTGCCGCCCTGCAGGCCGGCGTGCTGCGCGGCGAGGTCAAGGACGTGCTGCTGCTGGACGTCACCCCGCTGTCCCTGGGCATCGAGACCAAGGGCGGCATCATGACCAAGCTGATCGAGCGCAAC
>JBDHZW010000020.1:0-32698 GCA_039812105.1 Nakamurella sp.
GCAGGCGCGGCGATGTCCGCCGCCCGTGCGCCGCGGCGACGGCGGGACGGCGCCGCCGCCGACGTTCCGTAGCCGATCAGCACGTTGCCCGAGCCGGCCCGCTCCTCCTCGCGGTACGTCGCGGCGGCCGCCCGCGCGATCCCGCCATCGCCGTCGGGGGTTCCGGCGACGGCCGCGCTCGCGGATTCCCCGGCCAGTTCGTCGGCCGGGTCGCCGACCGAGATCAGCGGGGCACCGACGGCGATCGACGAGCCCTCCCGGCCGTGCAGGGCGACGACGACACCGCCGAACGGCGACGGCACCTCGACCACGGCCTTGGCGGTCTCGACCTCGGCGATGGGCGCGTCGACCGTGATGGTGTCACCGGTCGCGACGAGCCAACGGACCAGTTCCGCCTCGGCCAGGCCCTCGCCCAGGTCGGGCAGGGTGAAGATCTGAGCGCTCATCGGACTTCCGCCGTTGCCGGTCGCTCATCGGGGCTCTGCCATCGCCGCTCGCTCATTGGGCCTCCGCCATTGCCGGTCGCTTCGCGGGCTGCGCCGCCCGGCACCTGGCGCCGGCCCGACTGTGTTGACGATTCGCTCGCTGCCGCTCGCTCATCGGGCCTCCGCCATTGCCGGTCGCTTCGCGGGCTGCGCCGCCCGGCACCTGGCGCCGGCCCGACTGTGTTGACGATTCGCTCGCTGCCGCTCGCTCATGCGGTCCGCGCCATCTCGGGCAGGTCCCACTGCAGGGCGTCGACGGCGTCCAGGATCCGGTCGACCCCGGGCAGGAAGTGGCGCTCCAGCTTCGGTGGGGGATAAGGGATGTCGAATCCGGTCACCCGACGCACCGGCGCCTCCAGGTGATGGAAACACCGCTCGGTCACCCGGGCGACGATCTCGGAGGCGACGGAGGCGAAGCCGGGGGCCTCGGCGACGACGACGGCCCGCCCGGTCCGCCGGACCTCGGCGCACACCGTCTCGTCGTCGAACGGCACGATCGACCGCAGGTCGACGACGCCGATGTCGCGGCCCTCGGTGGCGGCCTGCTCGGCCGCGGCCAGGGCGACCGGGACCGACGGGCCGTAGGCGATCAGCGTGGCGTCCCGGCCGCTGCGCCGGACGACCGCGCGTCCGATCGGCGGCACCGCCGCGGTGACGTCGACGACCTCCTTGCTGAAGTACTGCCGCTTGGGCTCCAGGAACACCACCGGGTCCGGGCTCTCGATCGAGGCGCGAAGCAGCCCGTAGGCGTCGGCGTTGGTCGCCGGGGCGACGACCGTCAGGCCCGGGGTGTGCGCGTAGTAGGACTCGGAGGAGTCGCAGTGATGCTCCACCCCGCCGATGCCGCCGGCGAACGGAACCCGGATGACCATCGGTACTCTCAGCCGTCCGCGGGTCCGGTTGGCCAGCTTGGCGGCGTGGCTGACGATCTGCTCGAACGCGGGGTAGGCGAAGGCGTCGAACTGCATCTCCACCACCGGCCGAATCCCGTTCATCGCCATGCCAACGGCCATGCCGACGATCCCCGATTCGGCCAGCGGGGTGTCGAAGCAGCGCCCTTCGCCGAAGTCCCGGGTCAGCCCGTCGGTGACCCGGAAAACCCCGCCCAGGGTGCCGACGTCCTCGCCGAACACCACCACCGAGTCGTCGGCGGTCATCGCGTCGCGCAGCGCCGCGTTGATGGCCTGGGCCATCGTCATCTTCGGCTGATCGGTCATCACGCCTCCTCGAAAGCGAGTTCCCGGCGCAGGGTCTCGCGCTGTTCGGTCAACTGCGGGGTGGGTGTCGCGTACACGTAGGCGAACAGGTCATCGGGGTCGACCGGCCTCTCGGCGTTCAGCCCGGCCCGGACGTGGGCGGCCATCTCCTCGGCCTCCGCGGCGAACCGCCGCTCGTGCTCGTCGTCGAGCACGCCCGATCCGGTCAGGAAAACCCGCAGCCTGACCAGCGGGTCGCGCGGCGCCCACGCGGTAACCTCGTCATCGGTGCGGTAGCGGGTCGCGTCGTCGGCGTTGGTGTGCGCCTCCATCCGGTACGTGTCCGCCTCGACCAGCGTCGGTCCGTCGCCGCGGCGGGCCCGCTCGACCGCCTCGCCGAGGACCAGGTGCAGGGCGGCCAGGTCGTTCCCGTCGACCCGGACGCCGGGCATGCCGTAGCCGACCGCCTTGGCGGCCAGGGAGGGGGCGATCGACTGCCGGGCCAACGGCACGGAGATCGCGTACTTGTTGTTCTGCACGAAGAACACCACCGGCGCGCCGAACACGGCAGCGAAGTTGCACGCCTCGTGGAAGTCGCCCTCGCTGGTCGCGCCGTCGCCGCAGAGCGCCATCACGACGGTGTCCTGCCCCTTGAGCCGCGCCGCGTGGGCGACGCCGACAGCGTGCAACAGCTGGGTGGCCAGCGGGGTGGCCTGGGGCGCGACGTGGTGCTCGACCGGGTCGTACCCGCAGTGCCAGTCGCCGCGCAGCATGGTCAGCACCTGCACCGGGTCGACCCCGCGGGCGCAGATCGCGGCGGTGTCCCGGTAGGTGGGGAACAGCCAGTCGCCGTCGGCGAGCACCTGCGCGCAGGCCACCTGGCAGGCCTCCTGGCCTCGCGAGGAGGGATACACGGCCAGCCGGCCCTGCCGCACCAGGGCGCCGGCCTGTTCGTTCAGCCGGCGGGCCAGCACGAGTTCGCGGTATCCGGCCAGCAGCGACGCCGGATCGGGTCGCGGGGCTCCGTCGACCGGCGTGCCGGACTCGTCCAGGACCCGGGTTGCGGTGATCGCGTCGTGCAGAGGTTCGGCGCTCAAGGGGACCTCCGTGGAATTGAGAGTGTCTGAATTGTGCCCGGCTGGCGGGCCAGTTGACTATGCTGAGCAGATAATCTGAGATGAACGGCCAAGAGAGACCGATCTGTGTGACCGAATGGCCGGCATGACGTCGGCCGGAACCGGACGGGTGAGACGAATGGACGGTGCCCTGGACGAGATCGATCGACGGATCATCGCCGAACTCGAGGCCGACGGGCGGCTCTCCGGACGGGCCCTGGCCGAGCGGGTCGCGATCTCCCGGGCCAACGCCTACGCCCGGCTCGACCGCCTCGTCGCCGAGAAGGTGATCACCGGCTTCACCGCCCTCGTCGACCCGATCCGGGTCGGCCTGACCACGTCGGCGTACGTGACGTTGTCGGTCCGGCAGAACAGCTGGCGAGACCTGAAGGAGCGACTGGCCGGCATCCCGGAGATCAAGCACATGGCCCTGACCGGCGGCGAGTACGACGTGATGCTGCTGGTTCGGGCGGCCGACAACAACGCCTTGCGTCGGGTGGTGCTCGAACGGTTACAGGCGATGCCGGAGGTGCTGTCCACCCGCACCAACCTGATCTTCGAGGACGCCGCGAACTGAGCGACATCCGGTCCGGTGCCGGCGACCCCGCGAAGCCGGCCGGCTACATCGGCGGATGCCCCCGACCGCCCTTCCCGCTTCGGGCCCGAGATCGCCGACCCGGCGGCGGATCTCGACCGGCAGGGCCCGCAACTCGATGAGGTCGTCCTCGGACAGCCGTCCGCCCCGGTCGATCCAGGCCGGCACGACGTCGTCCTTCATCGAGATCCACCCGGCGAACACCTGCGCCGGTTCGTCCAGGCCGTCGATGCCCATCGTGCCCAGGATCTGCCGGGCGCCATCCCACCGGGTCGACACGAACGTGGCCCCGACGTCGGGGCCACCGGCCACGCCGTCGCGGATCAGGTTTGCCGCGATCGGCGGGTTGAGTCTGAGTCAAAGTCAACCTATGCTCGTGACGAATCCGGGGGGCGGGCCGACCCGCCGGCGATCACCGACGACAGGAGAACCCAGGTGCCGGCAGCAACGGGACAACCGCACTGGGCAGGGCCCGGCACCACACTGGACGGCCGCACGGTTCTGGTGGTGGGCGGAGCGGGCGGGGTCGGCGAGGGCGTCGTCAGGTCGCTGCTGGCCGCCGGGGCCGCCGTCGTCGTCGCCGGCCGGAACGCGGAACGGCTGACCGAGTTCGCTACCCGCGTCGACGACTCACGTCTGGCGACAGAGGTTCTCGACGCACTGGCGGACGATCTCGACGACCGAGCCGGAGAGTTGGCGAGCCGGTACGGAGCCTTCGACGGGGTCGTGGTGTCGGTCGCGTCGTTCGGGAGCCAGGGCCGCAAGCCCGCCCTGGACCTCACCGACGCCGAGTTCCGGTTCCTCATCGAGGCCAATCTGACCTCGGTGTTCCGGCTCTACCGCGCGTTCGTCCCGCACATCGCCGCCGACGGCGCGCTCATCCAGATCAACGGCATGAGCGCGGACATGCCCTTCCCGGGCGGGGCGGGGCTGGCCCTGGCGGCGGCCGCGCGCAAGTCGCTGACCCTGACGGTCGCGGCCGAACGGGCCGGCCGCGGGCCGCGCGTCTACCAGCTGATCGTCGGGTTCATCCGGACCCGGCCGCGGCAGCAGGCCGGCATCGACGACCCCGGCTGGATTCCGGCCGCCGACGTCGGCGTGCACATCGCCGAGCTGATCGCCGGGACCAGCCCGCTGGCCGGCGACGACCTGCAGTACTTCGTCGACGTTGAGCAGGGGCCACGGCCGGGTCCGCGGCCGTGACGTCCGGGGCTGCGGCAGGATCGCTGGACGTCATCGGACCGGACGACCCGCGTTACCGGCAGGTCCGCGACGTCTACTCGGCGACCGGGTCGCCGGCCGCCGTCGTCCGGGTGCGGACCGAGTCCGAGGTGCCCGACGCCCTCGCGTTCGCCCGTGCCCGCCGGGCGACGGCGGGCGGCGTCATCTCGGTTCGCAGCGGCGGCCACGGGATCAGCAGCATCGCGACCAACGACGGCGGCACGGTGATCGACCTGTCGCCGCTGAACGCGGTGACCCTGATCGACGACCGGCGGGTGCGGGTCGGTGCCGGCGCCCGGTGGGGGCAGGTGGCTCGGACGTTGCAGCCGCACGACCTGGCGATCAGCTCGGGCGACTCCGGCGACGTCGGGGTCGGTGGCCTGGCCACCGCCGGCGGCATCGGGCTGCTCGGCCGGGCGCACGGACTGACGATCGACAACCTGCTGGCCGCCGACGTCGTCACCGCCGACGGACGGCTGCGGCGGGCGTCCGCGGACGAGGAGCCCGAGCTGTTCTGGGCGATCCGGGGGGCGGGCGCCAACGTCGGCATCGTGGTCGGGTTCGAGTTCGCGGCGGCCGCTGTCCCGGCCGTCACCCGGGGCGCGCTGGCCTACCGGCTCGGCGACCCCGCGGGTTTCCTGGAGGGGTGGGGCGACACGGTGGAACGTGCCCCGCGGGCCGTCTCCGCCTTCCTGTATCTGGGCGGCGGGTTCGCGCAGGCCACCGTCGTGGTCGCCGGGAACGACCGCCGGGCCCAAGGGGCCCTGGATCCGTTCGCCGCCCTGCCGGGCTTCGCCGGCGGTCGGGCCGGCGTCGTTCCCTACGCCGACGTCCCGCTGACCACCGGGGCGCCGCACGCCGGACAACAGCCGGCGCGCACCCGCAACGGGTTGGCCGTGCACCTCGACCGTGATCTGGCCCGCCGGGTCGCCGACCTGGCCGCCGCCGTCGACATGGTGCAGATCCGTTCCGTCGGCGGCGCGATCAACGACGTCCCGGCCGCCGCCACCGCCTACGCCCACCGGCAGCAGAACTTCTCGGTCGCGGCGGTCAGCACGGCGGCCCGGTCCGTCCTGGACGAGCTGTGGGCGCCGGTGCGCCGGCGAATGGACGGCCTGTACCTGAGTTTCGAAAGTGACCACACCGCCGCGAGTCTCGCCGAAGCGTTTCCGGAGCCGACGTTGACCAGGCTGCGGGCGATCAAGTCCCGGTGGGACCCGGACGACGTCTTCGACCAGAACTTCGACGTGGCCGTGCGCGGATGAAGAGGTGAACTCGCGTCACACCCGTCACATTTTCGGCCGGTTGATCCGCGCCGGGCCAGTTGATCCGCGCGGGGTCAGGACAGGGCGGACATCAGGCCGGGCAGGTCGTCACCGACCGGCTGCAGTGTATGGGTTGGCGGAGACGCCGGTCAGCCGAGGGCGTCGCCGGTTCTTCGAGTCATAAACTCACCCGGTGACCAAGCCGGTGCGGCCCCCCGCACACCCCCTGACCAGCGCCCCGATCGGGCGGATGGGTGCGGCCGACCGGATCATCGAGGACCTGCGCGACCGGATCGCCCGCGGCGAGATCCCGCGGGGGGCCAGATTGCCCAGCGCCCGCGACGTCGCCGAGCAGTACGGCGTGAGCGCCCCGACCGCCAGCGAGGCGATCCGCGGGCTGGCGGCGATGGGCCTGGTCGAGATCCGGCACGGCAGCGGGTCCTACGTCACGGCGGATGCCGGCTCGATGGTCACCATCGCGCTGGCGACGGCCCTGCAGATCGAAGGGGTCAGCATCGCCGAGATCATCGGCCTGATGGCCCTGATCAACGAGCGCGCCGCGGCGTTGGCCGCCGAACGCGCGGAGCCGCAGGACATCGACCGGATCGCCGCGGCCGAGGACGACATCATGAACGGCTCGTCGGCGGCGGCCATCCTGGACGCGGTCGAGCGGTTCCTGGTCGGGCTGACCACCGCCGCGCACGAGCCGATCCTGTCTCTCATCGGCACCTTCCTGGCCCGCATGCTCACCCGTCTGGAGACCGACATCTTCCCGGCCGACGACGGGTTCTGGCGGGACATGACCTCCCGCCTGCACGACGAGCGGCAGCAGATCGTTCGCGCCCTGCGGCGGTCCAACGCCGGCCAGGCCCAGCGCGCCGTGCGCCGTTACCACGAACTGGCCGTCGGCCGGTTGCGGGACGAGCCGGTCGGCCAAGAGGCCCGCCTGTCCGACCCGCGGTTCGCCCGGACGGTGTCGCAGCTGATCGCCCAGCAACCATAGTTGTCGCTTCGCAAAGTCTCTAAGAGACCTTGACACATTGCCGAGCGGTTGCGAAGCTGGGACCACTCCCCGCCCACCGTTCACAATGAAGTGGAGTCCCATGCGCGGCCGATCACTGCTCGTCATGCTGTCCGTCGTCGCCGGTTGCGCGGCGCTGGCCGGGTGTTCCTCCGGCTCTACCTCCGGCGCCTCCGCCGACAATTCGCCGGCATCCGGTTCGGCCGCCGGCGATTCGGCGGCCGCCGCGTCCGGCGACCACGTCGCGATCACCATCGGGGTCAGCCCGTCGACCGCCTCCGCGGCGGCGTATCTGGCCCAGCAGAAGGAGTTCGGCGAGCAGGGCCTGGATGTCACGATGGCCACCATCCAGTCCGGCGCGGAGGCCGTCCCGCGGCTGCTCAACGGCGAGCTCGCCTTCGCGCTGGGCGACGCCGCCGGCACCATCACCGCCGCCTCCAACGGCGTCGGAGTCTCGGCGACCGGGGTGGCCACGGTGTCACCGTCGGACCCGGCGCAGGACTACTCGTCGATCGTGGCCAGCAACCCGGACCTGAAGGGTCCGGCCGATCTGTCCGGCCACACCGTCGCCGTCAACCAGCTCAACGGGATCGCCGAACTCACCGCCAAGGCGGCCATCGACAGCCAGGGCGGGGACAGTTCGGCGGTGCAGTTCGTGGAGCTGCCGTTCCCGCAGATGACCGACGCCGTCACGGCCGGTCGGGTGGACGCGGCGCTGGTCGTCGAACCGTTCCTGTCTGCCGCCAAGGGCGCCGGGTTGCACGTCGTCCTGGCCCCGCAGGCCTACGCGGTGGCCGGGCTGCCGTCGACCATCTTCGTCGCCTCCCAAGCCTACGCGAACGAGAACCCCGACATCGTCAAGCGTTTCAATACCGCGGTGGGTCAGGCGGCGGCGCGGGCCAACGCCGATCCGGCGCTGGCCCGGCAGATCGCCGGCACGTACACGCAGATCCCGGCCGCGACCCTGAGCACGATCGCGCTGCCGATCTATGCCGAGAACGCCGGCGACGTCCAGGGCCTGCATCAGCTGCTCGAGCTGATGAACAAGTACTCAATGCTCGAACAGCAGCCCGACATGGACGCGCTGCTCTACGCCCCGGCGAGTTGACCGTGGGCATCTCCACGCCGATCTCCCAGGAACTGGCCGGCCGGGACGCGTCTGCGCGGCCCGCCCGCCGGGACCGGGCCCGGCGGACGCTCGACCGGTTGATCGCGCTGGTCGTCCTGCTGGCGGGTTGGCAACTGGCGTCCATCTGGTGGGGCTCCGGCGTGGTGCCGGGCCCGCTGGAGGTCGCCGGCGCGCTCGGCCGGCTGCTGGGGCAGGCGCAGTTCTGGTCCGCCGTCCGGGACACCTGCGCCAGCACGCTGATCGGGCTGCTGGTGGCGGCCGCGCTGGCGATCCCGTTGGGATTGTTCGCCGGCAGTCACCGGTTCGTCGACGCCAGTACCCGGCTGCCGGTCGACTTCATGCGCACCATCCCGGCCGTCACCCTGATCCCGCTGGTGGTCCTGCTCTTCGGCCCGTCGCTGACCATGAAGGTGGTGCTGGTGGTCTTCGGCGCGTTCTGGCCGCTGTTCGTGCAGGCCACCTACGCCGTGCGGGAACTCGACCCGGTCGCCCGTGACGTGGTCCGGGCGTACCGGCTGCGGACCCGGGTGGTGTGGACCGCGGTCCTGCTGCCCAGCTCGGCCCCGTTCCTGATCACCGGGTTGCGGGTGTCCACCACGCTGGCCCTGCTGCTGTCCATCGGCGCCGAGATCGTGGGCAACGCGCCGGGTATCGGTCGCGAGATCACGTTGTCCCAGATGTCGGCGCAACCGGCGACGGCCTACGCCTACGTCATCGTCGCCGCCCTGCTCGGTGTCGTGATCAACGCCGGCGCGGCCTGGGCCCAGGACCGGGTGCTGTTCTGGCATCCCTCGGTCCGCGGGAGGTTCGCATGAGCACGTCGGGCGCCGGCCGGCGGATCGGCACGATCGTCCTGGAGCTGTGGCTCGTCGTCGCCCTGCTGGCCCTGTGGTGGCTGCTCAGCGCGGGGAGCCGGTCGACCTTCTTCCCGCCGCTGTCGACGATCCTGAGCCGCACCGGGCAGCTGTGGGTGTTCGACCACACGATCAGCGACCTGCTGCCGAGCCTGGTCAACCTGCTCGCCGGATTCGCGATCGCGTTCGTGATCGGCGTGGCCCTGGGCCTGTTGCTGGCCGCATCGCCCCGGCTGCTGGCCGCGGTCGAGCCGGAACTGGAGTTCCTCCGGGCGATCCCGGCGGTCGCGCTGATCCCGGTGGCGATCATCGCGCTGGGCCTTGGCGACTCGATGCGGATCGCGATCATCGCCTTCGGCGCGATCTGGCCGATCCTGCTCAACACCATCGCCGGGGCGAAGTCACTGGACCCGGTCGCCCGGGACGTGAGTGCCGCCTTCGGCCTGAACCGGACCACCCGGATCTTCGCGGTCCGGTTGCCGGCCGCCGCCCCGCAGATCCTGGCCGGCGCCCGGACCAGCCTCTCGATCGCCGTCGTCCTCGTCGTCGTCAGCGAGATCAGCGGCGCGACCAGGGGTGTCGGCTTCTTCGTGCTGGCGGCCCAGCGCAACTATGCCATCACCAACATGTGGACGGGAATGATCGTGCTCGGCATCGTCGGGTACCTGCTCAACCTGATCTTCCGGCTGGTCGAGTCGAGGGTGCTGCACTGGCATCCGACCTACCGGTCACGCACGGCGGGGCGACCTGCCGCCGCCACCGGCCGCTGACGGACCGGTTCCCATGTCGACCGAGAATCCCGATGGAGGACAGTTCATGACCGCGTCCCTGGACGACCGTCGAGCCGCGCGAGTCCGGCAGGCCGGCCCGGAACCCGGAGGGGCCGAGCAGATCATCCGCGTCGACAATCTGACCCACACGTATCCGGGCGCGCCGGCGCCGGTGCTGCAGGGGATCAGCTGCGACGTCGAGCCGAACCAGATCGTGTGCGTGGTCGGGCCGTCCGGCGTCGGCAAGAGCACCCTGCTGCGCTGCCTGTCCGGACTGCAGGCGCCGACGGGCGGCACGGTCTCGGTGTCCGGTCGCCGGCTGGACGGGCCGAGCCCGGACATCGGGCTGGTCTTCCAGGACTACAGCCGCTCGCTGATGCCCTGGCTGACCGTGCTGGACAACGTGACGCTGCCGCTGCGCGGCCAGGTGCCCAAGGCCGACCGGGCCGACCGGGCCCGCCCGGCGCTCGCCGAGGTCGGGCTGGCCGACGCCGGCGACAAGTACCCCTGGCAACTCTCCGGCGGCATGCAGCAGCGGGTCGCGATCGCACGCGCGCTGGTCTACCAGCCCCGGGTACTGCTCATGGACGAGCCGTTCGCCTCGGTGGACGCGCAGACCCGGGAAGACCTGGAGGACCTGGTGCTGCGGGTGCGCGAGGAGAGCGGCCAGGCCATCGTGCTGATCACCCACGACATCGACGAGGCGATCTACCTGGCCGACCGGATCGTCGTTCTGGGCGGCCGGCCGGCCGGGGTGCGGGCCGACCTCGACGTCCCGCTCGGCCGGCGGCGCGACCAGATCGGCACCAAGTCACGGCCCGAGTTCCTGGAACTTCGCTCGGCCGTGCACCGGATGATCAAGGCGGCCGGGGCTCCCGCCGGAGCGGAAGCCGGCGCAATCACCGGCCACGAGACGACGGGACCGCAATCGTGAGAATCGTCCGTTTCCGCAGCGAGGGGCGCGTCGGGTTCGGTGTCGAGAACGCGGACGGCGACGTCGTCGACACCGGGGCGGCCGACCTGCGGGAGATCATCGAGTCGGACCTCGCCGACCCCGCCGTGCGGCGGCGGCTGCTGGCCGGGCCGGTCGTGCACCCCGATCGGTTGCTGGCGCCGGTGGCGCAGCGCTGCCAGATCATCTACACCGGCGGCAACTACCGTGACCACCTGGCCGAGGTCTCCCATCTGATCACCCCGGCCGAGCCGGTGTTCTACCCGGGGTTGTGGTCCGCGGTCACCGGCCCGGGGGACCCGATCGTCATTCCCGAGCCGGGCAGCAAGACCGACTACGAGGTCGAACTGGCGATCGTCATCGGCCGCACCGCCCGGCGCCTCACGGCCGCCGAGGCGTGGTCGCACGTCTTCGGTTTCACGGTGGTCAACGACGTCAGCGCCCGTGACGTGATGGAACG
The DNA here is from genome assembly GCA_039812105.1 of Nakamurella sp. Lineage (GTDB taxonomy): Bacteria > Actinomycetota > Actinomycetes > Mycobacteriales > Nakamurellaceae > Nakamurella. The sequence continues at coordinate 11,064 of JBDHZW010000020.1, forward strand.
CGAGCAACTCCAGATCATGCTGTGCAAGTCGCCGGACACGTTCTGCCCCATCGGGCCCCGCATCGTGACCCGGGACGAACTGGGGGACATCGGCGGCCGGCGGGTGACCACCCACGTGAACGGCGAACTCCGCCAGGACGCCCGCACCGACGACATGGTGGTGGCCATCCCCGAACTGCTGGAGTTCCTCACCCGCACCGTCACCCTGTTTCCCGGTGACCTCGTCACCACCGGAACTCCCGGCGGGGTAGGCGCTTTTCGCACGCCGCCGACGTTCCTGCGGCCCGGCGACACCGTCACGGTGGCAGTCGAAGGCGTCGGCGAACTCACCAATCCACTGGTCGCCGGCTGGTGAACCGCGACCGGCCCATCTGTTCATCCCCCCGACTGAACCCAGGAAGGCGTTCATGACAACACTTTCCCCGCCGACCCTCGACCCGGATATCCCGGCGGCATTGAGCACCCACTTCGGCGACCGGCTGATCCGGCCGGGCGACCGCCGCTACCACAGCGCCCGCGCCGTCTGGAACGGCATGGTGGACAAGCATCCTCGGGCGATCGTCCGCTGTACCGACGACCGCGACGTGGCCATCGCGCTGCAGGAGGCGGCCGGGGCGGAGCTGCCGATCTCCGTCCGCGGCGGCGGGCACCAGATCGCCGGCGGCGCGGTGGCCGCCGACGGCGTCGTGCTGGACCTGTCGGCCCTGCGGTCGGCCGACGTCGACCCGGCGGGCTCGACCGTCACCGTGGGCGGCGGGGCCCTGCTCGGCGATCTGGACCGGGCGTTGGCCCGGCACGGCCTGGCGGTGCCGGCCGGGGTCGTCTCGCACACCGGTGTGGGCGGCCTGACTCTGGGCGGCGGCATCGGCTGGCTCAGCCGCAGCCGCGGGCTCACCTCGGACAGCCTGATCGGGGCCACCGTGGTCGACGGGCTGGGCCGGCGGCTCGAGGTCGACCGGGACCACCACCCCGACCTGTTCTGGGCGTTGCGCGGCGGCGGCGGCAGCTTCGCCACCGTCCTGGAGTTCCGCTACCGGACCGCGCCGATCGACCCGATCACCTTCGGGGTACGGGTGGTCGAGCTGGACCGGGCCCGGGAGTCGTTGCTGGAGTTCGGCCGGCTCGCTCCGGACCTGCCCCGGCAGCTGCAGGTGATGGTCAAACTGCAGAAGGTGGGGCATCCGGGTGGGGTCCTGGCGGCCGACCTGGGGCTGCCGATCGACGCGACCCCGTCCGCGCCGGTCGTCACGTTCGAATGGCTGTGGTCCGGGGACCGGGCCGGGCTGGCCGACGCCGAGCGCATCATGGCCCTCGGAGGTCAGGGAATCTCCTGGATCACCCCGAAGACGTTCGCCGAGGTCCAGTCCCAGCAGGATCACCGGTACCCGCACGGCTGGCGCTACTACCTCAAGCCCGGCCACCTGGACGTGCTCGGCACGGCCCAGGTGGACGCCGTGCTGGCCGCGGCCGACGCCATGCCGGACGGTGACGTGCAGATCGAGATGCTGACCCTGGGCGGCGCGATCACCGACGTCGCCGAGGACGCGACCGCCTACCCGCGGCGATCGGCGGGCATCGCCTTCAACGTCACCGGCGGCTGGCCCGACCCCGAGCGCGACGCCGAGTACATCGGCTGGGCCCGGCAGACCCATCAGGCGCTGTCCGGCGTCGGCACGACCGGTGCCTACCTCAACTTCCTCGGCGCCGAGGCCCCCGACCTGACCGCCGTCTTCGGTGCCGAGAAGCTGGAACGCCTGCGGGCGGTCAAACGCACCTACGATCCCCACGACCTGTACCGGCCCGCGGTGCACATCGCCCCGTGACCCGACCATCCGAGGAGCCCACCATGACTGCGTCATCGCCGAGCACCACCACGCCGGCCGCCGAACCGGCCCTCGATTCGCCCACGAACGCGCCGGCCCTCGCCGGTATCCACCACCTGAAGTTCCCGGTGTCCGACCTTGAGCGCAGCCTGCGCTGGTACGAACGGGTGCTCGGTGGCGTCCGGCAACCGCACTGGGACCATCTGCGACCGGACGGCTCGGTGTTCGCCTACATCCTGATGGTGCCCGGTCTGCCGTACCCGCTCGAGCTGCGGGACTCGCCCGGGATGTCGGCCCGGCTCAGCGGTTTCGACCCCACCGTGTTCGCCGTGGACGCACTGCCCGACCTGGAGCGGTGGCAGGAGCACCTGGACGCGCAGCAGGTGCCGAACTCCGGTGTGCTGCGCGGGATCGTCGGCTGGCTGATCGTGTTCACCGACCCCGACGGGCTCTCGCTGCGCCTGTACAGCCGCCAGACCCACGAGATCGACCACGAGAACTCCGATATCGACTCGCCGTGGGTCGCCTATCCCGAGTGAGGCGGGCACCGGAATCCTTCCCCGCCCCGGCTCGAGGTGAATGACCGCGCTGATGCGGTCGGGTTCCACGAAGCGGCACCCCGCCGGCCAGGTCATGCACACCGGCAACGTCCAGGCTCGGCGCGGCCGGGTGCTCGGCGTCCCTCGATCCGCTGCGGGCGCTCCGCCGGCCGGACCCGCGATCACGCCGATCGGATGGCCGCCGTCCGCAGCGACGGCCGGCCGGATCGAGTCGCCGGAGCGTTCGTTCGCCCGCGGCGTGCGTGGCCGTGTCGCCACCGCCCGGCCGGGCCCCCGGCGGCCGACGGGCGGCGCCGGTCGGCCGGCGCCGGGCGTTGTCCCCCGACAGCCGGTCGCGGCACCACCTCCTTCCCGGATCCGGCATTGACAGCGGCCCGGATCCGGGGCAAAATACAAACCGACCGATCGGTCAGGAACTAGTTGGTGCGGACCGGGGATCAGCCCCGCGACCTGGCAAGGAGGCCGTGTGTACGGCAACGTCGACCGGATCGAGCAGGCCCAGACCCCCGAACCTGCCGAGTTGCAGGAACAGTTCGACCGGCTGATCGCCGACGATCAGCGGATTGAGCCGCGGGACTGGATGCCGCAGGCCTACCGCAAGACGCTGATCCGGCAGATCGCGCAGCACGCGCACTCGGAGATCATCGGCATGCAGCCGGAGGGCAACTGGATCACCCGGGCGCCGAGCCTGCGCCGCAAGGCGATCCTGATCGCCAAGGTGCAGGACGAGGCCGGTCACGGGCTGTACCTGTACTCGGCCGCGGAGACCCTGGGCGTGGATCGGGAGGACCTGCTCGATCAGCTGCACTCCGGGAAGCAGAAGTACTCCTCGATCTTCAACTACCCGACGCTGAGCTGGGCCGACATGGGCGCGATCGGCTGGCTGGTGGACGGCGCGGCGATCATGAACCAGGTGCCGCTGTGCCGCTGCTCCTACGCCCCCTACGGGCGGGCGATGGTGCGGGTGTGCAAGGAGGAGTCGTTCCACCAGCGGCAGGGCTTCGAGATCCTGTACACACTGTCGCACGGCACGCCGGCCCAGCACGAGATGGCGCAGGACGCGGTGAACCGGTTCTGGTGGCCGTCGTTGATGATGTTCGGCCCGCCGGACGGCGACTCGCCGCACTCCGAGCAGTCCATGGCCTGGGGCATCAAGCGGTTCAGCAACGACGAGCTGCGGCAGCGGTTCGTCGACATGTGCGTGGACCAGGCCAAGGTGCTCGGCCTGGACCTGCCGGACCCGGACCTGCGGTGGAACGCCGAGCGCGAGCACTACGACTTCGGCCCGATCGACTGGTCCGAGCTGAACCGGGTGATCCGCGGCGACGGTCCCTGCAACGCGGACCGGATGGCCCGCCGGGTCGGCGCCCACGAGGCCGGCGCCTGGGTGCGGGAGGCCGCGAACGCCTACGCCGCCAAGCACTCCCGCGTCGAGGCGGTGGCCTGATGGCGACACCGAACAACGGGACGGGGGAACCGGTCGGCACCTCGCCGTCGCCGGCACCGGCGCGGAAGGGCTGGCCGCTGTGGGAGGTGTTCGTCCGGGCCCGCCGGGGACTGTCGCACCAGCACGTGGGCAGCCTGCACGCGCCGGACGCGGCGATGGCGCTGCGCAACGCCCGTGACGTCTACACCCGCCGCGGGGAGGGCGTGTCGATCTGGGTGGTGCCGGCGTCGGCGATCACCGCGTCCAGCCCGGACGAGAAGGACCCGTTCTTCGACCCGGCCCTGGACAAGGCCTACCGCCATCCGACCTTCTACGACGTGCCCGAGGGGGTGTCACACCTGTGACCGCGCCGACCACCGAAAAGACCGCGCTGGCGGAGTACGTCATCGGCCTGGGTGACGACGCCCTGGTGCTCTCGCACCGGCTCGCCGAGTGGATCACCCGGGCACCGCAGCTCGAGGAGGACATGGCGCTGGCCAACATCTCCCTGGATCTGCTGGGCCAGGCCCGCACCCTGCTCGCCTACGCGGGCGAGGTGCAGGGCGCCGGACGCGACGAGGACGACCTCGCCTACCTGCGCAGCGAGCGGGAGTTCCGCAACCTGCAGATCGTGGAGATCGACAACGGTGATTTCGCGGTGACCATCGCCCGTCAGCTGATCTTCGCCGCCTACCAGTTCGAGCTGTACACCGCGCTGCTCGGATCGGCCGACGAGACGCTCGCCGCGCTGGCCGCCAAGGCGGTGAAAGAGGTTGCCTACCACCGCGATCACGCGATCCAGTGGACGCTGCGGCTGGGTGACGGCACCGCCGAATCGCACCGGCGGATGCAGGCCGCGCTGGAGGCCACCTGGCCCTTCGTCGAGGAACTGTTCGACCCGACCGACATCGCCGAGCAGTTGGCCGCGCTGCCGGGGATCGCGGTCGACCCGTCCACCCTGCGGGCCGGCTGGGCCGCCTGCGTCCGGCCGGTGCTGGCCGAGGCGACGCTGACCGAGCCGCAGCCCCAGCGCCGCACCCGCGGCGGCCGCCGCGGCCTGCACACCGAGGCCCTCGGCCACCTGCTGGCCGAGATGCAGAGCCTGCACCGGGCGCACCCGGGGGCGTCGTGGTGACGGCCACCCTGACCGCCGCCGACATCGACGGCGGCATCGACGGCGACGTCGACGGCGACATCGAGCGGCTCCGGGAGGTGGCCGGCGCGGTCTGCGACCCGGAGATCCCGGTGCTGACCCTGGCCGACCTGGGCATCATCCGCGACGTCCGGCGGGGGGAGGGCGATTCGGCCGGCGCGGTGCTGGTCGAGCTGACCCCGACCTACACCGGTTGCCCGGCCACCGAGGTGATCGCCGCCGACGTGGCCGCCGCGCTGCGCGCCGCCGGCGCTGCGGACGTGCGGGTGCGCACCGTGCTGTCGCCGGCCTGGACCACCGACTGGATCAGCGACGAGGGCCGGCGCAAGCTGCGCGAGTACGGCATCGCCCCACCCGGGAGCTGCCGGCCCGCCGGCGCCGGGCTCACCCGGGTGGCCCTGACCCTGTCGGTGCGCTGCCCGCGTTGCGGCTCGGGCCGCACCCGCGAGGTCAGCCGGTTCGGCTCCACCCCGTGCCAATCGCACTGGACGTGCCTGGCCTGCCTGGAACCCTTCGACACCTTCAAGGCGATCTGATGACCGTCACCGACACGACCGTGGCCGCGCCGGTCCGGCGGCACGCGGTGTTCCACCCGCTGCGGGTGGCCGCCGTGGAGCGGCTCACCGAGGACGCGGTGGCCGTCACCTTCGAGGTCCCCGCCGCACTGCGCGACGAGTTCGCGTTCAACCCCGGGCAACACCTGTCCGTCAAGACCGACGTGCTGGGCGACGACGTCCGCCGCAACTACTCGATCTGCGCGCCGGCCACCGGCGGGCCGCTCCGCATCGGCGTGAAACGCATTCCGGACGGGGTGTTCTCGGCGTTCGTCGCGGACAGGCTGCGGCCCGGCGACACCCTGGACGTGATGACCCCGACCGGCACGTTCTCCACCCGGCTGGACCCGGCGCAGGCCAAGCGGTACGTCGCCGTCGCCGCCGGGTCGGGCATCACCCCGGTGCTGTCCATCCTGGCCACCGCGCTGGAGGTGGAGCCGGACAGCACCGCCGCGCTGGTCTACGTGAACCGCCGCACCTCGACGATCATGTTCCTGGAGGAGCTGGAGGACCTGAAGAACCGGTTCCCCGACCGGTTCCAGCTGATCCACGTGCTCGGCCACGAGATGACCGAGGTGGAGCTGCTCTCCGGCCGGCTGGACGTGGACCGGTTCGACCGGATCCTGGACACCATCCTGCCGGTCGACGACGTCGACGACTGGTTCCTGTGCGGGCCGCTGGCGCTGACCGACACGGTCCGCGGGGTGCTGCTGGATCGCGGCGTCGACGCCGACCACGTGCACCGGGAGCTGTTCCACGTCGGCGCCGTGCCGCGGCGCCGGACGGTCACCCCCGACGTGCCGGCCGCCGGGGCGAGCGTCACGGTGATCCTGGACGGCCGGTCGGTGGACCTGACCGTCCCGCCGGACGGCGACTCGATCCTGGACGCCACCCTGCAGGTCCGCTCGGACGCGCCGTTCGCCTGCAAGAACGCGGTCTGCGGCACCTGCCGGGCCCGGGTCACCGAGGGCCGGGTCGAGATGGACGCCAACTACGCGCTGGAACCGGACGAGGTCGCCCGCGGCTTCGTGCTCACCTGCCAGTCGCACCCGGTCACCGACCGCGTCGTCGTGGACTTCGACCAGTGACCGCCACCGCCACCGGGACCGGCACCTCCTCGATCAGCCTCGAACGGCGGGGGCCGGTGACCCTGTTGGGCCTGAACCGCCCGGCCAAGTACAACGCGCTGGACCAGGCCATGGTCGACGAAATCGACCGGGCGCTGATCGACATCCGGTCCGAACCGTCCGTTCTGGTCGTGTACTCGACCACCCCCGGGGTGTTCGCGGCCGGCGCCGACATCGCCGAGCTGATCGAGCGGGACGCCGACGCCGCGCTGCGCAGCATCAACGCCGCCCTGTTCGACCGGCTGGAGGCGCACCGCTGGCCGACCGTCGCCGCGGTCGACGGCCCCGCGTTCGGCGGCGGCTGCGAGCTGGCGCTGGCCTGCGACCTGCGCGTGGGCAGCCCGCGCGCCCGGTTCGCCCAACCCGAGCTCGGCCTGGGCATCCTGGCCGGAGCCGGCGCGAACTGGCGGCTGCCGCAGGCCGTCGGCCTGCCCCTGGCCCGGCGGATGCTCTACACCGGCGAGGTGCTGGACGCCGACGCGGCGCTGGCCGCCGGGCTGGTCGACGCGCTGCACCCGGCCGACGAGCTGCTCACGGCGGCGATCGCCCTGGCCGAACGGGTCGCGGCCAGGTCGTGGCGGGCGTTGGAGCTGACCAAGCTGGCCCTGCGGGCGCACCGGCCGGCCACCACCTCGCTGGACGTTGTCGCCCAGGCGGTGCTGTTCGACGGCCCCGACAAGCAGGCCCGGATGGGCGCCTTCCTGGACGAGCGGGCCGCGCGCCGCGCCGCCCGCGCCGCCGCGAACGGCGTCGCCGAGCCGCCCTCCGCCTCCCGATCCGCGGCCGAACGACCGGCCGTGCCCGACCCGGTGCCACCGCTGCGGGTCCGGCAGCTGACCGTCGAGGACGGTCTGGCCGTCGCGAGCTGGAGCAGCCCGGGTGCCTGGCACATCGAGGACGCGCTGGAGGCGCCGGAACCCGACGAGGGCTACTGGGCCGTGGTCGACGACCGCGACGACCTGCTCGGCTTCTGCTGCCTGGGCGCCGCCGCCCGGGTGCCCGGCCAGCCCGCGGACGACTGGCGGTTGGACGTCGCCATCGGGATCCGGCCGCAGCTGGCCGGACGCGGCTGGGGCGGCGATCTCGGCCGAGCCGCCGTGGCCTACGCCCGCTCGGTCGCCCTGGATCGCCGGGTACGGACGACCGTCCCGGACTGGAACGCCGCCGGCCAGCACGCTGCCCGGCAGGCCGGATTCGTCCAGTGCGACACCCGGACCTACCAGCAGCAGCCCTACCTGATCTTCGAGCAACCCGGGTAGCCGCCGGCGCCCGACCAGCCCACCGAAGGCGAATTGCCCACCGAACGAAGGAGTTCCGCCGTGACCCTGGCCGTCGCCAGTTACGTCGCCGGACGTTGGCAGGACCCGGCCGGCGACCGGGTCGCCCTGCTGGACGCCAGCACCGCCCAGACCGTCGCCGAGATCGGCACCGCCCCCATCGACATGGTCCCGGTGATCGACCACGCCCGGTCGGTCGGCGGGCCCGCGCTGCGCGAGCTCACCTTCCACGAGCGCGCCCTGGCCCTCAAGCAGCTCGCGCTGCACCTGAACGGCAAGCGCGACGAGTTCTATGCCCGGTCCACCTGGACCGGCGCCACCAAGCGGGACTCCCTGGTGGACGTCGACGGCGGCATCGGCGTGCTGTTCACCTACGGCAGCAAGGGCCGTCGGGAACTGCCCAACACCACCGTGCTGCTCGACGGCAATGCCGAGAAGCTCGGCCGGGCCGGCCATTTCGTCGGCCAGCACATCTACACGCCGCGGCGGGGGATCGCGCTGCAGATCAACGCGTTCAACTTCCCGGTGTGGGGCATGCTGGAAAAGCTCGGGCCGGCGTTCCTGGCCGGGGTGCCCACCGTCGTCAAGCCCGCGTCGGCGACGTCGTACCTGACCCAGGCGGTGGTCGCCGAGATCATCGCCTCCGGCCTGCTGCCCGAGGGCAGCCTGCAACTGGTCGCCGGGGGTTCCCGCGGGCTGCTGGACCTGCTGGACGAGCAGGACACCGTGGCGTTCACCGGGTCCGCGTCCACCGCCGCCGGGCTGCGCACCCACCCGCGGGTGCTGCACGGCGGGGTCCGGTTCGGCTCCGAGGCCGACTCGCTCAACTTCTCCGTGCTCGGCGCCGACGTCACCCCGGGCAGCCCCGAGTTCGACCTGTACGTGCGGCAACTCGTCACCGAGATGACCGCCAAGGCCGGGCAGAAGTGCACCGCGATCCGCCGGGCGCTGGTTCCCGAACCGCTGGTCGGCGCCGTGGTCGACGCCGTGCAGGCGCGGATCGCGGACAAGGTGCGGGTCGGCAACCCCGCCGCCGCCGAGGTCACCATGGGCGCGCTGGTCGGCCTGGCCCAGCGGGACGAGGTGCGCAAGAACCTGGAGGCCCTGCAGGGCGCGGCCCGGATCGTCGTCGGCGACCCCGACCGGTTCGACCTCATCGACGCGGACCCGCGGCGCGGCGCGTTCCTGCCGCCGATCCTGCTGCAGGCCACCGATTCCGCCCGCCCCGAACCGCACGACATCGAGGTGTTCGGTCCGGTCAGCACCGTCATCGGCTACCGGGACACCCGGCACGCCGTCGAGCTGGCCGCCCGCGGGCGGGGCAGCCTGGTCGGGTCCGTGGTCTCCGCCGACCCGGACGTGGTCCGCGACCTGGTGCTCGGGGTGGCCCCGTGGCACGGCCGGGTGCTGGTGCTGGACGCCGAATCCGCGCCGGAATCCACCGGGCACGGCTCCCCGTTGCCCACTCTGGTGCACGGCGGGCCGGGCCGGGCCGGCGACGGCGAGGAGCTCGGTGGCATCCGCGGCATGAAGCACTACCTGCAGCGCACCGCCATCCAGGGCTCGCCGCGGGCGGTCTCGGCGGTCACCGGCACGTGGGTGACCGGCGCCCCGCGGACCACCGACGGGGTGCACCCGTTCCGCAAGAGCCTGGCCGAGCTGCGGATCGGCGACGCCGTCGTCGCCGGCCCGCGGGTGATCACCCTTGACGACATCGACGCGTTCGCCGACCTGACCGGCGACACGTTCTACGCGCACATGGACGACGAGGCGGCCAAGGCCAACCCGTTCTTCGACGGCCGCGTCGCCCACGGCTACTTCGTGGTCTCGATGGCCGCCGGCCTGTTCGTCTCGCCGGAACCCGGCCCGGTGCTGGCCAACGTCGGCCTGCAGAACCTGACGTTCACCACCCCGGTGTACCCGGGCGACGCGCTGACCGTGGCGCTGACCGCCAAGGCGATCTCGCCGCGGGTCGACTCCGACTGGGGCGACGTCACCTGGGACGCCGTCATCACCAACCAGCACGGCGACCCGGTCGCCACCTACGACGTGCTCACCTCGGTCGCCAAGACCTGGCCCCTCCCACCCGCCGCTGCCTGACCCCCCTGCTGTTGATCATGGGCAAAGGGCCCTTTTCGGCCCCGGACAAGGGCCATCAGCCCATGATCAACTGCGGATGAGCCTGGAGAAAACCCATGGAAGACCGCACCCCCGAACCGCAGTCGCTGGACCCGATCGAACGGGCCTCGGTCGACGAGTTGCGGGCCCTGCAGTTGGACCGCCTGCAGGCCTCGCTGCGGCACGCGTACGAGAACGTGCCGCATTACCGGAAGGCGTTCGACGATGCCGGCGTTCATCCGGACGACTGCCGGGAGCTGGCCGATCTGGCCAAGTTCCCGACCACCGCCAAGGCCGACCTGCGGGCCAACTACCCGTTCGGCATGTTCGCCGTCCCGCGGGAGCGGATCTCCCGCATCCATGCCTCCTCCGGCACGACCGGGCAGCCGACGGTGGTCGGCTATACCGAGGACGACGTCCGGATGTGGGCCTCGGTGATGGCCCGCTCCATCCGGGCCGCCGGCGGGCGACCGGGCGACCGGGCGCACATCGCCTACGGCTACGGCCTGTTCACCGGCGGCCTGGGCGCCCACTACGGCGCCGAACATCTGGGCTGCGCGGTCATTCCGGTGTCCGGCGGGATGACCGAACGTCAGGTGACGCTGATCCACGACTTCGAACCCGACTTCATCATGGTCACCCCGTCCTACATGCTGGCCATCATCGACGAGATCGAGCGGCAGGGCCTCGACCCGGCCAAGACGTCGCTCAAGCTGGGCATCTTCGGCGCCGAGCCGTGGACCAACGAGATGCGCCGCGAGATGGAACAGCGGATGGACATGCACGCCATCGACATCTACGGCCTGTCCGAGGTGATCGGCCCGGGCGTCGGGGTGGAGTGCATCGAGAGCAAGGGCGCCCTGCACATCTGGGAGGACCACTTCTACCCGGAGATCATCGACCCGGTCACCGGCCGGGTGCTGCCCGACGGCGAGTACGGCGAACTGGTCTTCACCTCGCTCACCAAGCAGGCGATGCCGGTGATCCGTTACCGCACGAGGGATCTCACCCGGCTGATGCCCGGCACCGCGCGGCCGATGCGGCGGATCGAGAAGATCACCGGGCGCAGCGACGACATGATCATCCTGCGCGGGGTCAACCTGTTCCCCACCCAGATCGAGGAACTGATCCTGCGCACCCCGACGCTGTCCCCGCACTTCCAGTGCGTGCTGACCAGGCCGGACCGGATGGACCGGATGGCGGTGCGGGTGGAGCACCGGGTCGAGGCCGACCCGGCCGCCGCCCGGGAGGAGGGGGCCCGGCTGGCCGCGCTGATCAAGAACCAGATCGGCGTCTCCGTGGCCGTCGAGGTACTCGCGCCCGGCGGCATCGAGCGATCGGTCGGCAAGATGCGGCGGATCGTGGACGACCGGCCCAGGAGCTGAGCCCGTCATGGCCGGACCTCGGATCGAGGCCTCCTCGCCCGACCGAACGATCGGTCGGGCGGTGCGGCATACTCCGGCCATGTCAACAGTTCCCGCGCGGACCGAACCGACCGGGACCGCCGCCTCCCGTGGGGTGGGCCGGCCGGCCCGGTACAGCCGGGAGGAACTGCTGGGGCTGATCGTCGCGGTGTTCAACGAGCGGGGCTACGAGGCGGCCAGCATGGCCGACCTGGCCGCCGCCACCGGTTTGACGAAATCGTCGTTCTACCACCACTTCACCAGCAAGGAGGAGATCCTGCAGATGGCCGTCGACCGGGCCCTGGACGCGCTGTCGGCCGCCCTGGACGACTCCACCGCGCTGCCCGGCCGGGCGGTCGATCGGCTGGAGCATGCGATCCGGCGCACCACCGAGATCCTGATCGACGAGCTGCCGTTCGTGACGGTGCTGCTGCGGGTCCGCGGCAACACCGAGGTCGAACGGGCGGCGCTGGCCCGCCGGCGCCGGATCGACGGCCGGCTGGCCGCCCTGGTCGAGCAGGCCGCGCAGGCCCGGGAGATCCGGGACGACATCGACCCCCGGCTGGTCAGCCGGCTGCTGTTCGGCATGGTCAATTCCGTGCACGAGTGGTACCGGCCGGGCAGCCGCACCAACTCGCGGCGATCGATCGTCGACGCGACGGTCGGTCTCGCCCTGAACGGGCTGCACCGCCCGTAGATCGGCCACCATGTCCGCCGGGTCGCCCACCCCGGCAACCACTTCGGCGTCAAGGAGCCCTTCCGTGTCAGCAGATCAGCGTGAAGTTTTCATCGTCGACGGGGTGCGCACCCCGCAGGGCCGCTACGGCGGCGTCCTGTCCGACGTCCGTCCGGACGACCTGGCCGCCCTGGTCGTCGGTGCGGCGGTGCGGCGGTCCGGCGCGCCGGCCGACGCGGTCGAGGAGGTGGTGCTGGGCGCCGCCAACCAGGCGGGGGAGGACAACCGGGACGTGGCCCGGATGGCGGTGCTGCTGGCCGGGCTGCCCGACGCCGTGCCCGGATACACCACCAACCGGCTCTGCGCCTCGGGGCTGACCGCCGTCGCGGCCGCGGCCGCCACCATCCGGGTGGGGGAGATCGACCTGGCCGTCGCCGGCGGGGTGGAGTCGATGACCCGGGCGCCGTGGGTGATGGCCAAGCCCGGGACGCCGTGGGCCCGGCCCGGCGAGGTGGTGGACAGCTCCCTGGGTTGGCGGTTCACCAACCCGGTGTTCACCGCGCACGACCGGGCCGTATCGGATCCGCTCGACCCGCGCACCCGCAAGATCACCCTGTCGATGGGCGAGACGGCCGAGGAGATCGCCGCGCTGGACGGGATCGGTCGGGAGGAGTGCGACGCGTTCGCGCTGCGCAGCCACCAACGGGCCGTCGCCGCCCAGGAGGCCGGCCGGTTCGACGGCGAGATCGTCCCGGTCACCGTGCGGTCCCGCAAGCAGACGGTCGAGGTCGGCACCGACGAGGGCCCCCGGCCGGGATCGAGCATGCAGACGCTCGGCGCACTGCGTCCGGTGTTCCGGGACGGCGGGGTGGTCACCGCCGGCAACAGCTCGCCGCTGTCCGACGGCGCGGCCGCCCTGGTGCTGGCCGGCGCGGATGCCGTGCGGCGGCACGGCCTGACCCCGCGGGCCCGCATCGTGGTCGGCGCGAGCGCCGGGGTGGCTCCGAACGTGATGGGCCTCGGCCCGGTGCCGGCCACCGAGAAGGCGCTGGCCAAGGCCGGTTGGACCGTCGACGACCTGGACGCGGTCGAGCTGAACGAGGCGTTCGCCGCCCAGTCGATCGGGGTGATGAACCGGCTGAAGCTGGACGAGGAGATCGTGAACACCGAGGGCGGGGCGATCGCGTTGGGCCATCCGTTGGGCTGCTCGGGGGCGCGGATCCTGGTCACCCTGCTCGGCCGGCTGGAACGCTCGGGTGGGCGACGCGGGCTGGCCACGTTGTGCGTCGGCGTCGGGCAGGGCGTCGCCATGCTGATCGAGAGGGTCTGAGATGGCGGAGATCTCGTCGGCGCCCGGCCGGGTGGCGGTGATCGGCGGCGGCCGGATGGGCGCCGGCATCGCGCAGGTATGGCTGGCCGCCGGTGCCGCCGTCGCGGTGGTGGAGGCCGGCCCGGACGCCGCCCGGGCCGCGCGACAACGCATCCAGGACGGGCTGGCCGAGGCGCAGCGCCGCGGAAAGCTCTCGGAACCGGTCGATGTCGCGATCGGCAGGTTGACCATCCTGGGCTCGGCGGGCGATCTGGACCGGGCCACCGACCTCGTGGTGGAGGCGGTGCCGGAGCGGCCCGAGCTGAAGGCCACCGTGCTGGGCGCGGCCGAGTCGGCCGTCGGACCGGACACCGTGCTGGCCACCAACACCAGCTCGCTGTCCGTCACCGAACTGGCCGCGGCACTGCGGCGACCGGACCGGTTCCTCGGCCTGCACTACTTCAACCCGGTGCCGGCCTCCCGGCTGGTCGAGGTGGTCGTCGCGGCCGGCAGCGACCCGGCCGTGGTCGAGACCGCGGCCGGCTGGATCGGCGGCATCGGCAAGACCGCCATCGTGGTGAACGACCGGCCCGGCTTCGCCTCGTCGCGGCTGGGCGTGCTGCTCGGCCTGGAGGCCATCCGGATGCTGGAGGAGGGCGTCGCCGACGCCGCGGCCATCGACACCGCGATGGAGCTGGGCTACCGGCACCCGATGGGCCCGTTGCGCTCCACCGACCTGGTCGGCCTGGACGTCCGGCTGGCCATCGCCGAATACCTGCACGGCACCCTGGGTGACCGGTTCGCGCCGCCACAGTTGTTGCGGGACAAGGTCGCCGCCGGCGAACTGGGCCGCAAGACCGGCCGCGGCTTCTACTCCTACGACGACGGCGACCGGTGACCGGTCACGAGGCCCAGGCGCTCGCGCAGGCATGCGCCGACGCGATGTGGGCGCAGGACCGGGCCAGCCAGCGGCTCGGCATGAGCCGGCCGGAGGTGACGCCCGGGCGGGCGACGATCAGCATGCGGATCCGCGAGGACATGGTCAACGGTCAGGGCAACTGCCACGGCGGGTACCTGGCCACCCTGGCCGACAGCGCGTTCGCGTTCGCCTGCAACACCTACGACCAGGTCACGGTCGCCGCCGGCTTCGACATCGTGTTCGTCCGGCCCGGCCGGCTGGGCGACCTGCTCGTCGCGACCGCCGTCGAGCGCGCCCGGTTCGGCCGCAGCGGCCTGTACGACGTGTCCATCGCCCGGGACGACGGCGAGCTGGTCGCCGAGTTCCGCGGCCGCAGCCGCTCCCTCGGCCGCCCGCTGCTGGCCGCCGACTCCGACCAGGCCGGTCGCGGGCTGCCCTGAGCGCCGACCCGACGGAGGGGCGCCCCGCGAGCGGTCAGGCCGGTCGCGCCGAGCGGGCCCGGTCGATCGCCGCGTCCGACAGCCGGGTGACCTCGTCCCACCGGCGGTCGCGGAGCAGGTCACGATCCACCATCCAGCTGCCGCTGACCGCCGGGACCATCGGCAGGTTCAGGTAGTCGCCCATGGTGGCGGCGGTGACGCCGCCGGAGGGCATGAACTGCAGGCCCGGGAACGGCGCGGCGAGCGCCTTGATCATCGCCAGGCCGCCCAGTAGGGCGGCGGGGAAGATCTTCACCTCGGTCAGGCCCAGCTGCACGGCCGCCATCAGGTCGGAGGCGGTCGCCACCCCGGGCAGCGCCGGCACCCCGCGATCGCGGGCTCGCTCGACGACCGGTTCGGACAGGCCCGGGCTGACCACGAAGCGGGCGCCGGCGTCCAGCACCCGGTCGACGTGCTCGGGGGACAGGACCGAGCCGGCCCCGACGTGCATGCCGGGCAGGTCGGCGAGGGCGCGGATGCCGTCCAGGCCGGCGGGTGTGCGCAGGGTGACCTCGATGACGTCGATCCCGCCGGCCAGCAGGGACTCGGCCAGGGGGCGGGCCTGGTCGGCCCGGTCCAACACGACGACCGGCACGATCGGGCAGCGGGTCAGGACGGATGCGGGTGCGGTCAGCGGTGGCATGTCTGATTCCTGTCTCGGTGTTCGGTGGTTCAGCGCGCAACGTCGTCGGGGTCGGCGGCGTCGAAGGAGCCGGGCCAGTCCATGGCGCCCTCCCAGTCGCCCGGCGCGGCGCAGACCAGCGCGCCCATCCGGGCGCCGGCGTCCAGGCAGGCCTTGACGTCCCCGCCGGTGACCAGCGTCGCCAGGTAGGCGCCGACGAACGCGTCGCCGGCGCCGACGGTGTCGACCACGCGGACCGGGTAGGCGAGGGTCTCGTCGAGGGCACCGTCGCGCAGCGCCAGGGCGCCGTGCCGGCCGAGCTTGAGCACCACGTGGCCGGGGCCGAGGGCGGCCAGTTGACCGGCGAGATCCCCGGCCGCGGCGACGGGGTCGACCGGTTCGTCGACGCCGACGACGAGCGCGGCCTCCTCGACCCCGGCGAACACCACATCGGCCCGCTCGACGAGGGCGGCCAGCGCCGGCCGGGCCTGCTCCGCGCTCCACAGCGTGGCCCGGAAGTTCACGTCGACCGACACGAGAGTGCCGGCCGATCGGGCGATGTCGATCGCCCGATGAGCGGCGGCGGCCGGCCCGGACCCGAGCGCCGGGGTGATGCCGGTGAGGTGCAGCACCCCCGCCCCGGCGATGGCGGACGCCGCGGCGTCGTCGACGTCGTCGGCGGTCATCCGGGACGCGGCGCTGCCGGCCCGGTAGTACCGGACCCGGGACGGCCGTCCCTGCCGGTGTTCCTTGACCAGCAGGCCGGTCGGCGCGGCCGGGTCGCGGCGGGCCAGCACCCGCACGCCCTGTCCGCGGATCTCGCGTTCGACCATCGCACCGAAATCGTCGTCGCCGAGCACGCTCAGCCAGGCGGCCTCGACCCCGAGCCGGGCGGCGGCGATCGCCACGTTGGATTCGGCACCGGCGATGCCCAGGGTAGGGCCGCCGAGCCCGGGGTGGCAGTGCTCGGGGGTGGACAGGCGGGCCATGGACTCGCCGAAGGTCAGCACCGAGGGTCGCATGGCCGCTCCTTTCGTCACGAGAGTTCCTGGTGGTGATCGGTCACTGGGTGGGGGCGGAAGCCACCTTGTGGGTGGCCAGCTCCTGCTCGTCGGTCAGGCCCGGCCGGGCTTCACCCTCCTGCGCGTCGGTGAGGATCTGCAGGTCGCGGTTCACGGTCTCCGGGACGGTGCGGCCGACCAGGAAGCTGACCAGCATGGTGAGCACCATGTAGCCGGCGACCGGGAGCCAGGAGTTGAAGAACCAGGCCATCAGGCCGGCCGCGACCAGCGGGGCGATGCCGCCGCCGATGATGGAGGAGAACTCCCGACCGAGCGTGACGCCGGCGTAACGGTAACGGGCGCCGAACATCTCGGGGAAGAAGCTCATGGTCACGGCGGTGATGCCCTGCGCGGCGGTGATGAAGCCCAGCGCCATCACCACGATGATCCAGAAGTGCGAGCCGGTGTTCAGGGCCAGGAACGCAGGGAAGGGGATCAGGATCGCGGATCCGGCCAGGATGAGGAACATCCGGCGCCGGCCGATGCGGTCGGACAGCAGGCCCATCAGGTAGGCGGCCAGCGAACCGAACAGCGCGCCGTAGAGCAGCACGTTGGGCACGAACGTCTTGTCCACCCCGACGAACGTCACCAGGTAGGAGGCCATGAACACCTGGTAGGTGTACGACTGGGTGCTGATGCCCCAGTTCATGAAGATGACCTTGAGCACGTTCTTGGTGCCGTGCTTGGCGACCTCCTTCAGCGGGGCGGCGTGCTCGACGTCCACCGACTTCTTCAGCTCGACGAAGATCGGGCTCTCGGCCATCTTCATCCGGATGATCCAGGCGCCGATGGTGACGAACAGGCTGGCCCAGAAGATCATTCGCCAGCCCCAGGTCATCAGCACATCGTCCGGCAGCAGCTGGGCCAGCACCCAGGCGATCGCGCCGAGCACGGTGCCGAACGCGGCCCCGACCATCACGAAGGAGGCGAGGCGGCCTCGCTTGCCCAGCGGCGCGGTCTCGGTGAGCAGGGTGGCCCCGCCGGCCTGCTCGGCCCCGGCGCCGAAGCCCTGCAGGAAGCGGAGCACGACCAGCAGGATCGGGGCCAGGACGCCGACCGTCTCGAATGTCGGCAGGCAGCCGATGAGGAAGGTGGCCGCCCCCATCAGGAACAGGGTCGACACCAGAACCCATTTCCGGCCGTACCTCTCGCCGAAGTGGGAGAAGAACAGGCCGCCCAGCGGCCGGGCCAGGAAGCCGATCGCGTAGGCGGAGAACGACGCGATCATGCCGGCGACCGGGGAGATGTTCGGGAAGAACAGCTTGCTGAAGATCAGCGCGGACGCGGTGCCGTAGATGATGAAGTCGTACTGTTCCAGTGCGGTACCGACCAGGCCGGCCCAGGCGGCGCGGCGGACGTTCTTCGGGTCGGCGTGGGCCACTTCGTCGGGCTTGCCGACGCGGGGGGCGGTCTCGGTCATCGGAGTCCTTCGGGTGCGGGCGCCGTCGGTGGCGCCGGGGGACGGGGTGGGAGGTGGGTCGGGGGTGACGTCGGGCCTCAGGTCAGCCATGGGGCAGGACCAGGACCTTGAGGTGGCGGGGATCGGTGACCGGGGCCTGGACGGCGTCGGCGGCCCGATCCAGCGGGAAGCGGCCGGTGACGATCCGGCCGATGTCGACGGCACCGGCGGCGGCCAGGGCGATCGCGGTGGGGAAGGCGTGCGCGTAGCGGAACGCGGTGACCAGGTCGATCTCGTACCGCTGCAGGTGGCCCAGCGGCAGCCCGTCCACGGCCGGCGCGGCCTGGCCGACGACGGTGACCCGCCCGTGCGGGCGGACGGTCCGGATGGCCGACCATACCACGGCCGGCACCCCGGTACAATCGAGAACCCGCTCATAGTAGGGCGTCTCGTCCAGGGGCTGGGTGGCGGTGTTCTGGGTGCGGGTGGCCCCGAGTTCGGCGGCGACGGCCAGCCGGTCGTCGTTCACGTCGGTGACCGTGACCTCGGCGGCGCCGGCCGCCCGGGCGACCTGGGCGACCAGCAGCCCGATCGGTCCGGCGCCGGTCACCAGCACCCGATGGCCGAGGCCGACCTGGGCCCGCTGCACCGCCCACACGGCAACGGCGAGCGGTTCGATCATCGCGCCGGTCACCGGGTCGATCCCATCCGGCAGCGGGTGCGCCGCCCGCTCGGGGACGGCCAGGTACTGGGTCATCACCCCGTGGGTGGGTGGGGAGCCGAAGCACCGGCCGGTCGGGCAGACGTTGTAGTTCCCCTCGCGGCAGGTGCGGCAGGTTCCGCAGCCGATCGCCGGCTCGACGGCGACGTTCGAGCCGACCGGTACGGACGCCGCCGTCCCGGCGGCGACGACCACGCCGGCGGCCTCGTGGCCCAGCACGGTCGGTTGCCGCAGCACGTTGGTGCCGTTGCGGCCATTGGCGAAGTAGTGCATGTCGGATCCGCAGACGCCGACGGCAGCAACCCGGACGAGCAGGTCGGTCGGGCCGAGGACGGGGACATCGAGGTCGGTGGTCCGCAGGTCGCCGGCCCCGTGCAGGACGGCGGCGCGGGTGACCGTTGGCAGCGTGGCGGCGGGGTCGGCCAGCAGGGTCATGGGTGAAACTCCCTTGTTTCCAGTCTGATTGCGAGGTCAGGCGGGGACGCCGAGGTCGGCCTCGGCCTCGGCCGCGGCGGCGGCGGGGCCGTGCTCGGTGAGGATGCCGCGGAACTCGGCGATCCGGCCCACGAAGTCGTCCCGGCCGGCCAGGTCCAGGCCCAGCAGCCCGGTGTCCAGGACCGCCCGGACGAACGGGCCGGGCGCCGGATGGGCGTCGGCCAGCGCGGCCAGTCCGGTCCGGGCCGGGTCGGTCATGGCCGCGGCGTACCGGCCGGGATCGAAGCCGGCGGGCGGCGCGATGCACTGCAGGTAGGCGGCCACCGTCAGGGCCAGGTGGTGCGGCATCCGGCCGCGGTCCAGGTGCAGCCGGGCCGGCTCGGGGATGCGTTGGGCGAGCTTGACCGAGCCGTCGGAGCCGACCTGGTGGGTGCCGTGGCCGAGCGCGGTGTTGGACCACCGCTCGAACAGCTGGCCGACGTAGGCGTCGAGGTCGACATCGGCCGGCACGGTCACCGACGGCAGGTAATCGTCGTACAGCACGGTGCGGGCGGCGCCGGCGATGAACGGCCGGGCGGTCGCGTCGGGGATGATCGCCCGGCCGTCCAGCGCCCCGAGATAGGCGATCAGCGAGTGGGTTCCGTTGAGCAGCCGGAGCTTGAGCAGCTCGTAGGATTCCACGTCGTCGCTGAAGATCGCCCCACCGTGCTCCCACGCCGGGCGGCCGGCGGCGAAGTCGTCCTCCAGCACCCACATGGTGAACGGCTCGGCCGGCACCGGGATCTCGTCCCGCAGGCCGAACCGGTCGGCGACCGCCCGGCGGTAGGTGTCGGTGGTGGCCGGCACGATCCGGTCGACCATGCAGTTCGGGAAGGTCACCGAAGAGGCCAGATAGGCGGCCAGGTCCTCCCGTTCGGCGGAGGGCAGCGCCTCGACGAACTCGCCGACCAGCCGGCGGGTGTGATCGCCGTTGCCGGTGAGGTTGTCGCAGGACAGCACGGTGATCGGGGCGCCACCGGCGCGGGCCCGGCGCTGCAGGCCGCGGGCGATCTGCCCGATCGTGGTGACGGGTGATCCACCGGCCAGATCGGCCACCACCGCGGGGTTGTCGACGTCCAGCCGGTGGGTGGCCGGGGAGTAGGTGTAACCGTGCTCGGTGACGGTGAGGGTGACGATCCGGGTGCCGGGCGCGGCGATGGCGTCCAGCACGCCGTCCGGCCGGTCGGCACCGACCAGGACGCCGGTGTGCACCGCGGGAATGCTCAATTCGGTTCCGTCCGGGGCGATCTGCACGGTGCAGTACCGGAAGTCCTGCTGCCGCAGGGCGTCCGCCACCGCGGCCGAGCGGCTGGCCACGCCGAGGATGCCCCAGGGGCCGTCCTGCGCGGCCAGCGCCCGGGCCGTGTAGACGGCCTGGTGGGCGCGGTGGAAGTTGCCCAGGCCCAGGTGCACGATGCCGGTCGACAGCGGTCCGCGGCGGTGCAGCAGTGCGTCGGCGGGGGTGGTGCCGGCGGTGAGGCGGGGAAGGGGGGTCGCTGTGGTCACGGTGGTCACCAGTCCGTCATCGAGCCGTCCCGGCGGCGGGCGACCGGCAGGTAGGCGGGTTGGTAGGGGAATCGGGCGGCCAGCTTCTCGTCGAGACCGACGCCGGTGCCGGGGGTCTCGCCGGGGTGCAGGTGGCCGTCGGCGTAGCTCCAGGCGTGCGGGAACACCTCGTGCACCAGGTCGGGGTAGCCCATGTACTCCTGGATGGCGAAGTTGGGGGTGGCCAGGCCCAGATGGGTGCTGGCCCCCAGGCTGATCGGCGAGACGTCCGACGGGCCGTGCGGGGCGAGCCGGATCTGCCACACGTCGGCCAGCGCGGCGATCCGGCGCAGCGGGCTGATCCCGCCGGCGTGCGACACCGCGGCCCGGACGAAGTCGATGAGTTGCTCGGTGATCAGCGTCTGGAACTCCCAGACCGTGTTGAACACCTCGCCGATGGCCAGCGGCACGGTGGTGGCGGCCCGTACCCGGCGCAGCACCTCCTGGTTCTCGGCCGGGGTGACGTCCTCCAGCCAGAACAGGTCGACGTCCTCCAGCGAGCGACCCAGCCGGGCGGCCTGGTTGGGGTTGAGCCGGTGGTGCGCATCGTGCAACAGCTTGATCTCCGGGCCCACATGAGCGCGGGCTTCGGCCAGCGCGGTCGGCGCGTACCGCAGGTAGGCGTCGGTGTCCCAGACCTCCTCGGTGGGCGCGGCGCCGCGGCCGGCCGGCTCGTAGGCGGCGCCGTCCCGGGTGACCCCGTACACGATGTCCAGGCCGGGCACGCCGGTCTGCGCGCGAACCGCGCGGAAGCCGCGAGCGAGCTGGGCGTCGATGTTGTCCAGCAGGGCCGGCACGTCCCAGCCGGTGGCGTGCGTGTAGGACAGGATGCGGTCCCGGACCGCGCCGCCGAGCAGCTGGTAGACCGGTTGCCCGGTCACCTTGCCCTTGATGTCCCACAGCGCGACGTCGACGGCGCCGATGGCGGCCATGGTGACCGGACCGCGCCGCCAGTACACCCCGCGGTACAGGTACTGCCAGGCGTCCTC
>JBDHZW010000021.1:0-32485 GCA_039812105.1 Nakamurella sp.
CGGCGATCGCCGCGCAACGCCGGGCCGAGGCGGCGACCGCGTCCGCGCAGGCCCGCCGGCTGGCCGCGCAGGCGGCGACCGAGCAGCACCTGGACCTGGGCCTGCTGTCCGCCGTGGAGGCGGTGCACGCCGAACCCGGGCCGGAGACCTACGGTGCCCTGCTGAGCCTGCTCGGCCGGTCCCCGCAGATCGTCACCCAGGTGCACGCGGACGGCCGGTTCCTGCGCGCCGCGGTCAGCCCGGACGGTTCGACCGTGTACCTGGCCGAGAACGAGCCGGTGCTCCGCGCGGTCGACGCGCTGACCGGCGCCCCCCGCTGGACCGCGGCGCAGGCGACGCTGTCCGCCACGCTCGCCCCCGACCCCGCCGGGCGCGGCGTGCTCACCTCGTCCTGGGCCGGCACCCAGCAGATCCAGCTGATCGGCCCGGCCGACGGCGCGCCGGTGTGGTCGACGCCGGCACCCGCCGGCAACGAACTGGGGTTCGGCGCCGGGTGGCTGCCCGACGGCCGGTGGGTGCTCGCCGGGTCCGGCGGGGTGGTGGTCGGCGACGGCGACACCGGCGCCGTCCAGACGCAGCTGCCGTGGCCGGCCGAGCTGTCCGGCTTCCGACCCGACTTCCTGACCGTCTGGCCGGACGGCCGGGTGAGCGTCGCCGACGCCGACCGCACCGCCGTCTACGACCCCGCGGCCGGCACCGTCACCCCGCTGCCCGGAGTCGCGTCGGTGCACGCGGCATCCTCCGCCGGCGTGCTGGTCGCGGCGGACGGCACCGACCCGAGCCACCGGTCGATCCGGTTGCACGACCTGACCGGCACCCCGCTCGGTCCGCCGATCCCGGTGGCCACGCCGATCGGCCTCACGTTCTCGCCGGACGGCTCGGAACTGGCGGTCGGCGACGGCGACACCCTGCAGCTGCGCGACGGGCACACCGGCGACCTGCGCCGTGAGCTGTCCGGGCACAACGGCGCGGTGATGGACATCGGCTACGCCGGGCCCGCCCGGGACATGCTGTGGACGGCCGGCCGGGACGGTTCGGCGATCGCCTGGGACCGCACCGGGCAGCGTGGGCTACTGAAGACCGTCGCCGGCGACGCGCGGGTGTGGTTGGGCGACCGGTCCGCCGACGGCCGGGTGACCGCCGGTCTGGCCGCCGTGTTCGGCGAGTTCAACACCGCCTCGGTGGTCGATCCGCGGACGGGCCGGGCGGACCACCCCGTTCTGGAGCTGCCGGCCGACTGCCGCTGGTGCGACCCGACGTCGATCGCCATCACCCCGGACGGCGGCACCGCCCTGGCCGGCGTCGTCCGGTACCCGGAGATCGACGGCGCCGTCGTCGACTGGGCCGACGAGAGCGTCGGCTACCTGGCCGGCTGGGACACCGGCACCGGCGAGCTCGTCCGGTGGTACCGGCTGTCCGAGCCGCCCGTCGGGTTGGCGGCGACCGCCGACGGGCGGTCGGTGCTGGTCAACGGCATGCGGGGCACGGTGCGGCTCGACCTGGCCACCGGGCAGGTCGAATGGGGACCGGTGCCGCACGAGCAGTTCCCGCAACGGGAGGCCACCCAGACGGTGGCGGTGTCGCCGGACGGGTCGCGGGTACTGGTCGGCACCGTCGACGGCGCGCAGGTGCTGGACGCCGCGACCGGCGCACTGGTGGCCGAGACCACCTTCGACGAACCGGATCTGGTCACCGCGGCGGCGTTCGGCGCGGACGGCGCGGCAGTGCTGCTGGGCACCAACGGCGGCTACCTGCACGTGCTCTCGGCGACCGACCTGAGCCCGCTGGTGCCCCGCCGGCTGACCACCGGCGGCTTCGTGATGGGCCTGGCGACCAGCCCGGACGGCGACTACCTGGCCAGCCTGGGCACCGACGGCGACCTGCTGCTGTGGGACACCGCCGGTTGGCAGCCGCTGGGCCGGCCGATCAGCGACGGGCACGGCTGGGGATCGGTGAGTTTCGACCCGGACGGCAGCACCCTGCGGGTCGTGCACCAGGACGGCGCCGTCGTCACCTTCGTCGTCGACCCGTCCGCCTGGCTCCGTCAGGCCTGTCAGGTCGCCAACCGGGACCTGAGCGCCGACGAGTTCGCGGCGATCCGGCCCGGCGAGCCCTGGCAGTCGACCTGCGCGGGCGACAGGTGACCCGGTCCGGGTGGCCGGGGTCGCCCGCCGGGCCCGGCGGCGGGTCGACCGCGCCCCGCGGTCCGTCGAGCTGATCGCCCGACCGTGGTCACCCGGACGCGGGCCGGGTCGTGACGAAGATCGCGTCCATCGGGTCGGCCGGCACGTCGTGCACGGCGACGTCGCCGAAGCCGGCCGCGGCCAGCATCTTTCGCGCCAGCTGCTCACCCCAGGCGGTGCCCAGGCCGGCGCCGCCCTCGGCCAGCGACACGGTCAGGCAGTGCAGGGTGCTGATCGCGTAGACGACGGGCGCCATCGGGTTGCCGACGTTGTCCTCCAGGTTGCTGGACACCCGCGGTTCCTTCATGACGAACCGGCCGCCCGGCGCGAGCGCGCGGAAGATGCCGTCCAGCACGGCCTGCGGCGCCACCTGGTCGTGGATCGCGTCGAACACGAAGACGACGTCGAAGGAGCCGTCCACCGGCAGCCGGGCGACGTCCTGCACCCGGTAGTCGACGTTGGTCAGCCCCGCCGCGGCGGCCTCGGCGCGGGCCCGGGCGATCGCCTCGACCGACCGGTCGTAGCCGACGAAGGTCGACCGGGGAAAGGCCCGGCCGAGCACGACCAGCGCGTGCCCGGAGCCGCAGGCCACGTCGGCCACCCGGGCGCCGGCGGCCAGGGATTCGGTCAGCCCGGGGACCAGCGGCAGCCACCCGTCGACCAGTTCGCCGTCGAAGCCGCCGCGGCTGGCGGCGTCCATGACGTCGGTGAAGTCGGGCTGGTACGCGGCGTACGGCACCCCGCCGCCCTCCCGGAACGCCCGCGCCACGTCGCCGACGTGCTCGGTGAGGTGCGTGTTGAACCGGCTCATCGGCGCCAGGTTGTCCGGACCGGTCCCGGTCAGGCAGGCGGCGTGGGCGGCCGGGAGCCGGTAGGTCCGCAGGGTCGGGTCGTAGTCGACGATGCCGCTGCTCACCATCGATCCGAGCCATTCCCGCACGTACCGTTCGTGCAGCCCGGCCCGGCCGGCCAGCTCCGCACTGGTCGCCGGACCCCGGGCGGCCGCCTCGAAAAGGCCGGTGCGCTGGCCGATGTCGATCATCGCGCTGACCAGGGCGCCGGTGTAGGCGTCCAGCAGGCGGCCGGCGAACGCGCGGGCGTCGGCATCCGGTTCCGGTTCCGTCATCGGTGTCGTCGTTGTCGTCACTGTCGATTCCCTTCCTCGTCCCGCGGTTCCCGAAGCGGCAACCGCCTCGACGGTAGAACCGGACGGCCGGCTCCGTCATCGGGCGGATCGCCCCATCCGGTGGTGACCGATGGGTCGGATGACCCATTCCGGCCGTCCGGCTCCGGCTACCCGTCGCCGGGCCCCGGCCGGGTCTGGCGCGGCGCCCAGCCGGGCGAACGCATCGGTGGCCGCGTCCAGAGCGACCGCGGCCCCGGCCGAACCTGGCGTATTCGTTGCGCCGGGCCGTCACTGTCGTCCGCGGTCAGCGGCCGGTCCCGGACGGTGAGGAACAGGTCACGGGCCCGGCTCCAGTCGTGCCGGGCCAGCGCCTCGTGCGCCGGCGCGACCTCGGATTTCTCGTTCACGGCACCCTCGAACTCGACCCCATCCACCTGTACCGCACGGACGAGCCGGACGCAACGGACATGTCAGGCGGGCCGGCCGCTCGATGGCGCCGTGGCTCAGTGCGCCGCGTTGCCGCGCCGCCGTTCCTGGTCGAGCAGCGGCTGCAGGTCGCCGAGCCGGTCCAGCCCGCGCAGCGGCTGGGCCATCCGCTGATTGCCGTCGAGGTCGGCCCGGTGCCGGTCCAGGAACGCCCAGTAGCCGGCGGTGAACGGGCAGGCCCGGTCGCCGACCCGGACCGACGGCCGGTACCGGCAGGAGCCGCAGTAGTCGCTCATCCGGTTGATGTAGGCGCCGCCGGCGGCGTACGGCTTGGTGGTGATCCGGCCGCCGTCGGCGTACTGGGACATGCCGACGACGTTGGCCGCCATCACCCACTCGTAGCCGTCCACGAACGAGCGACGGAACCAGTCGGTCAGCTCGGCCGGCTGCCAACCCCGTTGCAGCGCATAGTTTCCCAGCACCATCAGGCGCGGTATGTGGTGCACCCAGCCGTGGTCGCGCAGGTCGGCCAGCACCCCGGACAGGCACCGGGCCTCGACCGCGTCGGCGTCCAGGTCGGCGAACCAGTCCGGGATGGACCGGCGGGCCCGCAGCGCGTTGTGCCGGAGGTACCGCGGTCCCAGGTACCAGTACAGGTGCCACACGTAATCGCGCCAACCCAGGATCTGCCGGACCGCGCCCTCGGCGGCGGCGATCGGCGCGTCGCCGAACCGGTGGACGTCCTCGATCCGGTGGATCACCTCCAGCGGGTCGAGCAGGCCGAGGTTCAGCGGGGCGGACAGCAGCGAGTGGGCCATCCACGCGTCGCCGGCGAGCATGGCGTCCTCGTACCGGCCGAAGGCCGGCAGCCGCTCGGTGACGAAGTGTTCCAACGCCCGCAGCGCCTCGTCGCGGGTGGCGGCGAACCGGCGCGGGCCGTCCCGGCCGACGAACGCCACGTCGCCGTCGCGCTCCCACCGGTCCAGGTCGTGCCGCACCCGTTCGTCGATCTCGTCCTCGTCCGGCCACCACGGCTCCGGAACACCCAGCGTCGACCGGTCCGTGGACCGGCGACCGGGCTTCGGTGGCGGCTCACGGTTCTCGTGGTCGAAGTTCCACCGCCCGCCGGCCGGTTCGTCGCCGTCCATCAGCACGCCGTGCCGCCGCCGGGCGAGCCGGTAGTGGTCCTCCATCAGCAGCCGCCGTCGGCCGCGACCGTCGGCCCAGGAGGCGAAGTCGTCCATCGTGGTGACGAAGCCGCGGGCGGGCCGGATGTCGACGTCGGGCAGCCTGTCGACGAAGCCGAGGGCCCCCCGGCTGGTCGGGTGGCAGACCGAGAGCGCCCGGCCCCGGACCGCGTCGGCGTAGCCGGCGACCGCCCGGAACTCGCACCGGTCGCCCAGTTCGGCCGCCCGGTGCCGGATCGCGGACAGCACCAGGTGCGCCTTCTGCCGGTGCAACCGGTGGCGGGCGAACGCCGTGCGCGACTCGACCAGCAGCACCGGCTGGTCGGGGGAGTCCAGGAAGTGCGGGCCGAGCTGGTCGCCGAACAGCCACCGCCGTCTGGTTTCGCTCACCGCGGCGAGGTTCCCCGGCGCGGGTCGGGGCAATCGTTGCCCGCGCGGGCAACGACACTGCCCTCCCGGACATTGACACCCCTGCAACCAATACGGTCGGATACCGGAGGTGCACGCCTCACGGCAGGATCCAGGGCACGATCAGGCCACGCCGACCCCGCGTCACCCCACCGTGACGCCCGGGGACCGGCGCAGCGATCATGCGATGCTGGATCTGCAGCGCACCGCGGGCAACAGCGCGGTGCGGAGCCTGCTACGGACCGATGCCCCGTCCGTGCAGAGGCAGAAGAAGACCAAGCCCCCGTCCGGCGGCGCACCGACCGGCCCGGGTGGTTCGTTCGCCCCCGCCGGAACCGCAGCGGCCTACATCACCCTGGTCCGGGAGGCCGAGGCGCGGCTGACCGCCGGTGGGGTGAGCTCGGTCGACCAGCACATCCAGGTGCTCAGCGGGATCTACTACGGCACCGATTGGAGTCTGGACTTCGACACGGAGAAGTCCGGCGCGCGAAATCTGGCATTCCAGGTCTACACATCACGGGCCGGGGCGGGTACCGATCCCCGCCCGCTGCTGGGCGCGTCGCTGTTCTCGGCGCTCAAGAAGAGCCAGGACGTCGCCCATCCCAAGCTCGGCAAGGTCGACGTCGGTCACCTGATCATCGGGCTGAACGCCCGGGCGAGCTGGCCGTCCCGCAACGTGCCGGTACCCACCCAGGGCGCGACCGGGCTGGAGATCACCACCTGGGTCGGCGATCTCGGCGGCGCGTCCGGTCAGCTGGCCCGCCGCCGGGCCACCGCCCCGGCCACCCCGGCGAGCACCTACTTCACCGGCACCCGGGGCACCGACTACGGCGCCGATTCCAACCTCGAGGGGGACGTCGCCGCCTACGTCGTCGGGGCAGCTCCCGGGGCCACCGGACCGGGCGCGATGGCGGTGCCGCCGGGCGGTGGGGTCGCCGACGCGCTGGCCACCTACTTCATCGCCGCCGGCGCGACCAGCGACCGCGCCCTGAAGTTCCTGCAGATGGTCGGGGGCACGTTCACCGGGGCCACGCTGACCAACCGGGCGGTGGTGGAGGCGTCGATGGCCGCCAAGTTCCGCGACTTCGGCCGCTGGTACATGGGCAGCCGCTACGGCCCCGACGTGCTGCCACAGATCATCCCGACCCTGCCCGCCGCGGCCGGCGACGTCGCCGTCGAGTTCGTCAACTGGCTGCTGCGGCGGATCGCCGGCGGGGGAGCGACACCCGGCTCCGGTAGCGGCGGCGTGCCGGCCGAACCGGACCTGATCGATCGCGCCTGGGATCTGGCCCGCAGCTGGGGTCTGTGAGCCAACCCCGGGTGGGTTTCAGGAGTCGACCAGCACCAGCCTCAAGTCGTGATCGCCCCGCAGCGCCCGGCTGTACGGGCACCGATCGTGCGCGCCGTCCAGCACCTGCTGCGCGGTTTCCCGGTCCACACCGGGCATCTCGGCCTCGATGGTGACGGACAGCCGGTAGCCGTCGGCCAGGGTGCCGCCGATGTGCACGGTGACCGAGACGGCCGAGTCGGTCACGTCGACCTTGCGTTTGCGGGCGACCGCGCGCAGCGCGTTGTGGAAGCAGGCGGCGTAGCCGCAGGCGAACAGCTGCTCGGGGTTGGTGCCGTCACCCCCGTCCCCGCCCATGCCCTCGGGCACCGACAGGTTGTAGTCGAGCCGGCCGTCGGACGTGGCCACCCGGCCCATCCGGCCGCCCCAGGCGGTGGCGGTGGCGCTGTAGGACAGTTCGGCCATCGTGCTGCCTCCCGGCGTTCGCGTCTTCGTGACCCCGCCACGGGCCGCGGCCCCGGCCACCGCGCGGATCAACTACGCCCGCGCGGATCAACCGGCACCGTTTGTGACGGGTGGGACAGTAGTCAACCACTTCGGCCGCGCCGGGGAAGTTGATCCGCGCGGTTCAGGTGGGGCGGGGGCAGGGTCAGCCGGGGTGGGGGTCAGGTGGGCGGGGAGCGAGGACGAGCGCGGCGTGCGGGGGGAGGGTCAGCGTGTCGCCGTCGAACGACGCGCCGCCGCGGGTGGCCAGCAGGATCTCGCCGGGCGGCGCGCCGAGCGGGATCGCCCGTTCGGCGTCGGCCAGGTTGACCGCGACCCGCACCCCGGACCGGTTCATCAGCAGCCAGCGCTGCTCGTCGTCGCAGGTCACGTCGACCGAGCTGAACCACGGGTCGGTCAGCTCGGCCCGGGCCCGGCGCAGTGCGATCAGCTCCCGGTACAACGCGAGCATCCGGGCGTGTTCGCCCGAGGCCGGCTCGGACCAGTCCAGCTTCGAGTCCAGGAACGTCGATTCCGCCTGCGGGTCGGGCACCAGATCCCGGTCCCAGCCCATCCGGGCGAACTCCTCCAGCCGTCCGTCCCGGGTGGCGTCGGCCAGGAACTGGTCGGTGTGCGAGGTGAAGAACTGCCACGGGGTGGACGCCGCCCATTCCTCGCCCATGAACAGCATCGGGGTGAACGGGGCGGTCAGCACCAGCACCGCGGCGATCGCCAGGTCGTCCCAGGACAGCGTCGCGGTGAGCCGGTCGCCGGCGGCCCGGTTGCCGACCTGGTCGTGGTTCTGCGAGTACCCCAGCAGCCGCCAGGCCGGGGTGATCAGGGTGTCCACCGGCCGGCCGTGGTCGCGACCGCGGAAGCTGGAGAACGTCCCGTCGTGGAAAAAGCCCTTGGTCAGCACCTTGGCGATGTCCGACATCCGGCCGAAATCGGCGTAGTAGCCGTCCTTCTCGTCGGTCAGTGCGACGTGCAGCACGTGGTGGAAGTCGTCGCTCCACTGGGCGGTCAGCCCGTAGCCGCCGGCCTCCCGGGGGGTGATCAGCTTCGGGTCGTTCAGGTCGGACTCGGCGATCAGCGACAGCGGCCGCCGCACGTGCGGGGCCAGCGCGTCCACCCGCTTGGCGATGTCCTCCAGCAGGTGGGTGGCCTGACTGTCGTTCAGCGCGTGCACGGCATCCAGCCGCAACCCGTCGACGTGGTAGTCCTGAAGCCACATGACGACGTTGTCCAGGATGTACCGGCGCACCTCGCCCGAGTCCGGACCGTCCAGGTTGATGCTGTCGCCCCACGGGCTGCCGCCCGCGGTCGGATTGAGATACGGCCCGAACAAGGGGATGTGGTTGCCGCCGGCGCCGAGGTGGTTGTAGACGACGTCCTGGATGACGCCGAGCCCGCGCCGGTGGCAGGCGTCGACGAACCGCTGGTAGGCGCGCGGCCCGCCGTAGCTGTCCTGCACCGCGAACCACAGCACGCCGTCGTAGCCCCAGTTGTGGGTGCCGGCGAACGCGTTGACCGGCAACAGCTCCACCATGTCCACGCCCAGCGACACCAGGTGGTCGAGCTTGTCGACCGCGGCGTCCAGGGTGCCCGCGCGGGTGAACGTGCCGACGTGCAACTCGTAGACGATCGACCCGGCCAGCCGCCGGCCGGTCCACGCGGTGTCGCCCCACTCGTGCTCAGCCGGGTCGAAGACCCGGGAGAGGCCGTCGACCCCGTCCGGCTGCCAGCGGGACCGTGGATCGGGCCGCACGGTCTCGTCGCCGTCCAGCCGGAACCCGTAGTCCCGCAGCCCGTCCGGATCGTCGACGACCCACCAGCCGCCGCCGGCGGCGGTCATCGGATGGTCGGTATCACCGGCGACGAGTGCCACCGTCTCCGCCCGCGGCGCCCAGACCCGCATGCCGATCAGCCCTCCCGGACCAGCAGGGCCACCGGGTAGGTGTCCAGCAGGCCGGCGACGTCGACGTGCTCGCCGCCGGCGGGCCGGCCGGTCAGCCGGTCGTGCCAGTCGCCGGGCGGCAGGTGCAGCACGGTGTCCCGCCAGCCGCCGGCGGCCGCCAGGCCGACCGGCAGCCGGGTCGCGACGGCCAGCACGCCGCCCCGGTCGAAGGCGAAGACGTGGTCGGCCGCGGCGCCGTCGGCGGCCACCGGGGCGTACAGGGTGAACAGCTCGGGCCGGTCCCGGCGCAGCCGTAACGCCCGGCCGGTCACCAGCAGCTTGACCGCGCCGGTCCCGTCCACCGGCGGCAACCAGCCTTCGTCGATCCGCCGCAGCAGCTCGACCCGGGCCGGATAGTCCACGCGGCGCCGATTGTCCGGGTCGACCAGCGACAGGTCCCACAGCTCGGTGCCCTGGTAGACGTCCGGCACTCCGGGGGCGAGCAGCTGAATCAGCTTGGCCGACAACGAGTTCGACCGTCCGGGGTCGGTGATCCGATCGGCGAACGCGCCGAGGTCGGCGTGCAGGTCGGCGTCGTCGAAGACGGCGTCGACCAGGGCGTGCAGTCGCTGCTCGAACGCCGCGTCCGGGTCGATCCAGGCGGTGGACACGCCCGCCTCCCGGGCCGCCTTCTCCGCGTACGCGTGCAGCCGGTCCCGCTCGATCGGCCAGGCGCCGACCACCGACTGCCACAGCAGGTTGGCCAGCGCGCCGTCCGGCAGCGGCGCCAGCCGGTTCCACCGGCGCACCGCGGCCGCCCACTCCCGCGGCAGCTCGGAGAGGACCGAGATGCGGGCCCGCACGTCCTCGGACCGCTTGGTGTCGTGGGTGGACAGCGCGGTCATGGCGGCCGGCGACTGGGTCAGCCGGCGGGCGTGCAGATCGTGCAGGTCGGCCGGGGTCAGCGCGAAGTCGGCGGGCTCGCCGCCCACCTCGGTCAGGCTGGTCAGCCGGCTCCACCGGTAGAACGCGCAGTCCTCCACGCCCTTGGCCATCACCATGCCCGACGTCTGCTGGAAGCGGGTGGAGAACTCGGTGCCGACCTCCCGCAGCCGCCGGTCCAGCTCGGCCAGCGTGCCGGCCAGCTCGGGCCGCGCCGTGCCGGCCCGGGCCACCGCCTCGGTGAGGTGGTCGGCCCCGATCGGCAGGTAGGTGCGGTAGACCGACAGCGAGGCGAGCAGTTCGGCCACGCCGTCGTCGGCGTCCGCGACGTCGGGCACCAGCCGGGCCAGTCGCAGCACCTCGGAGCGCAGCAGCCCGTCGGCGACCGCCCGCTTCGTGCCCCGGGTCATCGCCGTCCAGTCGACCACCAGCCCGCCGCGCAGCTGGGTGTCCAGCACGTCCAGCGCCGGCTGCCCGGCCGGGTCGACGAACAGCCGATCCAGCGCGGCCAGCGCGTCGTAGCCGGTGGTGCCGGCGCACGCCCAGGACGCGGGCAGCGTCTCGTCGCCCTCCAGGATCTTCTCGACCAGCACGTACCGGCCGCCGGTCAGCTCGGCCAGGTCGTCCAGGTACCGGCCCGGGTCGGCCAACCCGTCCGGGTGGTCGATCCGCAGGCCGTCCACCCAGCCCTGGGCGAGCCAGCGGCCGATCTCGGCGTGCGACGCGGCGAAGACCTCGGGCCGCTCGACCCGGATCGCGGCCAGGTCGTTGACCACGAAGAACCGCCGGTAGTTCAGTTCGGTGTCCGCACGCCGGTAGTTCATCAGCTCGTAGTGCTGGCGGGACAGCACCTCTCGCGGGGTGCCGGCGCCGGTACCGGGGGCGATGGGCAGCCGCCGGTCGTAGTACCACAGGGCGCCGTCCTCGACCCGCAGCTGGTCGAGCTCGTTCTCGCCGTCCCCCAGGATGGGCAGCCGCACCTTGTCGCCGGCGACCGCCCACTCGATGTCGAAGTAGTCGGCGTAGGGGGACTGCCGGCCGTGGGTGAGCACGTCCCACCACCACACCGACGCCTCCGGGGTGGCGATCCCGACGTGGTTGGGCACGATGTCGACGAGCACCCCGTGCCCGGCGCCGTGGGCCGCCTCGGCGACCCGCCGCAACCCCGGATCGCCGCCGCGATCGGGATCCACCTCACCGTGGTCGACGACGTCGTAGCCGTGCCCGGAGCCGGCCTCGGCGGCCAGGATCGGCGACAGGTACACCCAGTCGACGCCCAGCGCGGTCAGGTACGGCACCAGATCGGCCGCGTCGGACAGGGTCCAGTCGGCGGTGACCTGCAGCCGGTAGGTGGAGACCGGGACGGCCGGCCCGGGCGCGGTCAACCCGCTCACCCCGACGACTTCTTCCGCCGCGGCTTGCGGGCCGGGGGCTCGGGCGCCGGGGCCGCCTCGCCCGGCGAGGCGTCCGGGATCTGGCTGCCGGCGCGCGACTCCGGGGCCGGGGCCGAGTCGTCGCCGGGCAGCGCCTCGGGTCGCATCGGCACCGGCACCGGGGCGACCGTCGGCACCGCCGCCGCGGGCTGGCCGGTGGAGACGGGCTCGGAGACCGCGGCCAGCGCCTGCAGCACGACCAGCCCCTTGCTGGCCACCGGGACGCTCCCGCCGCCCGGGATCGCGTCGAGATGCTCGGGCACGCCCGAGGTGTCGATGACCAGCCGCCAGGCCGGCGCGAATTCCTCCGGCGGCAGCACCCAGTCCATGCCCTCGTCGTGCGCGTTGAACAGCAGCAGGAACGAGTCGTCGACCACCCGCTGGCCGCGGGTGTCGGTGCCGCGGATCCCGTTGCCGTTCAGGAACATCCCGACCGACCGGCCGAATCCGGCGTCCCAGTCCTCCGGCTTCATCAGCGTGCCGCCGGGGGTCATCCAGACGATGTCCGGCAGCGGCTCGCCGGCCGCGTGGCCGACCGGCCGGCCGTCGAAGAACCGGCGCCGCCGGAACGTCGGGTGCTGCCGGCGCAGCCGGGTCACCGACGCGGTGAACTCGATCAGCGCCTCGTCCGCCTCCAGCCAGTGCATCCAGCTGAGCTCGTCGTCCTGGCAGTAGACGTTGTTGTTGCCCAGCTGGGTGCGGCCGAGTTCGTCGCCGTGCGCGATCATCGGGACGCCCTGGGACAGCAGCAGGGTGGCCAGGAAGTTGCGTTGCTGCCGGGCCCGCAACGCCAGCACGTCCGGGTCGTCGGTCGGGCCCTCCACCCCGCAGTTCCAGGACCGGTTGTGCGACTCGCCGTCCCGGTTGCCCTCGCCGTTCGCCTCGTTGTGCTTCTCGTTGTAGGACACCAGGTCCCGCAGGGTGAACCCGTCGTGCGCGATGACGAAGTTGATGGATGCGACCGGCCGGCGGCCCGAGTACTCGTACAGGTCGGCCGATCCGGTCAGCCGGGAGGCGAATTCGCCCAGGGTGGCGGGCTCGCCGCGCCAGAAGTCGCGAACCGTGTCCCGGTATTTGCCGTTCCACTCGGTCCACTGCGGCGGGAAGTTGCCGACCTGATAGCCGCCGGGGCCGATGTCCCAGGGCTCGGCGATCAGCTTGACCTGGGAGACCACCGGGTCCTGCTGCACGAGTTCGAAGAAGGTGGACAGCCGGTCGACGTCGTAGAACTCCCGGGCCAGCGTCGCGGCCAGGTCGAAACGGAAGCCGTCGACGTGCATCTCGGTCACCCAGTAGCGCAGCGAGTCCATGATCAGCTGCAGCGAGTGCGGGTGCCGCACGTTGAAGGAGTTCCCGGTGCCGGTGTAGTCCATGTAGTACTGCTTGTCGTCCTCGACCAACCGGTAGTAGGCGCCGTTGTCGATGCCCTTGAAAGACAGGGTCGGGCCCAGGTGGTTGCCCTCGGCGGTGTGGTTGTAGACGACGTCCAGGATGACCTCGATGCCGGCGGAGTGCAGCGACTTGACCATCGCCTTGAATTCCTGCACCTGCTGGCCGCGCTCGCCGAACGCGCTGTAGGTGTTCTGCGGGGCGAAGAAGCCGATGGTGTTGTAGCCCCAGTAGTTCGAAAGGCCCTGGTCGATCAGCGTGCTGTCGTTGACGAACTGGTGCACCGGCATCAGCTCGATGGCGGTGACCCCCAACCGCTGCAGGTGATCGATGACCGCCGGGTGGGCCACCCCGGCGTAGGTGCCGCGCTGGCTGGCGGGCACCTCGGGATGCATCATGGTCAGGCCCTTGACGTGGGCCTCGTAGATGATGCTGTCCGCGTACGGGATCTTCAGCAGCCGGTCGCCGGTCCAGTCGAAGAACGGGTTGATGACGACCCCGTGCATCATGTGCGGTCCGGAGTCGGCGTCGTTGCGGCTGTCCGGGTCGCCCATGTCGTAACCGAACAGCGCCGGATCCCAGTCGATCGCGCCGGACACCGCCTTCGCGTACGGGTCGAGCAGCAGCTTGTTCGGGTTGCAGCGGGACCCGTGGTGCGGCTCGTACGGGCCGTGTACCCGGTAGCCGTACCGCTGGCCCGGCTGCACGGTCGGCAGGTAGCAGTGCCAGACGTAGCCGTCGACCTCGGGCAGCTTGATCCGGGTCTCCCCGCCGCGCTCGCCGATCAGGCACAACTCGACCTCGGTGGCCGCCTCGCTGAAGATCGCGAAGTTCGTCCCGGTGCCGTCGAACGTCGCCCCCAGCGGATAGGGACGGCCCGGCCAGATCTCCATCGGTGCTCCTGCCTGTACCTGCGGTGGGTCGGTCACCCATGGCCGGTCGGCCCGGCCCGCGCGGAGCGGCACGGTGGTCGCCCGCTTCCGAGCAGAACCCTAGCCGGGAGCTGCCGGCCGGACGCGGCCGAACGGATGTGGGCTTTTTCTCCGGCGCCCGACGTTTGAAACGGACCGGCCCGGATGACGGGCGCGGCCGGGCGGGCTACTTGCCGGCGAACCGGTCCGGCTCGGCGTCCTTCTGCAGGTAGACCTTGTGGGTCGTGCACTTCACCGGACCGCGCACCTGGGTCTCGCCGGTGTTGAAGATGGCGATCGAGTCGCCGCTGCTCGCGCTCACCACGACCTTGGCGATGATCCCGCGGATCTGGTCGGGATCGTCCTCGTTGAACCCCTTCAACGTCTCCAGGCCACCCTCGCTGCCGGGGTTGCTGGCGCCCTTGGCGGCGACGGCGGCGACCCCGCAGACGCCCGCGTCGTCGGCACAGGGGATGTAGGCCGACTTGGCGGTGGTGAAGTCGGGCGGTCCGACGCCGTGCGGGGTCAGCACGCCCTTGTAGGCATCCGCGAAGTGGTAGTGCCACACCGGAACCCCGCGGTACAGCGCCAGCGAGCCGTTGAGGAAGCTGTTCACCTGCGTCTTCAACGCCGCGACGTTCCACGCGTTCTCGTAGATCAGCAGGCCGGTGCCCACCACCCGCAGGAACGTCATGCCCTCCAGGTCCTCGACGGCGACCCGGAAGCCCAGGTCCTCGGTGATGTACTTGCCCAGGTCGGTGCGCGACGGCGACTGGGGGAACCGGCGCATCTCGATCATCTCCGGATTGCGCGGCTCGACCAGCCCGCGCACCGGGACCATGGCCGTGAAGTCGGCCGTCGCCTGCTCCTCGGGGGTGCGCACCGGTTGCCCCGACCCGCGCGATCGGGCGGACTTCTTGGGCACCGGGACGGGACGGGACACCCCGCGATGCTATTACCCTCGCCGGTGTGCCGGACCCCTCGACCTACCGCCCCGCCCCCGGCACGATCCCGGACTCGCCCGGCGTCTACAAGTTCCGCGATCCGACGGGCCGGGTCATCTACGTGGGCAAGGCCAAGAGCCTGCGGCAGCGGCTGAACTCGTACTTCGCCGACATCGCCGCCCTGCACCCGCGGACCGCGCAGATGGTGACCAGCGCCGGCAGTGTCGAGTGGACGGTGGTGACCACCGAGGTCGAGGCGCTGCAGCTGGAATACAACTGGATCAAGGAGTTCGACCCGCGGTTCAACATCCGCTACCGGGACGACAAGTCGTACCCGTTCCTGGCCGTCACGGTGGGGGAGGAGTACCCGCGGCTGCAGGTGATGCGCGGCGCCCACCGCAAGGGCGTCCGCTACTTCGGCCCGTACGCGCACGCCTGGGCCATCCGGGAGACGCTGGACCTGCTGCTGCGCGTCTTCCCGGCCCGGACCTGCTCGGCCGGGGTGTTCCGCCGGTCCGAGCAGATCGGCCGGCCCTGCCTGCTCGGCTACATCGGCAAGTGTTCGGCGCCGTGCGTGGGCCGGGTCAGTGCCGACGAGCACCGGCAGATCGTCGACGGGTTCTGCGACTTCATGGCCGGCAAGGCGGATCCGCTGATCCGCCGGCTGGAGAAGGAGATGGCCGCGGCGGCCGCCGACCTGGACTTCGAACGGGCGGCCCGGCTGCGGGACGACCTGGCCGCGGTGCGCCGGGCGGTGGAGAAGCAGGCGGTGGTGTTCGGCGACGGCACCGACGCGGACGTGGTCGGCATCGCCGCCGACGAGCTGCTGGCCTCGGTGCAGCTGTTCCACGTCCGGGACGGGCGGGTGCGCGGCGAGCGCGGCTGGATCGTGGACGTGGACGCCGAGAGCGAGGGGGACGACGGGTTGCCCTCCCTGGTGGAGAACTTCCTGTTGCAGTTCTACGGCGATCTCGCCTCCGATCCCACCGCGGAGGGGGCGGCCGGCGCCGTCCCGCGGGAGATCCTGGTGCCGGTGCTGCCCAGCCAGGACGCCGGCACCCACGACGAACTCGTGGCCTGGCTGTCCGGGTTGCGCGGCTCCAGGGTGTCGCTGCGGGTGGCCCAGCGCGGCGACAAACGGGCGCTGGCCGAGACGGTGGCCCGGAACGCCAAGGAGGCGCTGACCCGGCACCGGCTCAAGCGGGCCGGCGACCTGACCGCCCGGTCCGCGGCCCTGTCCGAGCTGGGCGCCACCCTGGGCATGGACGTCGCGCCGCTGCGGATCGAGTGCATCGACATCTCGCACGTCCAGGGCACCGACGTGGTCGCGTCGCTGGTCGTCTTCGAGGACGGCCTGCCCAAGCGCAGCGACTACCGGCGGTTCGCCATCCGAGACCGGCCCGGCGACGACGTCGCCTCCATCGCCGAGGTGGTGCGCCGCCGGTTCGCCTACCAGGTCCGGGCCGAACAGGAACAGGCCTCGGAACAGGCCTCGGACCGGGCCATGGAGCGGGCCATGGAGCGGGCGCCGGAACCGGCCCCGGACGACGACCGGCAGCCGGGCGCGGATCCGGCCGGATTGCCGGCCGGCATCGACCCGACCACCGGCCGGGTCCGCCGCTTCGCCTACCCGCCGCAGTTGCTGGTCGTCGACGGCGGCGGCCCCCAGGTGAACGCGGCCGCGACCGTCCTGGCCGAGCTGGGCATCGTCGACGTCACGGTGTGCGGGCTGGCCAAACGCCTGGAGGAGGTGTGGCTGCCGTTCCAGGAGGACCCGGTCATCTTCCCCCGCACCAGCGAGGCGTTGTACCTGCTGCAACGCCTGCGGGACGAGGCGCACCGGTTCGCCATCACCTATCACCGGGCGAAGCGATCCAAGTCGATGACGGTGTCCGCGCTGGACAACGTGCCCGGGCTGGGTGAGGTGCGGCGCAAGGCCCTGGTCCGGCACTTCGGTTCGGTCGCCGCACTGCGCCGGGCCGACGTCGAGCAGCTCCAGCAGGTCCCCGGGGTGGGCCGGCGGACGGCCGAGGCGATCGTCGCCGCCCTGGCCGGGCCCGGCGGCACGGCAGGCGATACCGTTACCGGTTCGTGACGCAGGCATCGAGCGGAGGGGGAGCCGTGACGTCGGCCGATGCGGCTGCCGAGGGGGCAGCGGACCCGCAACCGATCATCCAGGTGGCCATCGTGTCCGGCCTGTCCGGGGCCGGTCGGTCCACCGCGGCCAAGTGCCTGGAGGACATGGGCTGGTTCGTGGTGGACAACCTGCCGCCCGAATTGATCAGCACCATGGTCGATCTCGGCTCCCGGACGAGCGGCGACGTGACCCGGATCGCGATCGTGCTGGACGTCCGGTCGCGGGCGTTCACCGAGGATCTGGCCGCCGTCATCAAGGACCTGGACGCCAAGGGGTACCGCCCGCGGGTGCTGTACCTGGAGGCCGGCGACGCCGCGCTGATCCGCCGGTACGAAGCCAACCGGCGCAAGCATCCGCTGCAGGGCGGCGGCCGGCTGGCCGACGGGGTGGCCGCCGAGCGGGCCGTGCTGGAGCCGCTGCGGCAGGAGGCGGACGTCGTCGTCGACACCTCCGAACTGTCCGTGCACCAGTTGCGGGCCGAGGTCGAGCGGGCGTTCGGGCACGCCTCCCCGGAGCGGCGGGCGTCCATGACGCTGGTCTCGTTCGGCTTCAAGTACGGCCTGCCGCTGGACGCGGACCTGGTCATCGACATGCGTTTCCTGCCCAACCCGCACTGGATCCCGGAGCTGCGCGACCACACCGGCCTGGAGCAGGAGGTGTCCGACTACGTGCTGTCCCAGGAGGGCGCCACCGAGTTCCTGGACCGGTACGTCGATCTCATCGGCCTGATCAGCGCCGGCTACCGGCGCGAGGGCAAGCGCTACCTGACCCTGGCCGTCGGCTGCACCGGCGGCAAGCACCGCAGCGTCGCCGTCGCCGAGGAGCTGCGGCGCCGGCTCGACTCGGACACGCTCGCGGTCCAGGTGGTGCACCGCGACCTGGGCAGGGAGTAGTGGGCGGCGACCGCCGACCCAAGGTGGTCACGCTGGGCGGCGGGCA
This sequence comes from Nakamurella sp., assembly GCA_039812105.1. Classification (GTDB taxonomy): domain Bacteria; phylum Actinomycetota; class Actinomycetes; order Mycobacteriales; family Nakamurellaceae; genus Nakamurella. The sequence continues at coordinate 17,694 of JBDHZW010000021.1, forward strand.
CGGGCTGCACGTCATGCTGTCGGCGTTGGTCCGGCTGCCCGTCGACATCACCGCCGTGGTCACGGTCGCCGACGACGGCGGCTCGTCCGGCCGGCTGCGCCGGGAGGTGCCGGGCATCGTGCCGCCCGGCGACCTGCGGATGGCGCTCACCGCGCTGGCCTCGCCGGACGACGCCGGCACGGTGTGGAGCACCACCTTCCAGCACCGCTTCCGCGGCGAGGGCGCGCTGGCCGGGCATCCGGTCGGCAATCTGGTACTAGTCGGGCTGAGCCAGGTACTCGGCGATCCGGTGGCCGCGCTGGACACGGCCGGGGCGATCATGGGCGCCCGCGGGCGGGTGCTGCCGATGTCCGGCCAGCCGCTGGACATCGTGGCCGACGTCGCCGGGCTGGACGAGGATCCCGCCGCGATCCGGCGGATCCGCGGTCAGGTCGCGGTCGCCAGCACGATGGGCCAGGTCCGGTCCGTCGCGCTCGATCCGCCCGACGCGGCCGCCTGTCCCGAGGCGGTCAAGGCCGTCGAGGAGGCGGACCTGCTCACCCTCGGGCCCGGCTCCTGGTTCACCAGCGTGCTCCCGCACCTGATGCTGCCCGACCTGTCCGCGGCGATCATCGGCAGCCGCGCGCACAAGCTGGTCGTGCTGAACCTGGCCGCCCAGATGGGGGAGACCGAAGGGTTCTCGCCCGAGCAGCATCTGGAAGTACTCTCGGAACACGCTCCCGAGCTTCGGGTCGATTCGGTGCTGGCCGACCGCGGTCGGGTGGCGTTGCCGCAGCGGTTGGCGTCGGCGGCGACCCGGCTGGGAGCGCATCTGGACCTGCACGACGTCGCGATTCCCGGCACGGCCCGGCACGACCCGGCCGGCCTGTCCGCCTCCCTGACCGTGGTTCTGGAGCGGGCGGTGCCGGGGTGGGCGGCCGCGGGTGGCGGTCGGGACGTTCGGGTCGGCGCGAGGGGGGAATGAACGTGAGCAGGGCAGGCGGGCGGGTACGAGAGCACAGGGAGCGCCCCGGATGGCGATGACGAGCTCGGTGAAGGACGAACTGAGCCGGGTGGCGGTGACCAAGGTGTCCGCCCGCAAGGCGGAGGTGTCGGCGATGCTCCGGTTCGCCGGCGGGCTGCACATCGTGGCCGGCCGGGTGATCGTGGAGGCCGAACTGGATACCGGCGCGGTCGCCCGCCGGCTCCGCCGGGAGATCGCCGAGCTGTACGGGCACGCGGCCGAGGTGCAGGTGCTGGCGGCCACCGGGATCCGCAAGAACACCCGGTACGTGGTGCGGGTGGTCGGCGGCGGCGACTCGCTGGCCCGCCAGACCGGGCTGATCGACCAGCGGGGACGGCCGGTGCGCGGGCTGCCGCCGCAGATCGTGGCCGGCTCCGTGGGCGACGCCGAGGCGGCCTGGCGGGGCGCGTTCCTGGCCCACGGATCGCTCACCGAACCGGGCCGCAGCGCGTCCCTGGAGATCACCTGCCCGGGACCGGAGGCGGCGCTGGCCCTGGTCGGCGCGGCCCGGCGGATGGGCATCGGGGCCAAGGCGCGGGAGGTCCGCGGGGCCGACCGGGTGCTGGTCCGGGACGGCGACGCGATCGCCGCGCTGCTCACCCGGTTGGGCGCACACACCTCGATGATGGCCTGGGAGGAGCGGCGGATGCGCCGCGAGGTCCGGGCCACCGCGAACCGGCTGGCCAACTTCGACGACGCCAACCTGCGCCGGTCCGCCCGGGCCGCGGTCGCGGCGGCCGCGCGGGTGGAGCGGGCGTTGGAGATCCTCGGCGACGACGCGCCGGACCACCTGAGCCAGGCCGGCCGGCTGCGGATCGCGCACGGGCAGGCGTCGCTGGAGGAGCTCGGCCAGCTGGCCGACCCGCCGATGACCAAGGACGCGGTCGCCGGCCGGATCCGCCGGCTGCTGACCATGGCCGACAAGCGCGCGGCCGACCTGGGCATCCCGGACACCGAATCGGCGGTCACCGCCGACATGCTCGACTCCTGAGGTCTCTGACCCGGACGCGGCCGCGCGCCGCTCGGTCCGCGGAAGGTCCAGTCGCGTGCCGCGACTCGACGTTCCCCGCAGGGGGTCGCACGGCGGACGGCGCGGCGGGCGGGTGAACTTCGCGTGAACTCGACGCCCGCCCGCCCCGCTATCCCGCCCGCGCCGCGCAGCTCGCCGCCGGGCCGGATCGGTGCAGGTCAACCGGCCGGCCAGGGCCGTTCGGCGGTGCCCGGCGGCCCGGCGCGGCGCGGCCGGCGCGGGCCTTTCGTCCCGAATTCCGCCCGGCGCCGGTGGCCGACGCGCTCCGATCGGGCCACCCCGATACAGTGAATCCGGCAGCGCCCCCAAGGACGTGGGCGAAGTCTCTTGATCGATCCCGTTCGAGCGGGCCACGACCCTGCTGCGGGAACCCCAAAGAGGAGGGCGGACAGACGTGACTGTGCGCGTCGGTGTGAACGGATTTGGCCGGATCGGCCGCAACTTCTGGCGAGCGGTCGACTCGCTGGACACGGACGTCGAGATCGTCGCCATCAACGACCTGACCGACACCAAGACCCTGGCTCACTTGCTCAAGTACGACTCGATCCTGGGCGTGCTGCCGTACGAGGTGAAGGCCGGCGACGGCGTCATCTCGGTCGACGGTAAGGACATCAAGGCGCTGTCCGAGCGCGACCCGGGCGCGCTGCCCTGGGGCGACCTGGGCGTCGACATCGTCATCGAGTCGACCGGCTTCTTCACCAAGGCCGACGCCGCGCGCAAGCACGTCGACGCGGGCGCCAAGAAGGTCATCATCTCCGCGCCGGCCACCGGCGAGGACCTGACCGTCGTGGTCGGCGTGAACGACGACAAGTACGACGGCTCGCAGACCATCCTGTCCAACGCGTCCTGCACCACCAACTGCGTGGCGCCGATGGCCAAGGTGCTGCACGACAACTTCGGCCTGGTGCAGGGTCTGATGACCACCATCCACGCCTACACCAACGACCAGGTCATCCTGGACTTCCCGCACAAGGACCTGCGCCGGGCGCGGGCCGCGGCCATCAACATCATCCCGACCACCACCGGCGCCGCCAAGGCCACCGCGCTGGTGCTGCCGGAGCTCAAGGGCAAGCTGCACGGCTACGCGCTGCGGGTGCCGGTGCCCACCGGCTCGGTCACCGACCTGACCGTCGAGCTGGAGAAGGGCACCACCGTCGACGAGGTCAACGCCGCGTTCAAGGCGGCCGCGGCGGACGGTTCGCTGGCCGGCCGGCTGTTCTACAGCGAGGACCCGATCGTGTCCAGCGACATCCAGGGTTCGCCGGCGTCCTGCACGTTCGACTCGCCGCTGACCATCGCCCTGGGCGGCAACTTCTTCAAGATCGTCGGTTGGTACGACAACGAGTGGGGCTACTCGAACCGGCTGGTCGACTTCACCTCGATCGTCGCCAGCAAGCTCTGACCGTTTCCCGCGGGTGCTGTCCGGCCGGTTCGACCGGTCGGACGGCACCCGCGTGCCGTCTGTCATCCCAGTCCCGAGGAGTCACCCGTGCACACCCTTGACGACCTGCTGGCCGCCGGCGTGGCCGGCCGAACCGTGCTCGTCCGCGCCGACCTGAACGTGCCCCTGGACGGCGACGTCATCACCGACGACGGCCGCATCCGGGCGTCCCTGCCCACCCTGCGGGCGCTGCTGGCCGGCGGGGCGAAGGTGGTCGTCACCGCGCACCTGGGCCGGCCGAAGGGCGCGCCCGATCCCAAGTACTCGCTGGCCCCGGCGGCCGCCCGGATGAGCGAGCTGCTGGAGATGCCGGTGCCGCTGGCCGAGGACTTCGTCGGCCCGTCGGCCCGGGCGACCGTGGCCGCGCTGGAAGGCGGCGGCGTCGCCATGTTGGAGAACGTTCGCTTCGACGCCCGGGAGACCAGCAAGGACGAGGCCGAGCGCGGCGCGCTGGCCGACGACCTGGTCGCGGTCGTCGGCGGGTCGTCGGAGTTCGTCCCTGCGTTTGTTTCAGATGGATTCGGCGTGGTGCACCGCAAGCAGGCGTCGGTCTACGACGTCGCCAAGCGGCTGCCGCATTACGCCGGCTACCTGGTGTCCAACGAGACCGCGGTGCTCAAGAAGCTGACCGTCGACCCGGAGCGGCCGTACGCGGTGGTGCTGGGCGGCTCCAAGGTCTCCGACAAGCTGGGCGTCATCACCCACCTGCTGCCGAGCGTGGACAAGCTGCTGATCGGCGGCGGCATGGCGTTCACCTTCCTGGCCGCGCAGGGTTACGGGGTGGGCAAGTCGCTGCTGCAGGAGGACCAGATCGAGACCTGCAAGGACCTGCTCGCGCACAACGGGGACAAGATCGTCATCCCCACCGACGTGGTGGTCGCCGACGCCTTCTCCGCCGACGCCGCGGTCCGGACGGTCGGCGTCGACGGCATCCCGGACGAGTGGCTGGGCCTGGACATCGGACCGGCCAGCGCGGCCAACTTCGCCGAGGTCGTCTCCGGCGCGGCCACCGTGTTCTGGAACGGGCCGATGGGCGTGTTCGAGCTGGCCCCGTTCGCCGCCGGCACCAAGGCGGTCGCCGAGGCCATCGCCGCCTCCCCGTCGTTCTCGGTGGTCGGCGGCGGCGACTCGGCCGCCGCGGTGCGCACGCTGGGCATCGACGAGGCCGGCTTCACCCACATCTCGACGGGCGGCGGCGCCTCCCTGGAGTATCTCGAGGGCAAGGAACTGCCCGGTATCGCGGTTCTGGAGGACTGAACACACATGGCCACCCGCAAGCCGCTGATCGCCGGCAACTGGAAGATGAACCTGACCCATCTGGAGGGCATCGCGCTGGTCCAGAAGATCGCCTTCACCCTGCCCCAGAAGTACCTCAAGCACGTCGATGTCGCGGTGTTCCCGCCGTTCACCGCCCTGCGGTCGGTGCAGACGCTGATCGAGGCGGACAAGATCGGCTTCACCTACGGCGGGCAGGATCTGTCGCCGAACGACTCGGGCGCCTACACCGGCGACATCTCCGGCATCCAGCTGGCCAAGCTGGGCTGCACCTACGTGCTGGTCGGGCACTCGGAACGGCGGGAGTACCACCACGAGTCGGACGAGCTGCTGGCCAAGAAGGTCGCCGCCGCGTACAAGCACGGGCTGATCCCGATGCTGTGCATCGGCGAGGGGCTGGAGGTGCGGGAGGCCGGCAACCAGGTCGAGCACTCGGTGAACCAGGTGCTGGCCGGGCTGGCCGAGATCACCGACGAGCAGGTCGCCTCCGTGGTGCTGGCCTACGAACCGGTGTGGGCGATCGGCACCGGCCGGGTGGCCACCCCGGCCGACGCGCAGGAGGTGTGCGCGGCGATCCGGGTGGCGTTGGCCGAGAAGTACGGGCAGGACACGGCCGACGGGATCCGCATCCTGTACGGCGGGTCGGTCAAGTCGGGCAACGTCGCCGAGATCTGCGCGCAGGCCGACGTGGACGGCGCGCTGGTCGGCGGTGCGTCGCTGGACGGCACCGAGTTCGCCACGCTCGCCGCGAACGCCGTCGGCGTTCTTCCCTGAGCTGGCACCGACCCCCGCCGGGTTAGACTCGACCCGCCCGGTTCCACCCGTCCCAGCGCAAGGCAGTCATGACGTTATTCCTGCAGATCCTGCTCGTGATCACCAGCCTGGCGCTGATGGCGTTGATCCTGTTGCACCGCGGCAAGGGTGGCGGGCTGTCCTCACTGTTCGGCGGGACGATGCAGTCGTCCCTGTCCGGATCGTCGGTGGTGGAGAAGAACCTGGACCGGCTCACCCTGTTCGTGGCCACGATCTGGGCGATCTCCATCGTCGGCGTCGGATTGTTGTTGAAGGTCGGGGCCTGAGCGAAGTTCGCCGAAAGGGCGGTCGTCATGGCAGCTGGCAATCCGATCCGGGGTTCCCGGGTCGGCGCGGGCCGGATGGGCGAGGCCGATCGCGGAGAGTCGGCTCCCCGGGAGCGGTTCAAGTTCTATTGCGCGAACGGGCATGTCACGACCCTGGCGTTCGCGGCGGACGCCGAGGTGCCGGATGAGTGGGATTGCCCGCGGTGCGGGTTCCCGGCCGGCCGGGACAGTGCGGCCCCGCCGCCGGCCCCCCGGGTCGAGCCGTACAAGTCGCACCTGGCGTACGTGAAGGAACGGCGCAGCGACGCCGACGGTGAGGCGCTACTGGCCGAGGCGCTGGCCCGGATCGAGGATCGGCGCACCCCGCGCGGCTGACCCGAACCAGCGGTCGGCCGCCGCGGCGACCCCCGCGCCGACCGCGTAGGCGACCAGGTCGGGCCACTGGAAGCCGGTGCCCAGGACCAGGGCCGAGACCGGGACGGCGTCCGCCAGTCGGGCCGGCACACCGGTGAGTTGCCAGAGTTCCACGGCGGCGCTGAATCCGAACGCGGTCACCGCCGGCACGGTCACCCGCGCGCGGGGCACGATCAGCGCCACCAGCAGGTAGATCAGCACGGTGTACAGGGCGTCGGCCGCGAACCCGGCACCGGCCCGGTGCAGCAGCAGGCCGGTGACCACCACGACGACGGCGGCCAGGGCGAGTCGGATCCGGCGTCGGCGAACGTCCATGGGCCGACGGTAGTGCGGCTGATCCAGCGTTCCGATCGAGACCGGCGCGGAGCGTGTCGTGGTTCACCCGCTCGGGTGAGATCGGGACCCGATCGCGCCACAGCAACGATCACCGTCTGTCGCTCGATCCGCGAGTGAGCGATGATGCTCCGATCACATACCGCGTCGGGGGTGGCACGTCATGGTCGTCAGGAGAAGTCTGGCCGGGTCGGTTGCTCTGCTGGCCGCAGCGCTCTGCGTGGGCTGCGGCACGTCGGGCACGCCCAGCACGGTGGTCGGCACCGATCCCAGCACGGTCACCGCGACCACCACGGTGGTCAAGACGGTCCGGTCGACGAGCGAGCAGACGGTGACCGTGACGGTGACGGCCGGCTCCGGCGGCTCCACCGACTACCCGCCGGCCGACTTCTACGACTACGGCAACGGAGTCTACGGCGCGTTCGAGAGCGATCACACCCTGTTCGACTGCGACGACGAGAGCAACCGCTGCTGGGGGGTCAAGGTGACCGCCCCGGCCGGCTGCCCGAACGGCGTCGCGCTCAAGCTGACGATCTATCCCAAGGGTTCGGACGTGGCCGCGTCCACGGTCGACCAGTCCAGCAGCCAGCCGCTCGCGGCCGGCGAGATCAAGACGATCGTGGTCGGCTCCAGCAAGCTGCCGGACGACCAGCAGTACGAGGCCGAGATCACCGAGGCCGGCTGCGCCTGACCGGTGGCCCCGGTCACAGGTGCTTGAGCATCCGGGTGTTGCCCAGGGTGTTCGGCTTGACGTAGGGCAGGTCCAGGAATTCGGCGACGCCCCGGTCGTAGGACGCCCGGAGTTCGGCGTGCGCCTCGGGGGACAGGTCCAGTTCGTGGATGGGCTCGAACCCCAGGGAGCTGAAGAACGGCACCTCGAAGGTCAGCACGAACAGCCGGTGCAGCCCCAGCTCGACGGCGTGCGTGATCAGCTCCTCGCACACCGCGCGACCGACCCCGCGCCGCCGGGCGACCGGGTCGGTGGCGACCGTCCTGATCTCGCCCAGGTCCTCCCAGAACACGTGCAGGGCGCCGCAGCCGACCACCCGCCCGTCTAGCCGGGCCACCCAGAACTCGGTGACGTCCTCGAACAGGTTGGCCAGGGTCTTCTCCAGCAGGATCGGCCCGGCGTACTCGTCGACCAGCCGTTTGATGTCCCGGACGTCGCCCACCCGAGCCCGGTCCACGGTGACCGGCGGATCGAGATCCGGCGGGGCGAGATCCGGTGCGGGGTCGGCGGCCACGACGCATCACACTAGTGTCGCGCCGGTTCTGGTGGCCAGGACGTAGCTTCGCGCCGGTTTTGATCGGGCCGCGCCGGCAATGAGCGGCGCGCCGTGAGCAGGAGTGGCGCGAACCTGGTGCCGCGCGTGCGAAAGGGTGGCGCAAACCGATCGGTGCGGACAGGAGCGGGCGGCCGCCGCGCGCGGGACCGGAAGGACATCACAAGCGACTAAGGTGATCCGGTGTCCACAGGTTCGACGGCGAGCAGGCCAACGCCCACCCGGGTCGGTGTGGTGACCCTCGGCTGCGCCCGCAACGACGTCGACTCCTCCGAGCTCGCCGGCCGGCTGCAGGCGGACGGTTACCGGCTGGTCGCGGACGGTGAGCGGGCCGACGTGATCGTGGTCAACACCTGCGCGTTCGTCGACAGCGCGAAGAAGGACTCCATCGACGCGGTGCTGGCCGCGACCGATACCGGCGCCAAGGTGGTGGCCGTCGGCTGCCTGGCCGAGCGGTACGGCCGGGAACTGGCCGACGCCCTGCCGGAGGCCGACGCGGTGCTCGGCTTCGACGCCTACCCACGCCTGGGTTCCCTGCTCGGCGACGTGCTGGACGGGCACCGCCCGGCCGCGCACACCCCGGTCGACCGGCGCACCCTGCTGCCGATCAGCCCGGTGGACCGGTCCGCGGCCGCCGCCCGGGTGTCCGTGCCCGGGCACGCCGCCGGCCCGGCGGTGCCGCGCACCCTGCTGGACCCGGGTCCGGTGGCCCCGCTGAAGATCGCCTCCGGCTGCGACCGGCGTTGCACCTTCTGCGCGATCCCCTCGTTCCGCGGCGCGTTCGTGTCCCGGCCGCCCGGCGAGATCCTGGACGAGGCGGCCTGGCTGGTCGAGCAGGGGGTCCGCGAGGTGGTGCTGGTCAGCGAGAACACCACCTCGTACGGCAAGGACCTGCCGGGCGACCGGCAGCTGGCCGACCTGCTGGCCGGGCTGGCCGCGGTGCCGGGCCTGGCCCGGGTGCGGCTGTCGTACCTGCAGCCGGCCGAGACCCGACCCTGGCTGATCGACGCGATCGCGCAGATCCCGTCCGTCGCCGACTATTACGACATGTCGTTCCAGCATTCGTCGGCGGCGGTGCTGCGGCGGATGCGCCGGTACGGCTCGACCGATTCGTTCCTGCACCTGGTCGACCAGATCCGGTCCGCCGCCCCGGACGCCGGCATCCGGTCCAACGTCATCGTCGGTTTCCCGGGCGAGTCCGAGGACGATCTGGACGAGCTGGAACGCTTCCTGGTCGGGGCCCGGCTGGACGCGGTGGGGGTGTTCGGCTACTCGGACGAGGACGGCACCGAGGCGCTGCGGCTGGACGGCAAGCACGGCCCGGACGTCATCGCCGAGCGGGTCGAGCGGATCACCGACCTGGTCGAGGAGCTGACCGCGCAGCGGGCCGAGGACCGGATCGGCACGCCGCTGCTGGTGCTGGTCGACCGGATCGAGGACGGTGTCGCGGTGGGTCACGCGGACCACCAGGCGCCCGAGGTGGACGGCGAGGTCCGCCTCGACCCGGCCGCCGGGGTGCGGGTGGGTGACCTGGTGCGCGGCACCGCCGTCGGCAGCGACGGCATCGACCTGGTCGCCGCCCCGGTGCCGGCCGACCTCCCACTTGCGGTCGCCCGGCGATGACCGATCGGCCGATCCCGCCGCGGGTCTCGTTGGTCAACCTGCCGAACGCGTTGACCGTGCTCCGGCTCATCCTGGTGCCGGTGTTCCTGCTCGCCCTGTTCGCCGAGGGCGGCCACGACACCATGTGGCGGTGGATCGCCTGGGCGGTGTTCGCGCTGGCCGCGATCACCGACCGGTACGACGGGCACATCGCCCGCAAGCGCGGTCAGGTCACCGACTTCGGCAAGATCGCCGACCCGATCGCGGACAAGGCGCTGACCGGGTCCGCGCTGATCGGCCTGTCCATGCTCGGGGACCTGGCCTGGTGGATCACCCTGGTCATCCTGGTCCGGGAGATCGGCATCACCCTGCTGCGACTGGCGGTGATCAGGTACGGGGTGATCGCGGCCAGCCCGGGCGGCAAGGCCAAGACGTTCGTGCAGATCATCGCGATCGGCCTGTACATCCTGCCGCTGCCGCCGTCCCTGGAATGGATCGCCATCGGCACGATGGCGCTGGCCGTCATCCTGACCGTGGCGACCGGCATCGACTACTGCATCCGCGCCGCCCTGTTGTACTCGCGGGCGCATCGACCGGCCGGGCAGTCCTGACCGATCGTCGGGCACCGTCGACGCAACCTCTTCGTAACCCCCTGGTGATGCACTTCGTGGAACATCGATGCCAGGATCCGCGTTGTCAGTAACGGTGCAGTCGACTTTGATGCTGCAAGGGAGTTGGCCCGGGGCCGGAGCAATCCACACAGGGGGCACGGACCCGGCAAGGCATATGTGTTGCGCGGTAACGTAGCAACCGACCGCAGAGAGGAGGTGCGACATGCTCCTGCGTGACGCTGTGGGGGAGACCCTGCGTGATGCCCGGAACCGGCAGAACCGGACGCTTCGTGACGTGTCGACCGCCGCGAACGTCTCGCTCGGCTACCTCTCGGAGGTCGAGCGCGGACGCAAGGAAGCGTCCAGCGAACTGCTGGCCTCGATCTGCGATGCCCTGGATCTGGAGTTGTCGGACTTCCTCGACTCGGTCAGCCGGACCATGCGGACCGAGAGCCTGGCCGACAAGCGCGCCGCCGTGCTCGCCAACTCGGTGAAGACGGGAATGGGCGGCTCCAACCGCGACCGGCGGACGGCGGTGCCGAGCATGAAGTCCACCCGGATCGACCCGGATCTACGGATCGTCGTCCCCTACGACGCCACCCGCCCGGGCGCCCCGGTCGGCTGAGGAAACCCCGGGCGGTCAGCCGGCCCGGGTGTGCGCGAGCGCGTCCAGCGCCGCCATCGCCCGGTCGGCGTCGTCGACGGGCACGAACAGGTGGTCGTGGTGGTATCCGGCGACCACGTTGCAGGAGATGCCGTCCGCGGTCAGCGCCGTCGCCACGGCCGCCGTCAGGCCGACCGCCGTCAGCGCCGACGCCACCCGCAGGGTGATCTGCCGGCAGCGGAAGGTGCCGGTCAGGCCGGCCTCGGCGGCCCGGTCGGCGGGCAGCACGAGGGTGATGCCCTCGCTTTCGCGCACCGTCACCACCGCCTCCAGGCCCGGCGGGACGGCCGCAACCGTGCAGTACACGAGCTCGCCGTCCAACAGCTCCGGCCGCATCGACCGGATCAGCTCACCCAGGTCGGTCACCGCTGCGCCCGGCCGATCAGTGCGGCGCCGGTAGCTGACAAACGCGTACCCGTCGGCCTCCGCCCGCCCGGTCACCGCCCACACGGCCGGATCGATGGGCGGAAAGACCGTGTCGCCGGGGGCGTCCCGGTCCAGGTGGGTGATCTCCAGCCGGTCCGCCCGGTCGATCGCCTGGGCGTAGATCTGCCCGCCGCCGACCACCATCACCAGCTCGTCCGTCTCGGCCGCCCGCGCGACCGCGGTGTCCAGCGAGTCGGCCACCTCGGCGCCGTCGGCGTGCCAGGTCGGGTCGCGGGTGACGACGATGCTGCGCCGGCCGGGCAGCAGGCCCATCGACTCGAAGGTCCGCCGGCCCATCACCATCGGGTGGCCCATGGTCAGCCGCTTGAACCGCTTGAGATCGTCGGGGAGGTGCCAGGGCATGCCGCCGTCGGCGCCGATGACGCCGTTCCGGGCGACCGCGGCGACCAGCACCACCTCCGGCTTGCCGCCAGCCGTCATACCGCGATGGGCGCCTTGATCGCCGGGTGCGGGTCGTAGCCGCGGATGACGATGTCGTCCAGGGTGAACGCGTCGATCTCGGTGACGTCCGGCTTCAGCTCGAGTTCGGGCAGCGCCCGCGGCGTCCGGGTGAGCTGCAGCCGCGCCTGCTCGAGGTGGTTGGCGTACAGGTGCGCGTCGCCCAGGGTGTGCACGAACTCGCCCGGCCTCAGGCCGACCACCTGCGCCATCATCGAGGTGAGCAGCGCGTACGAGGCGATGTTGAACGGCACGCCGAGGAACACGTCGGCGGACCGCTGGTACAGCTGGCAGGACAGGGCGCCGTCGGCGACGTAGAACTGGAACATCGTGTGGCACGGCGGCAGCGCCATCTCGTCGACCTCGGCGACGTTCCAGGCGGAGACAATGTGCCGGCGCGAGTCCGGGTTGGTGCGCAGGGACCGGACGACGGCGGCGATCTGGTCGATGTGCCGCCCGTCCGGCGCCGGCCAGGACCGCCACTGGTGCCCGTAGACGGGGCCGAGTTCACCGTCGGCGTCGGCCCATTCGTCCCAGATGGTGACACCCCGCTCCTGCAGCCAGCGCACGTTGGTGGAGCCGCGCAGGAACCAGAGCAGCTCGACGATCACCGACCGGGTGTGCACCTTCTTGGTGGTCACCAGGGGAAATCCGTCGGCCAGGTCGAAGCGCATCTGGTGGCCGAACACGCTGCGGGTGCCGGTGCCCGTGCGGTCGGACTTGACGGCGCCGGTGGTCAGGATGCGGTCCATCAGGTCCAGGTACTGCTGCATGTGCTTCACCCTAACCGGGGGCCGGCCCACGAGACCGTCAGCGGCGCGGGCGATCCCCCGGGGCGCGCCCGGTGGCCAACTTGTACACGCCGGCCACCACGATGGCGCCGACGATCGACCCGATGAGCCCGGAGGGTCGGATCGCCAGACCGTCGCCGGCGATCAGGCTGAAGATCAGGCCGCCGACGAACGAACCGATCAGCCCGACGACGATGGCCGCGGTCCAGTCGATGGGACGCTTGCGGCTGCGGAAGACCAGCTGCGCCGCGGCGCCGGCCAGCATCCCCACCAGGATGATCGCGATGATGAGCACGGGGGATGAGGTTACGCGATGGGCCAGGCGACCATGGTGCGCCCGGCCGCGTCGCGCATCTCGATCGTGCCCGGGCCGGGCGGCGCGTCGAAGGCCAGCACCAGATCGTCGGTCTGTCCCGGCTGCACGACGACGATCGTCGTCTCACCGTCATAGGTGCCCGGCTCGGACGCCGCCACCGGAACCCCGCCCGCCGGGACGGCGACGAACGACGTGCCGCGCACGCCCACGCTGCGGTCCGTGTCGGCCGCGGTCACCCGGATGGTGGCCGTCAAGTAGCTGCCGGAACTCGGTGCGGCCAGGACGCCGTCGTCGGTGCCGTCGACCCGCCCGGTCGCGATCAGTGCGACGGTGACCGGCGGGGCGCCGATCTGCGGTTGCACCGGCGCGCCGAGCACCCCGGTGACGGCGGTCGCCGGGGTGGCCGCGGGCAGCCGCCAGGTCGCCACCGCCGGCCCGCCGTACCGCAGCCCGTTGCCCAGCCGCAGGACGCCGGCGGTGGCCGGGGTGTCGAACTGGACGTAGCCGTCGACCGAGTCACCGGGCCGCAGCTGCGCCGACGCGAGGTCCGGCTGGAAGCCGCTGTCGGATTCGGCGTCCACCGCCGGGGCGGACCCGTCGGCGGCCAGCGACCAGTTGAAGAACGGCAGCTCCGGTTCGTCGTCGCCGCGGTCGACCCGGACGACCGTCATGAACACGGCCAGCGCGGGGCCGTCACCGGTCTCCTGCCAACCCAAGTCCGGGCTGGGTGGTGGCCCCGTGCACGGTGATCCGATACTGCTTGCCCTCCCAGTCGACGGTGACCGGGGCGCCGACCTCACCGGCGACCGTTCGGGTCGGCGCCGCGACCTCGCGGGCCAGACCGGCCCGGTCGAGCACCTCGGCGGCGTTGAACAGGGTCCCGGCGCTCACCAGCACGGTCAGCAGCGCGGCGACGATCAGCGCGAACGCGCCGACGGACAGCGCCAGCCAGCGGCGGTACCGGGCCCGCTCCTCGGCGGTCATCGGCCGAGGAACCCACGGTTCGTCGGGGTTCGCGGGATCCGCCGGGAAACCGGCGGGAAGCTGGCTCACGACACCGGCCAGCTGACCATGGTTCGGCCGCCGGCGTCGCGCAATTCCAGGGCGCCCGGGCCGGTGGCCGCGTCGAACACCGCGCGGATCGGCGCACTGCCGCCCGGCGGGACCGCGGCGAACGACTCCGCCGAGGACACCACGTCGGCGGCGACCACCGGGATGGCGGCACCACCGGTCGGCACGAACACGAAGGCGGAACTGTCCACCCACTCGCTGCCGTCGCCGCCGGCCGAGGTCAGGGTCAGGTCGGCGACCAGGAAGCTGCCGCTGGCCGGCGGTTGCCACGCGTCGACGCCGGCCTGGTCGGCCCAGGCGGTCGAGGTGAGGGTGACCGTGAACGGTGGCCGGCCGATCTGCGGCTGCACCGGCTCGCCCAGCACTCCGGCGACCGGCGCGGCCGGCGTCGCGGCCAGCTCCCAGGCGACCAGCGGCGGGTCGTCGTAGCGGTCGCCGGCCAGCTCCAGCCGGCCGCCGGTCGCCGGGGTCTCGAAGGCCAGGAACCCGGTCGCGGACTCGCCGGCGCCCAGGGTGACGCTGGTCAGGTCGGGCTCGAAGCCGCTGACGATGTCGACATCGACCGGGCCGGTGCCGTCGGACGGGGTGAACGACCAGTCGATGAACGGCACGTGCACCTGGGCCGATCCGTCGTCGACCCGGTCGATCGTCATCGCGACGAGCAGGGTCGGCCGGCCGGTCTCGTCGTCCCAGCCGCCGCCGGGCTGCGCCTGGGCGCCGGTCACCGTGAGCCGGAGTTGGGCGTCGTCGTAGGCGACGGTGACCGGGGCGTCCACCGTTCCGGTCCGGGTGTCCGGCACGGCCCGGTCCGGGATCGCGGTCTGCACCGCCCGGAAGATCCCGAACGCCACCAGACCGACCACCCCGAAGATCACCAGGACGGCGATCAGCCCGCAGCCGGCGCCCGGCCCGCGGCGGCGCCGGGCCGCGGCAACCGGTGGCTCCGATCCCGGCCCGGGCGGTGGCGGCCACCCGGCCGGTGGTTGCCACCCGG
>JBDHZW010000022.1:0-31983 GCA_039812105.1 Nakamurella sp.
CGGGGCTGCCGGACCGGGCCCGGCACCTGCAGGCCCTGCGGATCCGGGCCGAACGGGTCCGCGAGGCCGCCGGCCGCGACCGCGAACGGCTGGCCGAGATCCGGGCGCTGACCGGCGAGGTGGACCGGGCCGTGGACGCGCTGCCCGAGCCGCGCCGGACCGATCCGGACGTGCGCGCGTTGCGGCACCTGCTGGACGAGTACCGGGTGGCGCTGTTCGCCCAGCCGATGCGCACCGCGGTGCCGGTGTCGGCGAAGCGGATCAGGTCGGCGGTGGACGTACTGGCGCCGTGAGGCGTGGTCCGGGCCGGCCGGCCGACCGTTCACAATGAAAAGGATGAGACGGGTTCGGGCGGGGATCGCGGCGCTGCTGTGCGCCGCCCTGGCCGCCTGCGGGACGTCCGGCGCGGTCGTCACGACCCCGTCGTCGAGTTCGTCGCCGTCCCCGTCTCCCGCGTCGTCGGGCGCTCCGTCGGTCGACCTGACCTCGTCGTCCGCTTTCCCGCCGCCGACGGCATCGTCCGATCCCGCCGATCCCGGCGACCCGGGCGATCCCGACCAGCTGCCCCCGCCCTTCTCCGACGACGAGACGATGGTGTGGATCCCGGCCGGCGACCATCGGGTGCCCGGCACCCTCGCGGTCCCCGACGGGGTGGGGGGCGTGTCCGGGCAGTCGGTGCCGGCGGTCCTGCTGCTGCACGGCGACCTGAGCAGCCGCGACGAGAACGGGCTGATGTTCGCCCGGCTGGCGGCGGCGCTGGCGGCCCGCGGCATCGCGTCGCTGCGCATCGACTTCGCCGGCACCGGCGACTCCGAGGAGCCCGACCTGGCCCTGGACTACCCGAACATGGTGTTCGACGCCACCGCCTCGCTGGACTACCTGCGGCAGGTCGACGGGGTCGACCCGGCGAAGGTGGCGATCCTCGGCCTGTCCCGGGGCGGCGGCATCGGCGCCACCGTCACCGGGACCGTGCCCGGTGTCGCGGCGTTCGTCTCCTGGAGCGGTGCCGTCTACAACGGGTACGACGAGGATCCGGACGGTCACGAGGAGGCTCGGGAGAACGGCTACGTGCCGCTGGATTTCGGTGATCGGATCTTCAAGCTGGGGCTGAACTGGTTCGACACGATCGAGGAATCGCACCCGCTGGACGACATCAGCGGGTACACCGGGCCGGTGCTCGCGGTGGTCGGATCCGACGACAACGTCGTCGACCCCGAGGTGTCGACGATCTTCCTGCAGACCGTGGCCAGCACCGACACCACGCTGCATGTCGTGGAGGGCGCCGACCACGGCTTCACCGCGGACCAGGAGGTCGGCGACGAGGCGATCGGAGTCACCACCGACTGGCTGGTGTCCCGGCTCGGCTGACCCGGCCGGACCCCGGCGGCCGGGTCAGGTGCCCGGCGGCGTCGCCGGCGGCTGGTCGTCATGGCCGGCCGCCTTGTCTACCAGGCCGTGCAGCTTCTCCTCGATCGGATCCACCTTGTCGTGGCCGACCTTGTCGCCGACGAAGTCGCCGGTCTTGCTGATGCCGTCCTTGATGGTGTCCGCGTGCTGGGCCACCAGGTCCTGCGCCTTGTTCCGCAGCTCGTCGAAGTCGACCATGCCCACCCTCCTGGGTCGTCCGTTACGGGTTGTCCGGCGTCAAGCGTAACGATCACCGACCGCCCCCGGGCCCGACCGGGCAGCCGCCGCCGACCAGCCGTTTCCTAGGGATTTCGCCTGGGGCGCGGCCGCCACCCGGTGACGAACATGGGTGGTGTCCGGCCCGGTGCCGGCGGATCACGAGAACAGGACGCGCGATGAACAGAATGAATCGGCGGGCCGTGGCAACGGCGAAGAACGGCGCGCCGGCCCGTCACTGGGGTGCCCGGGTCGGAGCCCTGGGGGCGGCGATGGTGATGGTCGGCGGATGCGCCGGGCTGCTGACAGCAGGGTCGGCGGCCGCCGCCGAGCCGTCGGTCGCATCCGGATCCCAGACCTTCGATTATCAGGATCATGACGTGCAGACGTTCCGGGTGCCCGACGACGTGACCTCCATCACGATCGTCGCCCAGGGTGGCGGTGGCGGCGATCCGGCCTCCCCGTTGGGCGATGGCAGCGGCGGGGCGCCGGCGGTGGATCGGGCCACATTCGCGGTGACTCCCGGTGCGACCTACCAGATCTCGGTAGGCGGCGCGGGTCAGAAGAACGCCGACGGCAAGGACGCCGGCGGCGGCTGGGGCGGGATGGGCGACAACGGGGGCAACGGCGCCGGGACCTCGTCCCAGAACCTGGCGGCCGGGGGCGGCGGTGGCGGCGCGACCACGGTCCAGGACTCGGCCGGCAACATCCTGATGGTCGCCGGGGGAGGTGGTGGCGCCGGTGGCGCCGGCTTCTCCAAGGGTGGCATCGGCGGTACCGGCAACGGCGGAGCGCACGGGACCGTCGACGGTCTCCTCGAGGTTCCCGGGTCGGGCGGTGGCAACGGCTCCGGCAACGGCAGCGGCAGCGGTGGCGCCGGCGGTGCCGCACCCACCGGGTCGGGCACCGGAGGCAGCCACGGCAGCTGGGGCGGTGGCGACGGCGGTGGCGGCGGTGGCGGCTACCGCGGTGGCAAGGGCGGGTCGGCCGGCGGATTCGGCGCCGGCGGTGGTGGCGCCGGTGGGGCCGGCATGTCGGTGATCGCCTCCTCGGCCGGCAACTACTCGTTCGGCACCGCCCTGTGGGGCGGGAAGAACGGGTCGGTGACGGTCAGCTGGTGACCGCGGGGGCCGGGGCGTCGATGGGTCGCCCGATCACCGCAGGCGGTAGGACATGTGCGGGACGTCCAGCACGAAGCCCTCACTGTCCACGGTCAACTCGTGCCGCCCGTTGGGCCCCTGGTGCCGCAGCCGGGCCCCGTGCTCGTCCACCTCGACCGTGCGGTAGTGATGCACCACGGGGGCGACGGACAGGTCGGGGAAGTCGACCTCGGCCACCACCACCGACTCCTGACCCGGCCGGCGGTGCAGGCCGAGCCGGCGGACCGCCAGCGAGTTGCTGAACACGCTGGCGGTGAGGTCGACGTCGAACGCCAGATCCAGATCGGGCATGGGCGGCGACTTGCCGGCTCCGTCCAGCCAGGGGCCGCCCGGCGTCCGGGTCAGTGACAGCCCGCGTTCGGTCACCGCCGAATCGCTGTGCACGGTGACCCGGCGGGTCCGTCCGGCGGCGTCGCACAGGATCGAGTAGGAGGCGCCGAAGCTCCGCTTGCCGACGGAGACCAGGTAGCCCGAGGCGCGCAGGCCGCGCTCGGTCATCACCACCCGGACGGTCTCCAGCCGGCGGCCGTCGTCGGAGGACCAGGTGAAGAACCTGGCCGGCCCTCGATCGGCGCTCACGATGCGTACGGTAACCGCTACCCCGCGGGTCCGGCACGGTGACGGCTGCCTGCCATCCGGGGCCGGCCCGTCGGCGGGCGTCAACGGATCGCAAACCCGTTGACGCGTCGAGGGTTGGTCGTTCACCCTCGACGCCCGTGGCCCATCTCGACGTCAGCGTGGTCTCGTTCGCCCTGCCGGACGGCCGTCCGCTGCTGTCCGACGTCTCGTTCCGGGTGGCGGCCGGGGAGGTGGCCGCCCTGGTCGGGCCGAACGGGACCGGCAAGACGACGCTGCTGCGCATCGCCTCGGGCGAGCTGTCGCCGGACGCCGGCACCGCGGTGTGCTCGGGGACCCTGGCCGTGATGCCGCAGTTCATCGGGTCGGTCCGGGACGACTCGACGGTCCGCGACCTGCTGCTGGCGGTTTCTCCCGGGCCCGTGCGCCGCGCTGCCGCCGAGGTCGACGCCGCCGAACTGCGGATGATGGAGGACGACGGCGACGCGGCCGCGCTGGCCTACGCGCAGGCGTTGGCCGACTGGGCCGACGTGGACGGGTACGGGCACGAGAACGGGTTCGACAAGGCGACGGTGGCCGCACTCGGCGTGCCGTACGACCGGGCCAAGTACCGGTCGGTGACCAGCCTGTCCGGGGGTGAGCAGAAGCGGCTCGTGTTGGAGCTGCTGCTGGGCGGGTCGGCCGACGTGCTGCTGCTGGACGAACCGGACAACTACCTGGATGTGCCGGGCAAGCAGTGGCTGGAACAGCGCCTGGCCGCCGGCGGGCAGGCCGTGCTGCTCGTCTCGCACGACCGCGAGCTGCTGGCCACCGCGGCGAGCCGCATCGTCACGCTCGAACCCGGCGCGGCCGGCGCGACCGCGTGGGTGCACGGCGGCTCGTTCGCCACCTACCACCAGGCCCGGGACGACCGGAACTCCCGGCTGGAGGAGCTGCGCCGGCGCTGGGACGAGGAGCACGCCAAGCTCAAGGCGCTGGTGCTGATGTACAAGACCAAGGCCGCCTACAACGACGGGTTGGCGTCCCGGTACCAGGCCGCGCAGACCCGGCTGGCCAAGTTCGAGCAGGCCGGCCCGCCGTTGGCGGTGCCGCAGCGGCAACGGGTCTCGATGCGGCTGGCCGGCGGCCGGACGGCCAAACGGGCGGTCGTGGCTCGCCGATTGGAGCTGACCGGGCTGATGCGGCCGTTCGATCTGGAGGTGCACTACGGCGACCGGGTCGCGGTGCTAGGGGCGAACGGGTCGGGCAAGTCGCACTTCCTGCGGCTGCTGGCGGCCGGCGGTTCCGACCCCGACGTGGAGCACCGGCCGGTGTCCGACGAGCCGATCGACCCGGTGCCGCACACCGGGTCGGTGACGCTCGGCTCGCGGGTCCGACCCGGCTATTTCCGGCAGACCCACGGGCACGCCGAGTGGGTGGGGCGCACGCTGCTGGACATCCTGCACCGGGGCGATGCCCACCGGGCCGGGTTGGGCCGGGAGGCGGCGGCGCGGGTGCTGGACCGGTACGGGCTGGCCCGGTCGTCCGAGCAGGAGTTCCAGACGCTGTCCGGCGGCCAGCAGGCGCGGCTGCAGATCCTGCTGCTGGAGCTGTCCGGGGCGACGTTGCTGCTGCTGGACGAGCCGACCGACAACCTCGACCTGCACTCCGCCGAGGCGCTGGAGCAGGCGCTGGACGCGTTCGCCGGGACGGTGATCGCGGTGACCCACGACCGCGCCTTCGCCCGCACCTTCGACCGGTACCTGATCTTCGACGCCGACGGCGCGGTGCGACTGTCCGACCAACCGGACTGGGCGGTGGCCCGGGTGCGGCGCCCCCGCTGACCCCTGTGCTTGGTTCCCCTCCGCCGTGCGGTTCCTGTTCCCGCGCGGATCAACTACGCCCGCGCGGATGAAATCGTTGACTCGCGTCACTCCCGTCACATTCCGTGGGAGTTCATCCGCGCGGAGGGACGGGCTCGGGCCGGCCGGCGCGGAGGACGGCTCGGGCGGCCCGGCGCGGTGCCGGTGTGGACACGGTGGCGCCGGTGTGGACACGGTGGCGCCGGTGTGGCCACGGTGGCGCCGCGGCCACGGCGTAGGCACCCGATCCGCGCGGATGAAGTGGTTGACAACCGTCCCACCCGTCACATTTCCTGCGGGTTCATCCGCGCCTGAGTTGTTGATCCGCGCGGGAAGGGCGAGCCGGGTCAGGGGGAGGCGAAGGGGGTGAGGATGCCGGCGAAACGCTCGATCTCGGCCGGTCCGGTGAGGTTGGGCAGGCTCACGAAGACCGTGTCCACCCCCTGCTCGGCCAGCCGGGCGTAGCGGGCGACGTGCGCGTCGGGGGTGCCGGCGTGATGCGCGGCGGCGTAGGCGGTGGCCTTGCTCCGGCCGCGGAGCCGCTCGACCAGCCGGGCCACCTCGTCCGGATCGCTCCCGACGACCGGCACGTCCAGCACGGTGACCCGCAGCTCGTCGGGGTCGCGACCGGCCGCGGCGGCGTGCGCCCGCAGCACCGCGAGCTTGCGGTCCAGGTCGGTCGTCGACGGCAGGTTGCAGCCGTCGGCGAGGGTCGCGGCGATCTTCAACGTGCGTCGCTCGCCTGCGCCGCCGACCAGGATCGGGATCCGGCCCGGCCGTGGATAGCAGGTCGTCTCCGGAAACCGCCCGGACGCCTTGGTGCCGGGACCCCAGAACGCCCGCAGCACCCCGATCGTCTCCGCCAAGGCGTCCAACCGCTCGGCCGGGCCGGGGAACTCCGCCCCGCCGAACACGGTGCCGGGGAGCCCGTACGCGGCGTGCTCCCGGGCGAACCAACCGGCGCCCAGGCCGCAGAACACCCGGCCGGGCGCGACGGCGTCCAGGGTGGCGAGCATCTTGGCCAGCAGCGGCGCGGCGCGGAACGTGACCGGCGTGACCAACGGTCCGAGCTCGACCCGCTCCGTCACCCCGGCCACGAAGCCGAGCGTCACGTACGCCTCGGGGATCGGGTCCCACACCCGGCCGACCTGCGGGATCTGCAGCAGGTGGTCCATCACGCTCACCGACGAGAAGCCGGCCTGCTCGGCGGCCACGGCGACGTCCCGCAGCCAGCCCCGCGGATCCTCGCCCCACGGGAAGGCCGAGACCTGCAGGCCGAACCGCAATCCGGAGCGGACCGACTCGGACCGCGCCGCCGGCGCATCGGGCCCGGGACGCGTCGCCGGACCCGTGTCCACGCTCAGCACCCGGTCGAAACCGTCGGCCGCGAGGTCGATCCCCGCCGTCCGCCGGTGCTGGGAGGCCAGCGCCGGCGCCGGTACCGGCCGGTCGCGGGTTCGGTTGCGCCGCCGGCACTCGTCCAGGGATGTGGTGAAAACGACCGCGACACAGGGCAATCCGGCGGACCGCCCCAGCTCGACGGCCGCCCGCCGCCGGTCGGCGTCCAGGCCCAGGGTGTCGATGACGGTCGTCAACCCGCGCCGCAGCCGGGCCGCGACCACCGAGTCCAGCAGGGCGAACGCGTCCGCCGAGGCGTCCAGGTCGCCCTCCCCGCTGCCCACCACGGCCCGCAGCGCGTCCGAGGACACCACCTCGTTCGACGCGAAATGCGCGCGGGCCCAGGTGGTCTTGCCCGAACCGGACGGTCCGACCAGCACCATCAGGGCCGGCCGCGGCAGGTCGAGCACCGCTACACGCTGACCCAGCAGTACACGTTCCGGCCGCCCGCCCCGGCCTCCCGCGCCAGTCCGCTGAGCGCGGCCAGGAATTCGGTCAGCATCTCCGGGTCCGCCTGGCCGTAGAACTCCTCGGCCCGCGACCACGATCCCGCCGTCAGCTCCAACTGCTCCGGCGTCGAGCTCACGAGCGCGTCGACGAGGGTGTCGGTCAACCGGAGGACCAGCCGTTCGCCGCCGTCCCGGTCGGCCACCACGCCGTCGCCGGCGGCCGCGATCTCCTTCCAGGACCGGCCGGTCAGTACCTCCTCCAGGTTTGCCATCTGGATGGACGGCTCGATGTTCCATTCGTCCAGCACCGGCAGGCCGGACCGCGCCGGGCCGCCATCGATGGTGCTGGCGGCCGCCTCGTCGGTGGGTGCGGTGAAGTACTCGACCAGTAGACCCATGGCGTCATCATTCCCCGGCCCCGCAGCCCCGGCTGCCCGTCGCCGCTCATCAGCGCGACCGGGTCAGCGGCGGCGGACCAGCACCACCGAGTCGTCCAGGGTGGACTCCTGCCCGTCGGGGCCGGTCGCTCGGCGGGTGCGCACCTCGCAGATCAGCACCTCCCAGTCGTCGCCCAGGGCCAGTGCGGCCAGGTCGCCGGCCGGGGTGGGGAAGGTGATCGTCGGGTCATCCGCCGCACTGCTCGCCGCAGGGGCCTGACCCGGCTTCGCCGGGGCTGCCCATCCCGACCACGGCGGCGCGGCCGCGTGCGCGACGCTCAGCAGGTGGCCACCCGGCCGGACCAACCCGGCGCCCCGGCGCAGGACCTGTTCCCGCCCGAATGCCAGCGGCGACTGCAGGAAGCAGGCGGTGACCAGGTCGTACGTCTCGTCGGTGCGCCAGGTGTCCAGGTCGACAGTGTGGAATTCCGCGACCAGCGCCCGATCGGCAGCCGCCCGGGTCGCCCGGGCGATGGCGGTCGGCGAGATGTCGACGCCGGTCACGACCCAGCCGCGCTCGGCCAGCCAGATCGCGTCGCCGCCCTCGCCGCAGCCCAGGTCGAGCGCCCGCCCCGGGGTCAGGTCGGAGACCGTGTCCACGAGCATCCGGTTCGCCCGGCCGGACCAGATCGCATCCCTCTCGCCGTAGCGGTGCTCCCAGAACTCGGTCGGGTCGTCGGTGTCGGGGTGCTGGAAGGGATTGGCGGTGTGCTGGTGCGTCATGCCGACCAGCCTGCCCAGCCCGGACCGGGAATGGCAAGTACCCTTGCCGAAACGGCAAAGCCGGTCACGCCGCATCCGGGTAGTGCGCGAGCACCCGCAGGGCCGCGCCGTGACCGGTGAGACCGGTGACGTACCCGCCGGCCGCGCCCACCGCCAGCAACTGCTCGACCAGGTCGTCGCCGGACAGTTCCATCGGCTCCAGCCCGCGGCCGCGCGCCTCGAACTCCCCGCGGGCCAGATGACCGCCCTCGGCCAGCTTGAACAACGACCCGGTCGAGGCCAGCGACCCGCGGGCCACCCCCATCAGCCCGAGGGCGTCGTCCAGCGCGTCGACCAGCGCCTCCCGGTTGGTCTCGCACATCGCCCGGATCAGCTCCGGCCGGGTCCCGGCCACCCGGGTGGCGTCGGCGAACGACGACGCCGCCAGCGACAGGGCCAGCGCCCCGCCCTGCGCGCCGACCTGGGCCAGCGCCAGGGCCATCACGTGCGGCAGGTGCGAGATCCGGGCGACCGCCGCGTCGTGCGCCTCCGCCTCGGCCGGCACCACCCGGCTGCCCACCGCCAGCGCCAGCGCGGCGACGGTGGCCCAGTCCGGCACGGAGGTGTCCTCGGTCAGGCAGGTCACCCACGCGGCGCCGTCGAACAGCGTCGCCGATCCGGCCGCCCAGCCGGACGCGGCGGTGCCGGCCATCGGGTGCGACCCGACGTACCGGGCGTGCGGCACCAGCTGCGACACCTCCTCCGCGACCGCAGCTTTCACGCTGGCCACGTCGGTCAGCCGGACCGCGGGGGCGTGCTGCGCGACTTCCCGCAGCAGGCTGCGGAACGTGGTCACCGGGGAGGCGAGCACGACCAGCGCGTCGTCCCGCACCGCCTGCTGCAGGGCGGCGGGCAGCGAATCGGCCACCGCCAGACCGTCGGCCAGCGCGGCATCGCGGGTCGCCACGCTGGGCGACCAGCCGGCGACCGGCACCCGGCCGTGCAACGCCCGGGCCAGCGATCCGCCGATCAATCCGAGCCCCAGCACACACACCGCGGGCGGCAATGACGTCGAGAGGTCGGACGGGTCGGGCGCGCCGGTGTGCATGGCGCCATCATCGCCGGTGTCCCGGGTCGCGGCCGATCGCCCCCAACGGTGACCGCGGCATGGCCGTCACCGCGGGAAGGCCGTAACGTTCACGCCGTGAGCACTGCTGGCGCGAACACGACCGAGGGCTTCGGGGTCGCGGTGACCCGCGAGGACACCACGTGGCGTTGCTCGCTGCTGGCGCCCGAGCTGTTGGACGACCTGGACGGCGTGATCACCGGTCTGCGCCGGGTGGCCAGCAGTGGTCCGGTGTTCGCCATGCTCGCCGTCGACGACGAGTTCTTCGTCATCGTCCGGCCCATCCCCGGCGGCGCGACCCTGCTGCTGTCCGACGCCACCGCCGGCCTGGATTACGACATCGCCGCGGACGTGCTCGACCTGCTGCAGGTGCAGATCCCGGAGGACGACGAGGTCGACGACGACCCCTGGCCGGAGGGCGACCTGGGGTTGCTGGCCGACTTGGGTCTGTCCGAGCAGGAGATGCAGCTGATCGTCGACGACGTCGACCTGTATCCGGACGAGCAGCTCACCATGATCGCCGCCCGCTGCGGTTTCGCCGACGCCTTCGGCAAGATCGTCGAGAAGGTCTGACCGGCCGTTGCTCAGTCGGCGATGAACGCCGTGCGGATCGCCGACGAGGCGCTGATCGGCCGCGCGCTGGAGCTGGCCCGCCGCGCCCCGGACACCGGCGACGTGCCGGTCGGTGCCCTGGTGGTCGGCGCCGCCGGCGACACCCTGGGCGAGGGTTGCAACGCCCGGGAGGCGACCGGCGACCCCACCGCGCACGCCGAGATCCTCGCCCTGCGGGCGGCCGCGGCCGAACGAGGCAACTGGAACCTGGCCGGCTGCACCCTGGCCGTCACCGTCGAGCCGTGCACCATGTGCGCCGGCGCGATCGTGCTGGCCCGGATCGACACCGTCGTGTTCGGCTGCTGGGAACCCAAGACCGGGGCGGCCGGCTCGCTGTGGGACGTGCTGCGGGACCGCCGGCTCACCCACCGGGTGCAGGTCCGCGGCGGCGTCCGCGAGCCGGAATGCGCCGCCGTGCTGCGGGACTTCTTCGCCACCCACCGCCCGTCGGGAGAATGAACCCATGCTGCTCGGCGTCTACAGCTTCGGCGACATCCACCCCGATCCGGTCACCCACCAGCGGGTGTCGCCGGCGCAGCGGATGGCCGACCTGCTGGAACGGATCCGGCTGGCCGAGCAGGTCGGCCTGGATTTCTTCGGCATCGGCGAGCACCACCGGCCGGACTACGCGGTGTCGGCGCCCACCGTCCTGCTGGCCGCGGCGGCCGGACAGACCAGCCGGATCGGGCTGGGCAGCGCGGTCACCGTGCTGTCCACCGAGGATCCGGTCCGGGTCTACCAGCAGTTCGCCACCATCGACCTGATCTCCCGGGGCCGGGTCGAGCTGATGGCCGGCCGCGGGTCGTTCATCGAGTCGTACCCGCTGTTCGGGGCGAACCTGGCCGACTACGACGCCCTGTACGACGAGAAGATCCAGCTGCTGCTGCAGATCGACGACGGCAATCCGGTGACCTGGTCCGGGCGGTTCCGGCCGGCGCTGGACGGCGCGGTGATCCTGCCCCGGCCGTACGACAAGCCGGGCCTGGGCGAGCATCTGCGGATCTCGGTGGCCACCGGCGGCAACCCGGAGTCGTCCGTCCGCGCCGGGATTCTCGGCCTGCCGGTGAACTACGCGATCATCGGCGGCCAGCCGGCCCGGTTCGCCCCGCTGGTCGACCTGTACCGGCGGGCGTTCGCGCAGACCGAACGGCGGGGCGCGGTCGAGGAGGTCGGTGTCTCCGGCATGGGGTTCCTCAGCGACGACGGCCGGGCGGCCGACACGTTCTTCCCGTACTGGCTCGACTCGATGCGCCGGATCTCCCGGGAGCGCCGCTTCCCGATGCCCGACCGGGCCTCCTACGACGCGCAGGCCGCGCCGGGCGGCGCCTATTTCATCGGGCATCCGGAGCAGGTGGCGGAGCGGATCGTGGACCTGCACGCGGTGCTCCGGCATGACCGGCAGGGCTTCCAGATGGACCTGTCCAGCGTCCCGCAGGCGGCATCGCTGCGGGCCATCGAGCTGCTCGGCACCCAGGTCGCGCCCCTGGTGCGGGCGGCCGTGGCGTAGGCCGAACGGGTGGTTGACTAGACAAGTATATCCCTGTCTATTGCGCTAGATCGCGTCAGCCGACAGACTTCCGGGAGGCCGTTGGTCGGTCCGAATCGGTCCGCGACCAGGTCGTGTCCGGCCGTTGTTCCGTCATCCGATGCCCGAACGAAGGAGTCCGCGCATGCGAGCCGTACGAGTGGTCGGCTATCACCAGAACCTGGAGATGACCGAGATCGACAAGCCCGAGGTGACCGGGCCGCACGACGTGATCGTCAAGATCGGCGGCGCCGGGGTGTGCCGGACCGACCTGCACATCCTCGAGGGTCAGTGGGCCCCGAAGACCAACGTGCCGCTGCCCTACACGATCGGTCACGAGAACGCCGGCTGGGTCGACGCGATCGGCAGCGCCGTCACCAACGTGAAGGTCGGCGACAAGGTGATCATGCACCCGCTGATCACCTGCGGGCTGTGCCGGGCCTGCCGGTTCGGCGACGATGTGCACTGCGAGAACTCGCAGTTTCCCGGCATCGACGTCAACGGCGGCTACGCCGACTACCTCAAGACCTCCGCCCGCAGCGTCGTCAAGATCGACGACTCGCTGGAGCCCGCCGATGTCGCGGCCCTGGCCGATGCCGGCCTGACCGCATACCACGCCGCCGCCAAGGCCGCCCGCAAGCTGCGGGCCGGCGACCGCTGCGTGATGATCGGCGCCGGCGGACTCGGGCACATCGGCATCCAGGTGCTGAAGGCGCTCTCCCCGGCCGACCTGATCGTGGTCGACCGCAACCCGGCCGCGCTGGAGCTGGCCAAGTCGATCGGGGCGGACATCACGGTCGTCGCCGACGGTACCGAGGTGCAGCAGGTTCTGGACATCACCGGCGGGAACGGTGCCGAGGTCGTCATCGACTTCGTCGGCGAGGGTGGTTCCACCGCCAAGGGTCTGGACATGACCCGGCGGGCCGGTGACTACCACGTCGTCGGGTACGGCGAGAACGTCGACATCCCGACGATCGACATCATCTCCACCGAGCGCAACATCATCGGCAACCTGGTCGGCTCGTACAACGACCTGGTCGAGCTGATGGCACTGGCGGCCCGCGGGAAGGTCACCCTGCACACCGCCAAGTACCCGCTGGAGAAGTTCCAGCAGGCCCTGGACGACCTGGACGCCGGGAAGGTGCGCGGCCGGGCGATCCTGATTCCGTGACCTCCTGACCCGAAGGACGGCGTTGCGGTGCCCCCGACCACCGCTCCGCCCGACGGCGGGTCGGTTCCGAAAAAGAACCCCGGCGAGCAATGTCGCTCGCCGGGGTTCTTCGGTTTCCCGAGGGCGGATCGGTCAGGACTCGGCGCCCTGGCCGCGCAGGGTGCGCCAGACCAGCGCGGCCGCGGTCAGCACCAGCAGCACCGCGATCGACGACGTGATGACCACCCCGCTGTCGAACGCGTGCCGGGCCGAGTCCAGCAGCTCGCTGGCCGCCGGCTCGGGCAGCGTCGCGGCCAGGCCGGTCGCGCCGCCAAGGGTCTCGGTGGCGGCCGCGGCGTCGCCCAGGCCGGCCGGGACGACGACGTTCGCCGCGTACACCGCGGACAGGATCCCGCCCAGCACCGCGGTGCCGAGAACCGCGCCCAGTTCGTAGGCGGTCTCCGAGATCGCCGACGCCGCACCGGCCTTGTCGGCCGGCACGCTGGACACGATGACGTCGTTGGAGATCGTCTCGGCCGCGCCGATGCCCAGGGACAGCACCATGAACGCGGCGCCCAGCCCCCAGGCGGACGGGTCGTCCGCGGTGAACAGGATCGCGACATACCCGGCCGCGCTGATCAGCAGCCCGCCGGCGACCACGATCCGCGGCGACAGCACCCGGACCAGCGGGACGACGGCCAGGCCGGCGACGATGGTCACGATCAGGCCGGGCAGCAGGATCAGGCCGGACTCCATCGGGCTGTAGCCCAGGACCAGCTGCAGGTGCTGGGCCACGAAGAACAGGAACCCGACCAGCGCGAACACGGCGAGCAGGTTGGCCAGTACGGCGCCGGTGAAGGCGCTCCGGCGGAACAGCCGGACGTCCAGCATCGGGTTCGCCCGGGTCAGCTGCCGGCGGACGAACGCCGAGCCGGCCAGCAGGCCCAGCGCGACGAGCCCGACCGCCAGGGCCGAGAGCCCGTCGTGGGCGATCGATTTGATCGCGTACACCAGCGGCACCATGGTCAGCAGGGACAGCGCGATGCTGACGACGTCGACGGCACCCGGGTTCGGATCCCGGGATTCCGGCACGAAGATCGGCGCCAGGATCAGCAGCAGCACCAGCACCGGGACGGCCATCAGGAACGCCGAACCCCACCAGTAGTGCTCCAGCAGGAACCCGCCGACGATCGGGCCGAGGGCTGCGCCGCCGGAGAAGCCGGCCGCCCAGATGGCGATGGCCAGCCGGCGTTGCTGCCGGTCGACGAACAGGTTCCGCAGCAGCGACAGGGTCGACGGCATCAGCATCGCGCCGAAGAAACCCAGCGCGGCGCGGGCCGCGATGAGCCAGCCGGCGCTGGGCGCGTAGGCGGCCAGCGCGGACACGGCGGCGAAACCGACGGCGCCGATCAGCAGCAGCCGGCGGCGGCCGATGCGGTCGGCCAGGCTGCCCATCGAGACCAGCAGGCCGGCCAGCACCAGCGGGTACACGTCCACCATCCACAGCAGCTGGGTCCCGGTGGGGGCCAGCGCCTGGGAGATCGACGGCAGGGCGAAGGACAGCACCGTCGCGTCGACGGCGACGAGCAGCACGGGCAGCATCAGGACCGCCAGCGCGATCCATTCGCGGGCGCCCGCGCGCCCGTGGTGGGTATCAACGGTGACCGGCGCGCCTGACGCCGGGACGGCGCGCGGGTGCATGGTCGAGGTCATTGCTTCACGGCTCAGGTTGTTCTTGTACTTATTACTATACCGACCAGACGGTACAGTAACAACCTCGGTTGCCCGGTGATGCCGCGGATCACAGGCGGACCCGATGCCCGGGGATGATCGGGTCGCTCCGGACGACCGGAACGTCCCCGCGACGAGGGGGCCGCTACCGTTGATCCGTGCCGCCTCCGCCAGCCGCCCGGGACCGGGTGCTCGACGCGTTCGAACGGCTGCTGGTCGACCGGGGCGAGCGGGCGGCGACGCTGGACGCGGTGGCCCGGGAGGCCGGGGTGTCCAAGGGCGGGCTGATCTATCACTTCCCGTCGCGCGACGCGATGGTCGAGGGCCTGCTCGACCGGATGCGGGAGCGGGCGTCGCAGGACGACGCGTCGATGCGGGAGGCGTCGGAGGGCGTCGTCGCCTACTTCCTGCGGACCTCACAGAACGCCGACACCCCGTTCGACCGGACGCTCGTCGCCGTCACCCGGCTCCGGTCGCACGCCAGCGCGCGGGAGGCGCTCGCCGGGGTGCAGGGCCAGTGGTACGACGCGGTGCTGGCCGACGTCGGGGACCCGACGATCGCGCAGATGGTCATGCTGATGGCCGACGGCCTCTACTACAACGCCTCCGCCCCGGACGCGCTGGCGTCCACCGGGACGCCGCAGTACCAGGCGAAGGTGGACGACATGGTCGCCCTGATCGCCGAGCTGGTGCGACTGCGGTCCGGTGGGTAGGCCCGTCGGGCGTGAGCACCGGCCGCGCATGGGTCGGAGCAGGCCCGCGCGGCCGGTATAGTCTTCGCCGGTAGCGTGTCCGAGCGGCCGAAGGAGCACGCCTCGAAAGCGTGTGAGGGGGCAACTCCTCCGTGGGTTCAAATCCCACCGCTACCGCCACGACCAGCGCAAACGCCGAGCCGTCTCCTCCGAGAGAGCTCGGCGTTCTAGTCTCAATTCGGCTCTGCCGACGTTCGTACGGATTGTGTGGCTACCACTGCCGCATCACTTCGACTCGGTCTGGAAGCACCGGGTGGTGAGGCGGCGGCGGTTCGACTGACCACCCCAAACCCTGCAGAACGTGCGCTGCTTCGGATGGAAGATCGCGGACTGCCGACCCGAGCTGGCGTCGGCGCCACAGCTCACGCCCCCGTCGCACCGATGCCTCCCAGCCGGGGACACTGTCGACGCCACAGTTGGTGATCAGGAACTGCAGCACGTCTTCCAGGCAAGGCCGAAAACGCTCGCCGCCGACTGGGAGATGAAGGCTGGACATGTCGTGAGGTCGAGGTACCGATCGCGGGTCGTGTTCGTGCGCACGCGACAACAGATGCGAAAGGGCTCCGCGCTCAGCGTGCACCTGCCAATGGGCGATCGGGGTCACCCTCATGTCTGATCGGTACTCGTAGCGGAACAGTGGCCGTCGATCGAGCACTGAGTGGACGATGACGTCGCTTCTGACGGTCTTGAGGTACTCCTGGGTTCGGTCGTGATCCAAGTACAAGGTCACACCGAGGTCGGCCAGATGGTCTCCACGGACGTGCAGCGCAAGTCGCTTGCCGCCCTCCGGGCGCACCACATAGCGGTGATCAGATTCGGATCGCGTCGACTCGACGACGTGCTCACCCGGCAAGGTGTCGTTCAAGAGCTCCTGAAGCTCGGATGCGAACGCCACGGCGCGATCTTCAAGCGCGGTCAGACAGGCTCCTCACCCAGGAGGAACGAGATCTGTTCCAGTTCTTCGCGAGCATCCCACTCGTCGCTGGACATGGGACGGACCTCGTCCAGCTTGCTGAGGTCGTGATCTTCGACGCCAAGATCTGCGAGGATCTCGGCGCGACGCTCCAGCAACTCCTCGCGTGTGACCGTCCTGATTGCAGTTCCCACGGAGCTCCCCTTTCGCTCGGAGTCCTCAGCAAAGCATCGACCACTGACAGTGTGCCTCCCGAGGCTTCCTGGCGGGACTGGCGCGCGGAGTCGCCCGAATCGTGCGGCCGGGAGGTAGTCAACTCCCATCTGACCAGATGAAGCGGTCGACCCCCCGTGCATGTCCCGCTGGATCGACGCACTGATGTGCTAGTTCCGAGCGGCCATCACGATGTTCGACCAGCCCACTACTCCCATCACGCCCGCGCAGGAACACCCAAGATCAGCAGAACAGTCGCCGACCCCGCGGTTGCTCGAGCGGCGCCTGGCCTGGCGGGGACGCCGACGCGCCGGGCGCCACGCCATCAAGTCGGAAGACCCGGCTACCGCCGGGTCTGGTCTTCTGCGGCGGCGAGTTCGGTGACTTCGTCAAGGATGGTTCGCACCGCGTCCGGGTCGTGGGCGAACCGGCCGAGGAACATGCCGTCGACGTCGTCGGCGATCTGCGGGAGCAGGCCCGGGCCGGCGCTACCGCCGTAGATGACCTTTGCGTCGGGGAAGAGCGGGTCGCCGACCAAGTGATCGCGTAAGGCGGCGCAGACGGCCCGGACGTGGCCGGGCGCGGCCGGCTCAGGGGCTCCGATGGCCCAGACGGGCTCGTACGCGATCAGCAGGCCGCCGCCGGTGCCGGCTCTCCGAGCCGGCGCCAGCGCGGAGGACAGTTGGCGCAGGCAGAAGTCGATCGCCTCGGCCGCGCTTGCCCGCTCCGGTTCGCCGACGCACAGCACTGGGGCGAGACCATTGCGCAGGCCGGCGTGGGTCTTGCGGGCGACGATCTCGTCGGTCTCGGCGAACTGGGCGCGGCGCTCCGCGTGACCGACCTCGACCAGGGTGCAGCCGATCTCGGCCAGCTCGGCCCCGCTTACTTCGCCGGTGAAGGGTCCGGAGTCGGCCCAGTGCAAATTCTGCGCACCCACGGCAATGCCGGCAGGGCGGGCCAACTCGACGACCGCGGACAGGCTGGGAAAGGTCGGTATGACGAAGAACTCGACAGTCCCGTCCTGGGTGGCCGGGTGGTCGGCCACGGTGCTGGCGACCTCCCGGGTCCAGTCGAGGGTGCGTCGATGCCCGAAGTACATCTTCAGGCTTGAACCGATGGTGAACCGGGCCATGTCAGTTCTCGCCGAGGTTCAGTCCGTCGGCAACCGTCCGGCACACGAGTGCGAACGAGACCGCGCCGGGATCGGGGGTGCCGATGCTCTTGTCGCCGTGTGAGCGGGCCCGGCCCAACCGGGCCACCAGGTTGGCGGTGTCCTGGGCGGACCGCTCGGCCACGCCGGCGGCGCTCGACCAGGCATCGCCCAGTCGACTGCCCTTGTCGATGCGCCGGGTGAGGTCGTCCACGAACGGCACGACGGCGTCGATCATGGTCTTGTCGCCGACGGTCGCCTTGCCGAAGCTCATCACGGCATCGCGGGCCTGCCGTACGCCCGCGGACACCGCAGTCGCGTCCACCGGCGCCTGATCGCCGAGTGAGGTGCCGAACGCCTGCAGCATCCGACCCCAGATCACCCCGGATGTTCCGCCGCCCTGGTCGGACCAGGCGTCGCCGGCCTCCACCAGGGTGGTCCCGGCGCCCGCCCCGGCCTGCGCGGCCGACCGGGCGGCTGCGGCGCCGGCTCGACTGCCGCGCTGCATGCCAATCCCGTGGTCGCCGTCGCCGGCCACCGAGTCCATCCGGCCGAGCTCCTCGGCCCGCCCATCGATCGCGCCGGCGATATCGGCCAGCAGCCGGGCGATCGTTTCGGCCGCCTGCCTGGATTCATCAGTGGCCGCCGGGATCTCGCGCTGCACGGTGGCTGCGGTGGTCGCCTCGATCCGCTCCCGGACGGCCGGCGATCCCCGCCGGAACGCCGCCGTGTCGGCGGGGGCGAGCCACAACCGGGCCAGCTCGTCATCGAGCCACAGCAGCGTCAGCGAGCATCCGGCCATGTCGAAGCTGGTACAGAACTCGCCGACCTCCGGGTCGACCACCTCGAGTCCGGCCGCGCGCAGCCGCCGGTCGATTCCCCGATAGACGACGAACAGCTCCTCGTACTTGACCGAGCCAAGGCCATTGAGGATCGGCACCACGCGGGCACCGGTCGGGTCCACCCCGGCCGGGATCTCCTGCAGCAACCGCGCGACGAACAGTTCGGCCAGCCCGTCCGCGGTCGGCACTGCGGTCTCGTCGATGCCCGGCTCGCCGTGGATGCCCAGCCCCACGGCCATCCGCCCCTCCGGGACGGTGAACAGCGGCGCTGCAGCGCCCGGCAAGGTGCAGCCGGCGAAAGCCACTCCGAACGACCGGGTGCGGTCGTTGGCGTGTCGGGCTACGCGCTCCACCTCGTCGAGCGACAGGCCCTCCTCAGCGGCGGCTCCGGCCACCTTGAACACCGTCAGGTCGCCGGCGATCCCCCGTCGCTTGTCGATCTCGTCGGCCGGTGCGCTCCAGATGTCATCGGTGACCAACACCGTGCGGCAGTCCACGCCCTCTGCCCTGAGCCGGTCCTGGGCGGCGGTGAAGTTCAGCACGTCACCGGCGTAGTTGCCGTAGGTGAGCAGCACGCCGCGACCCTGATCGGCGGCCTTGGCCACCGAGTACACCCGCTGGGCCGACGGCGAGGCGAACAGGTTGCCCATCGCCGCGCCGTGGGCGAGCCCGGGTCCGACCAGGCCGGCGAAAGCCGGGTAGTGGCCGGAGCCGCCGCCGACCACCACCGCCACCGAGGGTTCCGGCGAGACCGTGGAGCGGACCACCCCGCCGGGAACCGACCGTACCCAGCGGCCGGCGGATGCGACGAAGCCGTCGGTGAGCTCGTCCAGAAAGTTGTCGGGGTCGTTGAACAGTCGCGTCATCGGAATCGTCCTCAAGTGAAGGGTGGCAGGCGGCGAATTGGGTTTCGGGGTCAGCTGTCGGTCGGCTCGACGGGGTTGGTGGCCTCGTACGCGCCGATCGCCGCGACCTTGGCGGCCGACGCCGAGGTCGGGTCGAACCGGTAGTCGAGCCATTCCTTGGTCAGCCGGCGGGCCAGTTCGAGCCCGACGACCCGCTCGCCCATGCACAGCACCTGCGCGTTGTTGGACAGCACCGCTCGCTCGACGGAGAAGCTGTCGTGCGCGGTGACCGCGCGGATTCCGGGGACCTTGTTGGCACTGATCGCCACGCCCAGGCCGGTGCCGCAGACCAGCAGTGCCCGGTCGGCCTTGCCGTCGGCGATGAGCCGGGCGGCGGCGACCGCGATGTGGGGGTAAGCGGTCTCCTCGTCGGCGTCCTCGCCGACGTCGATCACCTCGGCGACTCGCTCGTCGTCGCGCAGATCGGCGGCCAGCGCCTCCTTGTAGCGGATACCGGCGTCGTCACTGCCGACAACGATGCGCAGGGGCTGTGTCATGGTCTTCCTGTTCGCTGGTGGGGAGGAGTCCGAACTATCGGGCAAGTGATGATCACACTACAGGATGATAAATTAACGCACAAGATGTTGGCTCACAGTGGCGCACGTCGTGCGCGCGAGGAGGCGCAGGTGTCGCACAATCAAGCGATGGCGGCCAACCATCTCGATCGGGTGCAGCGACAGGCGCAGATCGAGCGGCTGACGTCGGAGCAGGGCAGCGTCAAGGCCACCGAGTTGGCCGAGCGATTCGCGGTCAGTCTCATGACCATCCACCGTGACCTGGATGAACTGGAGCGGCGGGGGGTGCTCCGGAAGTCTCGGGGTGGCGCCACCGCCCAACCGTCAGGGGTGTTCGAGGCCGGCGTCGGGTACCGGATCAACGCTGCACTGGCCGAGAAGCGGGCGATCGCCGCGGCCGCCGTTGAGCTCGTCGAGCCGGGCATGTCCATCGTCCTGGACGATTCGACGACATCGCTGCAGATGATCCCGCTGCTGGCGTCCGTCGGACCGCTGAAAGTGGCCACCAACTTCCTGGCCGCCATCCGTCAACTGGTCACCATCGATCAGATCGGGCTGATGGCCCTCGGCGGCGACTACGATCCCCAGCACGACGCCTTCGTCGGCCTGATGTGCCAGGAGGCCATCGAGTCGATCCGGGTCGATGCGACATTCATTTCCACCTCGGCGATCTCGGGTCTGTTCACCTATCACCAGGAACAGCGGATCGTCGGGCTGAAACGGGCCATGGTCAACGCGGCCACCCACCGGTACCTCCTGCTGGACCACAACAAGTTCGGGCGCAGCGCGATGCATCGGCTGTCGTCGGTTGCCGAGTTCGACGTGGTGATCACCGACGACGGAACCCCGCCCGACCTGCTGGCCGACCTGCGGCAGCACGCCCGTCAGGTCCGGGTGGTCGAGACCGGCGGACGACCGGGCCGATCCGCCAGGTCCTAGACTCGCCGAGCTCGCGATCCGGCGTGCGAAGCCGGATACCTCTCGCCTGCCCAGGCGACCAGGAAAGTCTAGTCGAAGGCACGGCAGGATGTTAATATAACACCCACTGTGTTAGACCTTGCGCGTCCGGGTGAGTGCTCGAACCTCGCAGTTCCACGACCCTTGGGCGCTCCACCGGACGAAGGGACTTCTGTTGATCGCCGCATCCGACATGTTCAGCCTGAGCGAGGCCATCAGGGATTCGGACCACCTCCTCGCCACCTACTACCTGGAGCTGCCGGCGGACGAGGACATCCTGGCCAAGGCGGCCGGGTATGCGGTCGGCCAGACGATCGGCACCTGGATCGAGGTACCGGGGGTGACCGACGAGATGCGCCGCACCCACCGGGGACGGGTGGTCAAGATACTCGAGTCGCCGCCGGTCGACCTCACCACCCAGACCGCCCAGACCAGCGGCTACTTCGTTCAGATCGCCCTTCCGACGGTCAATTTCGGCCCGTCGCTGCCGATGCTGCTGTCCACCGTGATCGGAAACGACAGTTCGACGTCGGTGCAGGCCAAACTGGTCGACATCGAGATCCCCGATTCCCTGGCCGCCGAACTGGTCGGCCCCAGGTTCGGCATCGCAGGGGTGCGGAAGCTGGTCGGGGTGCCGGACCGGCCGTTGCTGCTCAACATGATCAAGCCTTGCACCGGGCTGACGCCGGCCGCCGGCGCCGAGATCCTCTACCGGACCGCGCTGGGCGGCGTTGACCTGGTCAAGGACGACGAACTGC
Organism: Nakamurella sp.; assembly: GCA_039812105.1. Classification (GTDB taxonomy): domain Bacteria; phylum Actinomycetota; class Actinomycetes; order Mycobacteriales; family Nakamurellaceae; genus Nakamurella. The sequence continues at coordinate 21,336 of JBDHZW010000022.1, forward strand.
TCGGAAACCCGCCCTTCTCGCCGGTGGTCGAGCGCGTGCGGGCGTACCTGGCGGCGATCGACCGAGCCCGCGACGTCACCGGGCGCGACGTGCTCTACATCCCCAACGTCACCGACCGACCGGACCGGATGCTGGACACCGCCCGCGCCGCCGTGGACGCCGGGGCCCGGGCGGTCATGGTCGCCTACGCGACCGTGGGTTACGGCGGCCTGCAGAGCCTGAGCGAGACCGTCGGGGTGCCTGTTCTGGGCCACTACGCCGGCGCCGCACCGTATTTCGAGGGGCCCGGATCAGGGATGTCGGCTCCGATCACGCTGGGGATGCTGCCTCGGCTGGCCGGGGCCGACCTGGCCCTGGTAGTCACCCCCTACGGGGGCTATCCCCTGCGGCGTCTGCAGTACCTCCGGCTGGTGCAGCAGCTGACCCTGCCCCGGCCGCACATCGCGCCCAGCTTCCCGTTGATCGGGGGTGGCGTGCACCCGGGCACCGTCGAGACTTATGTCGGCGAGCTTGGCCCCGACATCGTGCTCGGCGCGGGCGGTGCGATCCAGGGCCATCCGGGCGGTGCCGCCGCCGGCGCGGACGCCATGCGTCAGGCCATCGACGCGGTGATGGCCGGGCGGTCCGTGGCCGATGCGGCGGCCGAGCACCCCGAGCTGGCCCAGGCGCTGGAACGGTTCGGCAGCACGGTCTGACCCAGGTGCCGAGCGCACCGACGACGAAGGCCCCGATTCCTCTCGGAATCGGGGCCTTCGTGGTTCCCGGTCAGCCGGTGACCAGGCGCCGGGCAGCGTCGGTGACGGCCTCCGGGGTGAACCCGAACTTGCCCTGAAGGGCTTTCAGCGGGGCGGACGCACCGAAGGTGCGCATGGCGATGATCTCGCCGCCGGGTCCGACCCACCGGTCCCAACCGAACGCCGACGCCTGCTCGACGGCGACCCGGGCGGTCACCTGCGGCGGCAGGACCCGGTCACGGTACTCGGCGCTCTGCCGGTCGAACAGCTCCATGGAGGGCATCGACACCACCCGCGCGACAACGCCCTCCGTGGTCAGGGTCTCGAAGGCCTCGACGGCCAGGGCCACCTCGCTGCCACTGGCCAGCAGGATGACCTGGGGAAGCACGTCCGGGTCGCCGGCGAGCACGTAACCGCCGCGGGCCACGCCGTCGGCGGGGGCGTACCGGGTGCGGTCCAGGGTCGGCAACGCCTGCCGGGACAGGATGAGCGCGACCGGGTCGTGCCGCAGCGGCACGATAGTCCGCCACGCTGCGACCACTTCGTTCGCGTCGGCGGGACGCAGGTCGATCAGCCCGGGCATGGCCCGCAGCGACGCCAGTTGCTCGACCGGCTGATGGGTCGGGCCGTCCTCGCCGACCCCGATCGAGTCGTGGGTGTACAGGTGGATGACCGGCAGCTCCATCAGCGCGGACAACCGCAGTGCGCCCCGCTGGAAGTCGGAGAAGATCAGAAATCCGGCCTGGTAGGCGCGGATCTTGCTCAGCGCCAGCCCGTTGGCGATCGCGCCGGCCGCGTGCTCGCGGACGCCGAAGTGCAGGTTCCGGCCGGCCCGGTCGTCCGGTGAGAAGTCGCCGGCACCGTCGAAGGTCAGCCGAGACTTGTTGGACGGTGCCAGGTCCGCGGATCCGCCGAGCAGCCACGGCACCCGCGACGCGATCAGGTTGAGCACGGTGGAACTGGCGTCGCGCCCGGCGACACCCTTGGCGTCGGCCGGGAACTGCGGAAGGTCGGCGTCCCAGCCCTCCGGCAGGAGCCGGCGCTGCATCCGGTCCACCTGATCGGCCAGCTCGGGATGCGTCGTGCCGTAGCGGGCGAACAGGTCCTCCCATTCCGTCCGGACCTGGGCGCCGCGGCGACCCGCGCCGTCGGCGACGTGTTGGACCGCCCGTGGCGGCACCAGGAACCGCGCGTCCTCAGGCCAGCCGTAGCTGCGCTTGGCGCCGGCAACCTCGTCGACTCCCAATGGCTCGCCGTGGGCGGAGTGGCTGCCCGCCTTGGTCGGTGCGCCGAATCCGATGACGCTGTCCACCACGATCAGCGTCGGGCGGTCCCGCTCGGCCCGGAATGCCTGGAACGCCGCGGTCAGCGCGTCGATGTCGTTGGCGTCGGCCACGTGTCGCACGGCCCACCCGTACGCCCGGAACCGCGCGGCGACGTCCTCGCCGAACGCCAGGGCGGTGTCCCCTTCGATCGTGATGCGGTTGTTGTCGTAGATCCAGCACAGGTTGGCCAGCCGCTGGTGCCCGGCCAGGGAGGCGGCCTCGGCGGCCACCCCCTCCATCAGGCACCCGTCTCCGGCGAGGGCATAGACGTCGTAGTCGAACAGCTCGAACCCCGGCCGGTTGAAGGTGGCGGCCTGCCATTGCGCGGCCATCGCCATGCCGACCGAGGTGGCGACCCCGGTGCCCAGCGGCCCGGTCGTGCATTCGACCCCGGCGGTCCATCGGTACTCGGGGTGTCCCGGGCACTTGCTGTCAAGCTGACGGAATCGCCGCAGGTCATCCAGGCTCACCGCAGGTTCGCCGAGCGTCTCGTAGGCGGGGTTGACGGAGCGCACGCCGGCCAGGTGGATCATCGAGTACAACAACGCGGAGGCGTGGCCGATCGACAGGACGAACCGGTCCCGGTTGGCCCAGATCGGTGCCGTCGGGTCGTAGCGGAGGAACTTCTGCCACAGCGTGTACAGCACCGGGGCCATCGCCATCGGGGTGCCCGGGTGGCCGGAGTTGGCCGCTTGCACCGCGTCCATGGACAGGGTGCGCAGGGTGTTGACGGTCAGGGCGTCCGCCGGCTGATCGTCCAGCAGCGGCATGGTCGACGGGGCGGGAGCACGGGACATGGGATGACCTCCGGGTCGGGAATCGGGGAAACCGGGTGCTGGGGGCCGGCCGAGGTGACCAAGCAGCAGGTTCAATGTGAAAGTAACTATAGAGGCTGTGATGTCTATCCTCAATGGTCTCCTTCGATCCGGGTCGGATCGCCGAGCCGATGCCACCGCCCGCCGGGGGGCGACGCACGGTCCGCCCGTCTACCTGCCGAAGAGGGTCGAACAAGCCTCTTGCCTCCGCGGCCCGCGTCCTGTTATTTTCTATGTGAAAGTCACATGTTGATGTGAGCACATGGCGACGACTCGAAGCCCGTTCACCGCACGCCGCGACCCGAGAGGCCACCACTCATGCCGCAGTCCCGCACTCCCTACCCGGCCGAATTCACGGCTTCCGGCCGACTCAACCCCGACCAGCGGAGCGCCGGATTGGCGTCCGCGACGGCCGCCGAGCAGGACGTCGTGGTCATCGGCGGCGGCGTCACCGGCGCCGGGTGCGCGCTGGATGCGGCCACCCGCGGCCTCAAGGTCGTGTTGGTCGAGGCCGGCGACCTGGCCCTGGGGACCTCCTCGAGGTCCGGGAAGATCTTCCACGGAGGTCTGCGCTACCTGGAGCAGTACAACTTCTCACTGGTCGCGCATGCGATCGCGGAGCGGGACCTGCAGGTCCGGACGCTGTGCCCGCACCTGACCCAGCCGGAGCCGTTCCTGTACCCGCTGACCAAGCACTGGGAGCGGCCTTACGCCGGAGCGGGGATCACCCTGTATGACATCTTCGGTCTCAAGGGTCGGGCCGTTCCCAAGCAGAAGCACTTCACCAGGCGTGCGCTGGTTCGCCACGTCCCGTCGATCGACCCGCGCGTGGTCACCGGCGGCATTCAGTACTACGACGTGCGGATGGACGACGCCCGGCACACCATGACGGTGGCCCGCACCGCCGCCGCTTTGGGTGCCCACGTGATCACCCGTGCCCGAGCGATCGATTTCCTGCGCTCCGGCGAGCGGATCACCGGCGTGGTCGTCGCCGACGAACTGACCGGTGAGCGGCACGAGATCCGAGCCAGGGTCGTCATCAACGCTGCCGGTGCCTGGTCGTCGGAGCTGCAGCAACTGGCCGGCTTGCACAGCTTCGACGTGCAGCCGTCGAAGGGCGTGCATCTGCTGCTGCGCCGCTCGGCCATCGACTCGGACACCGGGATCCTCGCTCGCGCCAGCGATTCAGTAATCATCGCCCGCCGATGGTGGAACTACTGGCTGGTCGGCACCACGGATACGCCGTGGGACTGGGAGCGCGGCACACCGGTCCCGGAGAAGCAGGACATCGAGTACCTGCTCAGGGAACTCAACCGGTTCCTGAGTCGCAAAGTGAGCGTCGACGACGTCCTCGGCGTCTACGCCGGCGTCCGCCCGCTGCTCAAGCCGGTTGGTGACGACGCCGACGCGACCTCGGCGCTGTCCCGTGACCATTCGATCGTGCCCGGCCCGAACGGCCTGGTCACCATCGTCGGCGGAAAGTACACGACCTACCGGCTGATGGCCCAGGACACGCTGGACAGCGTCGTCGCCTCCGGCGCGCTCGGTCCGGACGTCCCCGCCTCGGTGACCAAGCGGACGCCGCTGGTCGGTGCGGCCGGCTGGGCGGCCCTGCGGAACCGGGTGCCGAACCTGTCCGCCGACCTCGGAGTGACCCAGGACGACGTTCAGCGTCTGCTGTCGCGGTACGGCAACCTGATCCACGACGTGATCGCCGCCGGGGCGGCCGACCCGACCCTGCTGAGACCCCGCGCCGACTGGGCCGGCTACCTGCCCGCCGAGCTGATCTACGCGGCGACCGCCGAGGGCGCCCTCTCGCTGTCCGACGTGATGACCCGTCGCACCCATCTGGCCATCGAGCTGCCCGACGGCGGCCGCGCCGCGGCCGCCGACATCGCCCGATTGATCGGCGGCAGCCTCGGCTGGTCCGAGCAGCAGGCCCAGGACCAGGTCGACTCCTACCTCGCCGAGGTGGCCGCCGATCGCGCGGCGCTGGACGCCATCCGTGACCGGATCACCACAAGCTGAACCCTTTTCCGACCGCTGACCGGCACCGTCCCGACCTACCTCGTCTTCGGGCTCGGCAACCCCACGAGCACACCCACATTTCGTTTCTCCAACACCGGCCCGACCCGCGGGCCGGACCTGCATCCCACTCCCCGAAGGAGATCCCGCAATGACGCGCGCCCAAACCGCATCGACCCCACCCGCCGACGAGCCGCTGTTCATCGGCATCGACGTCGGCACCTCGGTGGCCAAGGCCGCAGCGTTCGACCGGACCGGTGAGGTCGTCGCCATGGCCTCCCGTCCCATTCCGCTACTGCACCCGGCCCCAGGCCACGTCGAGCAGGACCCCGAGGTGATCGTCGGCAGCGTCCGCGCCGTGCTCTCCGAAGTGGTCCACCAGGTTCGCCGCCACGACCCGGCGTTCATCGCCATCACCGCCCAGGGTGACGGCTGCTGGCTCTTCGACGAGAACGGGATGCCGGTGCGCCCGGGCGTGTCCTGGATGGACGGCCGCGGCGCCGCGATCCTGGGCCAATGGACCGAGAAGGGTATCCCCGACCGGATCTTCGAGATCAACGGGAACATTGTGTTCCCCGGTGCCGCAGCCCCTATCCTGGCCTGGCTGGACGCCAACGAACCCGAGTCGCTGGAAGCTGCGAAGACCGCCGGCTACGTCAAGGATCTGCTTCTCCAACGGTTCACCGGCACCCGCGCCACCGACGCGAGCGACGCCTCGCTGCCGTTCGCCTCCCTGGAATCCGGAACCGACTACGCCACCGAGATCCTGGAACTGACCGGGCTGAACCACCGGGCCGACTTGCTCGCCCCGATCCAGCGGCCCCTACCCAGCGGCGGTCTCAGCGACCGCGGGGCCAGTGGCACTGGCCTGCCCGCCGGCACGCCGCTGGTGTCCGCCCCGTTCGATATCCCGTCCTGCGCGATCGGCGCCGGCGTCAACCTGGTCGGCGACGGACTGATGATCGCCGGCACCACCCTGGCCTGCGGCGTGCTCGTCGACGCGGCCGACACCACCGGGCCCAAGGCCGGCATGACCCTGGCCATGCCGGACGAGAACCGCTTCCTGCGGGTGATGGCCGCAATGGTCGGCACCGCATCGATGGACTGGATCATGCGCACCCTGGACATCGGGTTCGACCAACTCGAGAACACCCTGGCCGACAGCGTGCCCGGCGCCAACGGCGTCGAGGTCCTGCCCTACTTCGCGCCGTCCGGCGAGCGGGCCCCGTTCGTCGACACCGCCGCCCGCGCGCAGCTCAGCGGGCTGAGCCTGACCACCACCAAGGCGGACATGGTCCGCGGCGTCTGCGAGGGCTTGGCCTACGCGGCCCGGCACTGCTTCGAATCCTCCGGTCTCACCGGAAAGGTGTACGTCTGCGGCGGTGGTTCGAAGTCCCGCGGCTGGCTGCAGATCTTCGCCTCCGTGCTGGACCGCCCGCTGCTGCTCGCCCGGGCCGGCGAGGTCGGCGCCCGCGGCGCCGTCATCGCCGGCGCTCGGACCCTCGGGATCGATCTGGACGTCGATGCGTGGACCGAACCCCAGGCCATGATCATGCCGGTCGCCGAGGAGGTCGACCTGTACGAAGCGGGCTACCGGCGTTACCAGGCGAACCTGACCGCCGCCCGCGGGACCTGGCGCCGCTGAGCCCCGCTCAAACCCACAAATCCCACACAGGCGGGTGGTCCCGACCACGCGCCACTCCATCCTGCAACCGAAGGACTCGACAATGACCGAACCATCGATCAACGATCCTCTGCAAGCGCTTTCGGCGGAAGGGGTGAGTCTCTGGCTGGACGATCTGTCTCGGCCGCGCATCCGGTCCGGGAACCTTGCCGAGCTGATCCGGACCAGCCACATCGTCGGTGTCACCACCAACCCGACAATCTTCCAGGCCGCGCTCGGCAACGGTACCGCCTACGCCGAACAGTTCCGGCAGCTGACCGGCCGCGGCGCCGACGTCGACAGCGCCGTACGCTCGGCCACCACCGACGACGTGCGCTCGGCCTGTGACCTGTTCGCCGACGTCTTCCGGACCACCGGGGGCGTCGACGGAAGGGTCTCGATCGAGGTCGACCCCCGGCTCGCCCACGACACCGCGGCGACGGTCGCCCAGGCCATCGAGCTGTCCAAGATCGTCGACCGACCCAACCTGCTCATCAAGATCCCGGCCACCCGCGCCGGCCTTCCGGCGATCACCGCGGTCCTGGCCGAAGGCATCAGCGTGAACGTCACCCTCATCTTCTCCCTCGACCGGTACCGGGACGTCATGGACGCCTTTCTCACCGGCCTCGAGCAGGCCCGGGACAACGGGCATGACGTCGCTGCGATCCACTCCGTAGCATCGTTCTTCGTCTCCCGGGTGGACACCGAGGTGGACCGTCGCCTGGATACGATCGGCACCACGGCCGCTCGCGCCCTGCGCGGTCAGGCGGCCATCGCCAATGCCCGGCTGGCCTACGCGGTCCACCGACGGACGTTCGGGGGACCGCGATGGGAAGCGCTGCGCGCCGCCGGCGCACACGCCCAACGCCCGCTGTGGGCATCCACTGGTGTCAAGGATCCCACCTACGACGACACCCGTTACGTCATCGAACTCGTCGCTCCCGGCACGGTGAACACCGCACCGGAAAGCACCATCCAGGCGGTTGCCGACCACGGCATCGTCCGCGGCAACACCATCGACGGTACCGAAGACGAGGCGGCCGCCGTGTTCGCGGCTCTCGACGCCGTAGGCGTCGACCTCACCGAAGTGTTCGACATCCTGGAACGAGAGGCCGTCGGCAAGTTCGAGGAATCGTGGAACGACCTGCTCGCCGGCGTGCAGGTCGAACTCGATAAGTATCCGAAATGAGTAATGCCCCCCGATCGGAATACTGCGCCGAACCTGTGGTGGCATCGAAGGATCGCGCCCGACAATGCCGGGCGGCGGCCGCGGCGGCCGCCCGGCTCGTCGAACCCGGCATGGTCGTCGGGCTCGGCACCGGCTCCACCGTTGCCTACCTGCTGCCCCTGCTGGCATCGCTCGACCTGTCGATCCGATGCGTGGCCACATCGCCGCAAACCGGGACAGCGGCGATGGAATTGGGACTGCCCGTGGAGCCGTTCGGCACCATCGACCGGTTCGACATCACCATCGACGGTGCCGACCAGATCGCGCCCGACGGATGGCTGGTCAAGGGTGGCGGTGCCGCCCACACCAGGGAAAAGATCATCGCGGCCAACTCGGATCGGTTCGTGGTGATTGCCGACGCGACCAAGGCCGTCGAGGCGATCCATGCCCCCATCCCGGTCGAGATCCTTCCGTTTGGCGCCGCCGCCACCCGCCGCCGTCTGACCCCGCTTGTCATGCGGGACGTTCCGGCGAGTCCCGACGGTGGCCTGATTGCCGACTACCACGGTGATGTCCACGATCCCGCGACCACAGCGGCACGCCTCAGCGCAACCCCCGGTGTCATCGAACACGGCCTGTTCCCACCCGATCTGGTCACCGAGATCATCATCGGTGATCGAAAGATGGTGCGATACCTGCGTCCATGACCGTAGGACCGGTCCGGGATCGCAACGACACTCGGCGGAACGCTTCGAGTTTCTCGCTCCTCAACCACCCCCGTTGGACAGAACCACCCGGCGTTGTCACTACCAACGGGTGGCGGATCCAGATACGACGGGCACCCAATCCCAACCTGACATTCTCGGAAGGCCAAATCCCGATGAGCTTCGATCTGCTCTCACTTCTGCTCGCCGCGGGCGGCGGCTTCTTCGCCGCCGCGATCGGCGGCCTGCATGCCTTCATCTTCACCGGCTTCATGGTGGTGTCCGGCGTCGGCATCCTGATCGCCGGCGGTACCGCGGACTTCCTGAACACCGTCGCCTTCGGCCCGGTCTTCGGACCACACATCGCCTTTGCCGGCGGCGTCGCGGCCGCCGCCTACGCGGCTCGCCGATCGGACGCGGTCGGCGGCAAGGACATCGGCGTACCGCTGATCTCGATCGAGAAGCCGGACGTGCTGCTGGTCGGCGCGGCCTTCGGCATGCTCGGCTACCTGCTCAACATAGGTGTCAGCCACATTCCCTGGTTCGGCACGCACACCGACACGGTCGCCTTCACCGTGTTCGTATCGTCCCTGATCGTGCGTGTCTTCATCGGCCGGGCCAGCATCTTCGGCAACCTCCCAGAGGGATCGGGCTGGGGCCGGTTCGCACCGCAGGACGAGACCGCGTGGGTTCGCTATCACGAGAAGTTCTTGCCAAACACGATTCTCGGGCTGGGCATGGGTCTATTGGCAGCAGGTGTCACGCTCAAGCTCATGGCCGCCTACCCGGGCGTCGCGAGCTTGCAGGTATTCGTCTTCGGACTCTCGGCAGTCTCGCTGCTGTTCCTGAGTCTCGGGTTGAGCTTCCCGGTCACCCACCATATGACAATCATCGGCGGAGTCGCGGCCGCCGCCTTCCTGCCGATCGTAGGGGGGAACGAGATCGTCGCGTTGATCATCGGCGCAGTAGCAGGCATGATGTCTGCCTGGTTCGCAGAGTTCTTCGCGCGCTTCTTGCACGACCACGGCAACACCCACGTCGACCCGCCCGCAGCCGCGATCTGGCCGGCCACCACCATCGTCGTGACCGTAGCCGCACTGATCGGCTGAGCATGAAGGCCCCGAGCGGACACCTGGGTTTGCGCAAGTCGCGCCGCCCTCCTCGGCGCCGTCCTGGACCGGCACCGGCATGCTGATCCGCGGTCTCGTCACCGACGGCGCGACCCCCGGCTGGGCGATCGCCGCCCTGCTGGTACCGATCGGAGCCGGGGTCGTCTCGGCGCCGTTCTGACCGCACAGCCGGCCGGCCGGCCGGGCCGCGGACCTCGCATCAGCGTTCCGCGGACTCCCCGAAGGACGACACCGGTCGACATCGAGGGCCGGAAGGTGCGCGCCGGGGCGACAATGCGCGGGTGACCCGTGAATACACCCGGACCGACGAGTTCCGTGACGCCCGTTTCACCGAGGTCGACCTGGCGGGCGCGGTCTTCCGCGATTGCGACCTCTCCCGCGTCAGGATCGTCGACTGCTGGCTCGGCGACGTGCGACTGTCCGGGGACGTCCGGAACCTCGTGGTCAATGACGTGGATGTCACCGCGTTCGTGCAGGACGAACTCGACCGGCGGCACCCCGAGCGGGCGCAGGTGCGGCAGGCTCGAACGGCGACGGACTACCGGACGGCCTGGGCGACCGTGGTCGCGCTGTGGGACAGACGGTGGCACGTGCGGAGCGGCTGCCCGAGCCGTCGCGGCATCGCCGGGTGGATGACGAATGGTCCTTCGTCGAGACGATGCGGCATCTGATCTTCGCGACCGACGCGTGGGCGCTGCGCGCCACGATCGAGGAGGAATCGCCGTACCACCCGCTTGGGCTTCCTGCCTCCGGGTATCCGCCGGACGACGCCGCGGGACTGGGACTGACTCTCGCCGCGACCCCCGGCTACGCCGAGGTGATGACGGTGCGCCGCGACCGGCAAGACCGGGTCACTGCGATCCTCGCCGGGCTCGACGATCAGACACTCGAACAGGAGCGCACGCTACCGCCGGCGCCGGGCTACCCGGAGCAGGTGCGGACCGTGGCCTCCTGTTTGCGAGTGGTGCTGAGGGAGGAATGCGAGCACCGGCGGTACATGGAGCGGGATCTGACCGCGATCCAGGAGAATGGCTGACCCGGGTGAGAGGACCGCAGCGGGCGCCGCACCCCTTCGACGCGCACC
>JBDHZW010000023.1:0-31626 GCA_039812105.1 Nakamurella sp.
ACCGCGTCGGCCATCGCGGCGACCGCCGCCCGGGTGGATCCGGCCCGCAGCAGGGCGGCGACCCGGGCCTGCACCGCCCGGCCCGCCGGCCCGAGCCGGCAGGCCGAACTGATCAGGGCGAGGCGGCGCACGGTCGCCGGATGATCGGCGGCCCACTGCTGCGCGATGCTGCCGCCGGTCGACACCCCGACCAGGTCCGGCGCCCGGTCCGATCCCAGTTCGGCCGCCGCCTCGGCGTGCCGCTGCGCGATCTCGCCCATCGAGATGCCCTGCGGCAGGCCCGACCAGCGGTTGAACACGATCAGCCGGCGGGTCCGGGCCAGCCCACGGACCGGGGCGACGATGCTGCGGAAGTAGCCGTCGGAGACGGCGCCGGCGACCGGCGAGAGCCCGGCCAGCACGATCAACGGCGGCCCGGCGCCGGTCGCCGCGAACGGCAGGGAGCCCAGCCGACCCCGCTCGACACGCACTCCGACCACGGTAGCCCGACCGGAAACGGAACGGGCCGGCGTCCATCCGGACGCCGGCCCGTTCGCCGGTGGAGCTGAGGGGACTCGAACCCCTGACCCCCACACTGCCAGTGTGGTGCGCTACCAGCTGCGCCACAGCCCCAAGCTGCCGGAACAGGTTACCAAGCCGGCCCGGCGCTTCCTAATCAGCCGACCAGGTTGGTCAGCCAGTCGGTCGACAAGGTCACCACGGAGCCGTTGCTGACGACCGTCGGGGTCTGCGCCTGACCGCCGCGGACCTGGGCCAGCGTGGTGAGGAACGCCTTCGCGTCGGTGGCCGCCGCGTCGACGTTGGCGCCGCCGGAGATGCAGGTCTGCGCGGCGTCGGAGGCACCGGCCGTCTTGGCCAGATCGGCCAACTGCTGGTTCGACAGGTCGGAGGAGCCGTTCTCCTCGGGCTGGTTGTCGGCGGAGAAGAGCGCCGAGTGGAACGTCATGTAGACGCCCGGCTGCGAGCCGGAGTTCTGGGCGACACACAGCAGGGCGGCCGCGGCCCGGGTCGAGTAGGAGCCGGAGTAGGACGCCTGATCCAGGAAGTTGACCATGTGGTAGTTCACCGTCAGGTTGCCGTTGTCGACCTCCTGCGCGATCTGCTGCCCGAACTGCCGCTCCAACTCCGCGCACGCGGGGCACATCGGGTCCTCGTAGACGTCGATCGTCGCCTTGGGGGTGCTGCCGGGCTTGGTCACCGTCACCACCCCGTCCGTGGCCGCGGTCGCCACCGACTGGGTCGAGTTGCCGTACCCCTCGCCCTGGGTGGCGGTCTGCTGCCGGTTCAGGACGAGACCGATCACGATGATCACCACGATCACCACGACCGCGATGCCGCCGATGATCAGCTGGGTGCGGTTGTTCCCGGGGCTCGATCGGCGGGCCGCCGCCACCGACTGGCGGGCGCCCTTGCCGCCGGACCCGCCCTTGCCGGCCGATCCCTTCCCGGCCGCACCCTTGCCGGCGGGGGCCTTCGATCCGCCCGACGACCCCTTGCCCGATTGCGCCACTGCTGTCCTCTCCACGATCGGCGCGGCTCGATCCGGCCGACCGATCAGTTCACCGTCTTGTTGCCTCGTCCACTATGCCGGGTCCGCCGAACGCCGGTGGACGTACCGGTCCAGCGAGAACGGCGTATCCGGGCGGACGGCCAGGTAGACCGCCAGCGCCAGCAACCCGACGTCGCGCAGGATCTCGGCCGTGTAGGCCGTCTGGCCGGCCGCCACCTCCCCGCCCCCGCCGAAGCATCCGCAGTCGATCGACAGGCCCCGGGCGGCGGCCGAGGCCACCGCGGCGATGAAGGCCACCAGCACCACGGCGCCCAGCACCGCGCAGAGCCGGGTGGCCAGGCCGATCAGCAGCAACAGACCCAGCGCCAGCTCCAGGTAGGGCATCACCGCGGCCACCGTGCCGACCAGCGACTCGGGCAGTAGTTGGTAGGCCCGCACCGCGACCAGGGTCTCCCGCGGGTCCGCCGCCTTGAGGAATCCCGACACCAGAAAGACCCCGGCGAGGATCAGGCGGGCGAGCAGGCCGACCACGTCGCGGATTCGCCCGGCTCGGGATACTGTCCGCGTGTTGGTCACGTTTTCACCCTAACGACCACGTTCGGACACCCGACCGTCAGGAAAGATTCTCGCGCATCGCGCACCGATCCCATTCATCCCCCGCACAGAGAAAGACGTGGATGACGACGACGCTGCTCGTGGTGACGATGGTGGTGGCGACCGCACTGGTGTTCGATTTCACCAACGGCTTCCACGACAGCGCCAACGCGATGGCCACGTCCGTGGCCACCGGCGCGCTGCAGCCACGAGTGGCCGTGCTGGTGGCGGCAGTGCTGAACGTGGTGGGCGCGTTCCTGTCCACCGAGGTGGCCAAGACGATCTCCGGCGGCATTGTGAACGACGCCGTTGTCACCCCGGTGATGATCTTCGCCGGGCTGGTCGGGGCGATCCTGTGGAACCTGGTGACCTGGCTGTTCGGGCTGCCGTCCAGTTCGTCGCACGCGCTGTTCGGCGGCCTGATCGGCGCGGTGCTGGTCGGTGCCGGGACCGCCGGGGTGAACTTCTCGGTGATCGTCTCGAAGATCGTGCTGCCGGCCATGATGGCCCCGCTGGTGGCCGGCTTGGCGGCCGGGTTGGCCACCTATCTGGTCTACCGGTGGATGCGCCGGGCCGATCAGGAACCGGCCGCCGGCTGGTTCCGCCGCGGGCAGACCGTGTCCGGGTCGATGATCGCGCTGGCCCACGGCACCTCGGACGGCCAGAAGACGATGGGGGTGATCACCCTGGTGCTCATCACCGCCGGCTACCAGGACTCCGGCACCGGACCCCAGATCTGGGTGATCGCCACCGCCGGTCTGGCCATCGGCCTGGGCACGTACTCGGGCGGCTGGCGCATCATGCGGACCATGGGCAAGGGCATCGTCGAGGTCCGCTCGCCGCAGGGGCTGGCCGCCGAGACCACGTCGGCCGCGGCCATCCTCGCCTCCTCACACATGGGCTTCGGGCTGTCCACCACCCAGGTGTGCGCCGGCTCGATCATGGGGTCCGGGGTGGGCCGCAAGCTCGCCGACGTGCGGTGGGGCACCGCCCGCCGGATGGTCTACGGCTGGTTGCTGACGCTGCCGGCGGCCGCGTTGGCCGGTGGGGTGGCGGCGGCGATCGCCGGCACCGGGACGCTCGGGCTGGTCATCGTGTTCGCCGGACTGGTCGCCGGGTCGTCGGCCATCTACGCCATCTCCCGCCGGGCGCCGGTCTCGGCCGACAACGTGAACGACTCCCGGGACGTGGTCATCAATCCCGGTCAGGACTCGCCGCGCTCCCCCGAGGTGATCGGATGAAGATCGACTGGGCCTCGCTCGGCCTGGTCGCGGTCACCACGGTGGTGGCCGCGGTGTCCATCGTCGGCATCTTCGCGCTCGGCGTCGCCGCGCTCACCCACGCCCAGGCCGGTGCCGCCCAGGGCCGCTCGTCCGGGGTGGCCCGGGTGGCCGGCTACGCCTGCCTCGGCGTGGCCGGCCTGATCGCGTTGTACGGCATCTACCTGATCGTGCCCGTCTTCCACTGAGCGCGGCCGGCCGCCGAGCGGCGGCCGGCCGGCCGATCGGGGCCCGCCTCAGCTGGTCGGCGCCACGCTGCTGGGCGCCTCGCTGCCGGAAGCACCGCTCGGCGTCGCCGGCCCCGATGTGGTCGTCGCCGGCGTGACGGTGGTCTGCACCAGCACGTCGACGACCGCCGCAATGGCCGGCTGGGACGACCCGGACGTGCTGTCGGTGGACGCCGGGATCTGCACCAGTACCCGGCTGCCCAACGGCACCCCGACGAGCCCCTCGAACGGTCCGCCGGTGGCCACCGGCAACTCCTGCGGCCCCGGCGCCGCCGTCCCGGTGCTCGGGTCGCCGGCCCAGGTGGACCCGGCGTCCTCGCCGGTCCAGGTGACGGCCGCGTACTGGACGAGCACCTGGCCGAGCTGGATCGGCGCTCCGGTGCCCTTGGCCAGCACGGTCACCGTCGGCGTGGTCGGTTCCGGCGTCCCGGACGGCACGGTGACCGTGGCCGGTCCACCCAGGTCCCCGCTGACCTGCGGGGCGTTCTGCGGCGCCGGCTGGACCTCGGCGTCCGGCTGCCCGGCGGCGTCCTTGCCGATGGCCTGCACGATGTCGACCACGAACACCAGCGTGTCGGTGCCGCCGATGCCGGCGCTGCTGTTGCCGCTCGAGCCGTACCCGTCGGCCGGCGGCAGCGACAGCATCACCCGGCTGCCGACCGGCACGCCGACCAGGCCGACGTCCCAGCCCGGCACGACCTTGCCGACACCGATCTGGAAGGCGGATGTCGAGCCCCGGTCGTAGGAGTTGTCGAAGACCTTGCCGTTCCAGACCTGCCCGAGATAGTTGGTGATCAGCCAGTCCCCGCTCTGCGTCACCGGGCCGGTGCCCTCGGACAGGATGACCCGCTGCAGGCTGGGCGGCGGGTCGGTGGACGGGAAGGTGATCGTCGGCTTCTCGCCGAACGCCCCGCTGGCCGTCGGCAACTGGTCGGCCGGCACGGCCGCGGCCACCGCGGTGGCGGCGGGCACCGTCGGGCCGAGGGTGGCCGCCGTGGTGGTGGCCGACGAACTCGTCGGGGTGCCCCCGCCCCCGGAACTGCAACCGGCGAGCAGCACGCCGACGGCCAGGGGCACAAAGAGGGCAAGGGCGCGGACGCGCATCGAACATCCTCGGGTCGGTACGGGGGGGTGGTTCGGCAACCCGCAACCCTACTGATCGAGCCTGTTCGCCCGTGGTCGCCCCACCATGTGAGGACGCTGGGAATTGCCCGGCCCGCCCTGCTCGGGTGGCCGGGCCGGTGCCCCCTAACCTGGGCGGGTGCCCCCGAACAGCAGAGTCTTCGTCGCGCAGCTGGCCGGGCTGCCGGTGTTCGGGCCGGGCGGCGAATCGATCGGCAAGGTGCGCGACATCGTGGTGGCGCTGCGGTTGGACCGCAAGCCGCCACGCGTCCTGGGCCTGGTCGTCGAGTTGCTCACCCGACGGCCGGTCTTCGTGCCGATGCTGCGGGTGGGCAGCCTGGAATCGCACGCGGTCGCGCTGTCCAGCGGGTCGGTCAGCATGCGCCGGTTCGAACAGCGAACGTTGGAACTGCGGCTGATCGGTCAACTGCTGGGCGCCTCGGTGCAGATGGCCACGACGGCCAGCTCGGCGGTGGTGGTGGACGCCGCGATGGAGCGCACCCGCAGCCGGGACTGGGTGGTGTCGCGGCTCGCGGTACGGGAGCGGACCCGCCGGATCGTGCGGCGGGCGCCGATCCAGGTGGTCGGTTGGCACGACGTCCGCGGGCTGGGCCCGGCCGAGCTGACCGGGCAGGCGATCCGCGGGTCGCAGCAGGTGCTGTCGCAGATGGAGGGCCTGCGGGCGGCGGACGCCGCGGCGATCCTGCGGGAGCTGGAGCCGGCGCTGCGGAACGAGGTCGCCGACGCGATGGACGACGACCGGCTGGCCGACATCATCGAGGAGTTGTCCGAGGACGACCAGAAACAGATCCTCGGGCACGTCGACGAGGCGCGCGCCGCCGACATCCTGGAGGAGATGGAGCCCGACGACGCCGCCGACCTGCTGTCCGAGCTGCCGGCCGGCATCCAGGAGCGGCTGCTGGCGCTCATGGAACCGGAGGAATCGGCCCCCGTGCGCCGGCTGCTGCAGTACTCCGCCGAATCCGCCGGCGGCCTGATGACTCCCGAGCCGGTCGTGCTCACCCCGGACGCGACCATCGCCGAGGCGCTGGCCCGGGTCCGCTCCCCCGAGCTGACCCCGGCGCTGGCGTCCATGGTGTTCGTCTGCCGGCCGCCGCAGGCCACCCCGACCGGCCGCTACCTGGGCTGCGTGCACACCCAACGGCTGCTCCGGGAGCCACCGTTCGAGCTGGTCGCCGGCGCGCTGGACGAGGAGATGGCCCGGCTCGCCCCGGACGCCTCGCTGGCCGACGTCACCCGGTTCTTCGCCTCCTACAACCTGGTCTGTGCGCCCGTCGTGGACGAGGAGAACCACCTGCTCGGCGCGGTCACCGTGGACGACGTGCTGGACCACCTGCTGCCGGACAACTGGCGGGACGAGGGGCTGGACTACGACGAGCCGGCACCGGCCGCCCGCGGGGTGACCAATGGCTGAGTCGCACACCCGGCGCCGGCTGGACCAGCCGCGCAGCGGGCGCCGGTTCTCGATGGACATCGACCCGGAGTCGTTCGGCCGGTTCTCCGAACGCCTGGCCCGGTTCCTGGGCACCGGGACGTTCCTGTTCTGGCAGACGCTGATCGTGATCGCCTGGATCACCATCAACCTGCTGGCGGTCAACTACCGGTGGGATCCGTACCCGTTCATCCTGCTCAACCTGGCGTTCTCCACCCAGGCCGCCTACGCCGCGCCGCTGATCCTGCTGGCCCAGAACCGGCAGGACGACCGGGACCGGATCTCGCTCGAGGAGGACCGGTCGCGGGCCGCGCAGACCAAGGCCGACACCGAGTTCATCGCCCGGGAGCTGGCCGCCCTGCGGGTGGCCATCGGGGAGGTCGCCACCCGGGACTACCTGCGCGGCGAGCTGGAACGGCTGCGGGAGGACCTGGAGCAGGCCGAGGAAGGCGAGTCGGCCGCGGCGAAGCCGGCCAAGCGCTCGGACAAGCGCAAGGGCCGCGGCAAGCCGGCGGCCGCGCCGGCCGACTGACCGGACGCCGGGCCCGACGACGACGAAGGCCCAGGTCCGAGAACCTGGGCCTTCGTCGTTGCTGTGGAGGTGGCGGGAATTGAACCCGCGTCCACCGTTGCCTTGCGAGGGCTTCTCCGGGCGCAGTCCGCTGGATCTCTACTCGGCCCCACCGCTGTCACGGACAACTTCGGTGTGACGGGCCCAGTCGCTGTTTGCTGTCCCTCAAGGTCCCGCGACCGGACCTCTCGGTGATCCTCCTAGCTGACGTCAGGCTCCGGGGCGGAGGACTCCCGGTCTGACGGAGTTCTTACTCGCTCAGGCGGCGAGGGCGAACTCAGTGCGATTGGAATCGGCACTTGATTTTTTTGCAACGGATGGTTAACGAGATCATCGTTGCCTTCCTCGGCCCGCTTCTCCTCACTCGACTCACGATGTCGAAACCGATCACCCCCGTGTCCTGCTTCACACAAGGGAACAGCGCGGCCAGCCTACCGTATTCCCGGCGGCGGTCAGCGGCCCTTCGCCCGCCGCCCGGCGTACCGGGCGATCTCCCGGTCGGCGTCCCGTTTGGCGATCGACTGCCGCTTGTCGTACTCCCGCTTGCCCCGGGCCAGCCCCAGTTCGACCTTGACCCGGCCATCGCTGAAATACAGCGACAGCGGGATCAGGGCGGTGCCGCTCTCCCGCATCTTGCCGGTCAGTTTGGTGATCTCCATCCGGTGCAGCAGCAGCTTGCGGGCCCGGCGCGGCGCGTGGTTGGTCCAGGTTCCCTCGGCGTATTCGGCGATGTGCACGCCGCGCAGCCACACCTCGTCGTCGCTGATCGTCGCGTAGCCGTCGACCAGGGTGGCCCGGCCGGCCCGGAGCGACTTGACCTCGGTGCCGGTCAGCGCGATCCCCGCCTCGTAGGTGTCCAGGATCTCGTAGTCGTGCCGGGCCTTGCGGTTGGCGGCGATGATCTGCCGGCCGGTCGGCCGGTTGCTGCTCTTGGCTGCGGGTTTGCTGGTCTTCATGGCGCATCCAGCGTAGGCGGCCCGTCGGGCGACCCGAACCGGTTTACAGCCGCACGTAGAGCCGGAGGGTGACGTAGGCGGAGATCGCGGCCAGGCCGCCACCGGCGGCCAGCAGGATCGGCGAGACCCAGACCAGGGTCGCGGTGTCGATCTCCGGCAGGATGCCGGCCCGCATCACCGGGCCGAGGGCCTCGTCGACGAACAGGAACTTGGCCGCGACCAGCCCGCCGATGGCCAGCGCGGCGCCGACCACGCCGGCGATGACCGCCTCCAGCATGAACGGCAGCTGGGTGCGCCAGCGGGAGGCGCCGACCAGCCGCATGATCGACGTCTCGGTGCGCCGGGTGTAGGCCGCGACCTGCACCATGTTCGAGATCAACAGCAGGGCGGCCAGCGCCTGGATCAGCGCGACGATGATGGTCGCGTTGCGGACGCCGTTGAGCAGGCTGAACAGCCGGTCCAGGAACGCACTCTGGTCGGCCACCGACTGCACGCCCGGCTTGCCGCTGAACTGCTCGGAGATCACCCGGTAGCGCTGCGGGTCGTAGAGCTTGACGTGAAAGGACGCCGACAACGCCTCCGGCGAGCCGATCTCCAGCAGTTCGGGCTGGCCGGCGAACTGCTGCTTGTACCGCTCGTAGGCGGCCGCCTGGCTCTCGAAGTCGACGGTCTCGACGTCGCCGTTGGCCTGCAGCGCCTGGCTGATGTCCTGGCAGGGCGACTGGCGGCAGTCCGGGTCCTGCGCGGAGATGTCCGGGGTCAGGTAGATCGTGACCTCGACCTTGTCGCCGTAGATGTCGCGCATCTGGTCGGTCATCCGGGCGATGATCAGGCCGCCGCCGAGCAGCCCGAGCGAGATCGCGGTGGTCAGCACCATCGCGATGGTCATGGTGATGTTTCGCCGAAATCCGGTCAGGACCTCGGTGACGACAAATCCGGCGCGCATGGGTTCCTCTCGTCGGCCGCGCTGTGCTGCAGGCTCGCTGCTGTTCTGGTGCCGTGCTCGCGGGTGCGGCTACCGGCCGACGCCGTAGACGCCGCGGGCCTCGTCCCGCACGACCTTGCCCAGCTGCAGTTCGATCACCCGCCGGCGCATCGAGTCGACGATCGTGTTGTCGTGGGTGGCCATCAACACGGTGGTGCCGGTGCGGTTGATCCGCTCCAGCAGCAGCATGATGTCGGCGCTGGTGTCCGGGTCGAGGTTGCCGGTCGGCTCGTCGGCCAGCAGCAGGATCGGCCGGTTGGCGAACGCGCGGGCGATGGCCACCCGCTGCTGCTCGCCGCCGGACAGCTCGTGCGGCATCCGGTTGGCCTTGCCCTCCAGGCCGACCATCTCCAGCACCTCGGGCACGGTCTGCTTGATGGACGCCTTGGACCGGCCGATCACCTCGAGGGCGAATCCGACATTCTGCTCGACCGTCCGATTCGTCAGCAGCCGGAAGTCCTGGAAAACGCAGCCGAGGCGGCGCCGATGGCCGGCCACCTTGCCCCGCCGCATGTGCACCAGATCGGCGCCGTTGACCTCCAACTCGCCGCTGGTGGGCACGTCCTCCCTGATCAGCAGGCGCAGCAGGGTCGACTTGCCGGAACCGGACGGGCCGATCACGAACGCGAACTCGCCCTTGTCGACGTCGATGCTGACGTCGTCCAGGGCGGGTCTGGTGGACGCCTTGTATTGCTTGCTGACCTTGGACGCATGAATCACAACGACGGAGTGTAAAGCCAAAAGAGTTATCGGTACGTGATCGCGCCACCGAAACGACAGAGCGAATTCACAGGACGGTCCACCGACCCGAGGAATTCCGGCGCGACGGAGTGGTCCACCCGGGTGGGGTTCACCCGTTCAGCAGCGCCATCACCTCCGGATGCAGCGGGCCGTTCGTGGCCAGCGCGCTGCCCACCGTGCCTCCGGATGGCTGACCGTCGATCGCGGTGAATCGACCACCCGATTCGGTCACGATCGGCACCAGGGCGGCCACGTCCCACAGGCTCAGTTCGGGTTCGGCGGCGATGTCCACCGCCCCCTCGGCGACCAGCATGTAGGAGTAGAAGTCGCCGTAGGCCCGGGTCCGCCAGCACCCGTCGAGCAGGGTCCGGAACTGGGCCAGCCGCCCGGCCGCGCGCCATTCGCCGGGCTCCGAGTAGGAGATCGACGCGTCGGCCAGCCGGGCCACCCCGGACACCCGGCAGCGCCGGGGCGATCCGCCGGCGAACCGGGTGAAGGCGCCGGCCCCCGCCGCCGCCCACCAGCGCCGGGCCAGCGCCGGCGCGGAGACCACGCCGACCACCGGGCGGTCGCCCTCGTACAGCCCGATGAGCGTGGCCCACACCGGAACGCCGCGGACGAAGTTCTTGGTGCCGTCGATGGGGTCGACGATCCATCGGCGGCCGGTCGGCTCGCCCTCGACGCCGCCGAACTCCTCCCCCACCACCACGTCGTCGGGCCGGTCGGTGGCCAGGCGCTCGCGGATCGCTGTCTCCACCGCCAGGTCGGCGTCGGACACCGGGGTGAGGTCGGGTTTGGCGGTGACCCGCAGGTCGCCGGCGCCGAACCGGGGCAGGCTGATCGCGTCGGCCAGGTCGGCGAGGTGCAGGGCCAACGCAAGGTCGTCGGTGGTGTCAGGGGGCACGCCGGTCACTGTAGAGGCTACGGTTATCGTGCCCCTTTTGTGTGATTATCAACCGCGAGGTCAGGATGTCCGAGGTTCTGCCGCGCATCGACGACCTGCTCGCCGGACTCGACGGCCTGACACCGCTGCCCGGCGCGCCGGGGAAGTCGGGCGCGTCGCTGTGGCGGGCGACCCGCGACGGCGACGGGTACGTGGTGAAGCTGTCGAACGCGCACGACGACTGGACGCAGCACGCCGCCGGGGTGCTCGGCGGACCGGTGGTGCCGTTGTGGCGGGACGGGGTGCTGGACCGCCTGCCGCCCTGCTTCAACCAGCCGATCGTCGGCGTGGCCTTCGAGGGGGGCTGGGGCCACTGGCGCACGGCCGTGCTCATGCACGACGTCGGCCGCTGGCTCATCCCGCCCGCGGACGACCCGATCCCGCTGTCGGTGCACCAACTGCAGATGACCCACCTGGCCGCGCTGCACGCCGCGTTCTGGCCGCCGCCGGCCGACTGCGCCGTGGTCCCGGAGCTGCATCGGTACCTGGAGCTGTCGCCGTGGACGGCGCGGGCCGAGGCGGCCGTCGGCTCGGACCATGCGGTCCCGCCGCTGATCGACCGGGGCTGGGACCTGTTGCCGCGGGTGGCGCCGCGGGCCGCGGCGGTGGTCGGGCCGCTGGCGCTGGAACCCGGCCCGCTGGTCGCCGCGCTCGCCGACACCCCGCCCACGTTCGTGCACGGCAACTGGAAGCTGGACAACCTGGGTGTCGACGACCGCGGCCGAACCGTGCTGTTGGACTGGGAGTTGCCCGGGATCGGCGCCCCGCTGAGCGATCTGGCCTGGTACCTGGCGATCAACTGCCGGCGGCTGCCGCAGTCGAAGGAGGCGGCGATCGCCGACTATCGGGCCGCGCTGGAATCGCTCGGGGTCCCCACCGAGCCGTGGTGGGACCGGCAGCTGGAGTTGTGCCTGCTGGGCGCGCTGGTGCAGTTCGGCTGGGAGAAGGCCCTCGGCGGGTACGACGAGGAGCTGGCCTGGTGGGAGGCCCGGGCGATCGAGGGCGCCCGCCTGCTCGCCGGGTGACCCGGGTCAGGGCTGGTCCGGCCGGCGCGGGTCGGAAACCGCCAGCACCCGCCACCGCCGGTCCCAGACCGGACCGGCCGGCCGGACCAGCGGATGGGTGTCCACCGCATAGTCACCGTCGTCCAGGCCCCGGTACCCGGCCCGGGCCAGCAGGTCGGCCAGTTCGGACCGGCCGAACTCCCGGACGGCGTGCCGACCGACCAAACCGAGCAGGGTCCGGTCGGTCGGCCACCCGAATGCCGCCGGATCGGCGTCCGCCCGCAGGCGCCACGTGTCGGTGGCCTTGTCCCGGACGATCAGGTCGCCGCCCAGCTCCCGACGCAACTGCCGGTCGCGCAGGCGGAAGGCGGCCACCCGGTTGACGCCCTGCCCGAGATCGCCGGTGGGCAGCGGTCCGCAGGCGGCGATCATCCGGGCGGCGATCCGGGGCACCAGGTCCTCCCGCCGGTCGAAGGTGGTGGCGCGGGACGCCCGCCGATCCCGGGCCCGGCGCCGGGCCGCCTCCCGTCCCTCGACGAACTTGGTGTGGCCGCCGCCCAGCGTCACCACCAGCGCACCCAGGGTCAGCGCCACCACGACCGGGCTGGTCAGGAAGGTCACCGCGCCGGCCACCAGCGACTCGTCCAGCAGCACCACCAGCGCGGCGAACAGCAGCAGCACCCACAGGGCGCACAGCGAGCGCCCGGTCTCCCCGGCCTTGGCCCGATCCTCGACGCGGGCCCCGGGGGTGGTGGCCACGACGAACGACCACCGGGTGGCGACCGCGGTGCAGGTCGCGTGGATGGCGAAGGCGAACACGCCGACCATCCACGAGCCACCGCCCTCCAGCAGGGCGAACCCGAGCAGCAGGGCGGCGCACAGCAGGTCGACGATCACCACCAGCGCGAACCCGACCCAGCCGGCCTCGGTCGCGACCGCGGCGCCCAGCACGGCGAGCAGCATCCCGGCGAACAGCGCGCAGGTCAGCACGACGGCGACCGGCCCGGGGACGTCGCACCGCCCGGCGGCCACGACGCCCAGCACGACCAGGAGCACCAGCAGCAGCAGGGACTTGCCGACGGACGAGGCGACCGCCCCCTGCAACCGCCGGTGCCAGTTGGCGTACATCCACATCGACCGCCGCCGGCCCAGGCGCACCACCCAGCGCATCGCGACCACGGCCAGCACGAGGACGGCCAGCCACCAGATCAGCAGGGCGACGAGGGCGGCCACCGAGCCCGCCGGGGTGAGCTCGTCGGTGTCCACGTCCAGCCCGACCGGCGCGGCGCACTCGGTCGCCGGGGTCTGCGCGATGCCGACGACGAGCAACAACGCGATCAGCAGGGCGAGCGCGCTGCGGGTGAGCACGGACCAGCGTCCGCGGCGCAGCGCCCGCCCGCGGGCCTGCCGGCGCACGTAGCCGTACTGCGCGCGGCTGAGGACCCGGCCGACCCGGTCACCGAGAGTGCTGGTTCGCACGCCCGCAGCTTGACATGTCGCGGGCTGCGGATTGTGGACAACCCACCAGACGATCCGGTCGAACGGCTACCGTCAACCGCGCCGCCCATCGAACGGGCACTCGGCACAGCGGCGGGACGGCGGGAGGGATCGTCATGGCCGCACCGACCGCCACCGAGCACATCCAGGACGAGGTCCGCGAGCTGATCCGGCGGCGCGGCATCGACCCGGTCACCGACCACCGGTCCACCCGGCTGCTGATCGACGAGGTCGTCGCGCACTACGAGGAGCGGGTGCCGGTCTCCTCGCTGCCGCCGCTGCTGGACCGCGACTCGGCAATGCGGCACGTCTTCGACGCCCTGGCCGGCCTTGGGCCGCTGCAGAAGTTCCTGGACGACCCGGCGATCGAGGAGATCTGGATCAACCAGCCCGGCCGGGTCTTCATCGCCCGGCACGGCCGCTCCGAGCTGACCACGGTCGTGCTGTCCGCCCAGGACGTCCGGGATCTGGTCGAGCGGATGCTCAAGCCCAGCGGCCGCCGGCTGGATCTCTCATCGCCGTTCGTGGATGCGCTGCTGCCGGACGGCAGCCGGCTGCACGCGGTGATCCCGGACATCACCCGGGAGCATCTGAGCCTGAACATCCGCAAGTTCGTGGTGGCGGCCAACGGGCTGGAGGACCTGATCGCGCTGGGCACCGTCACCCCGCACGCCGCCCGCTTCCTGGAGGGCGCGGTCACCGCCGGGCTGAACATCATCGTCGCCGGCGGCACCCAGGCCGGCAAGACCACCCTGCTGAACACGCTGATCAACTCGATCCCGGCCCGGGAACGGGTGATCACCTGCGAGGAGGTCTTCGAGCTGCGGCCGAACCTGCCCGACGTGGTGGCCATGCAGACCCGGCAGCCGAACCTGGAGGGGCACGGGGAGATCCGGCTGCGCCGGCTGGTCAAGGAGGCGCTGCGGATGCGCCCGAGCCGGCTGATCGTCGGCGAGGTCCGGCAGGAGGAGTCGCTGGACCTGCTGATCGCGCTGAACTCGGGCCTGCCCGGGATGTGCTCGGTGCACGCCAATTCCGCCCGGGAGGCGGTGGTCAAGCTGTGCACGCTGCCGCTGCTGGCCGGCGAGAACGTCACCGACGCGTTCGTGGTGCCGACGGTCGCCGCCTGCATCGACCTGGTCGTGCAGGTCGGGGTCGAGCCGGACGGCTCGCGCCGGATCCGGGAGATCGTGGCGCTGCCCGGCCGGGTCGAGGGCGGGGTGGTGGAGACCGAGGACATCTTCACCACCCGGGCCGGCAAACTCGTCCGGGTGCAGGGTTTCCCGCCGCACGCCGACCGGTTCGCCCGGCACGGCATCGACCTCGTCGGGCTGCTGTCCGGTGACGACGCACGGGATTAGCGGACGTCCGCGCGGCGAGACGCTTCGGCACGGGGCCCGGGACCGTCGGCGCGGCGCACACCTCACCCCGTTCGGTTGATGCCATCCTGCTTGCGAAACCCCAGGCTGACCCCGGGCCATCAGGATCGGCCCGCCATGCCCCCTGCGCCGTCGACGAAAGGCTGACCGATGTTCAACGACAACGGATCGTTCCTGCTCGCCCTGCTCGAGTTCTTCCTGTTCTTCGCCTGGATCATGTGCCTGTTCTGGATCTTCGGCGACATCTTCCGCAGCCGGGACATGGGCGGGGGGGCCAAGACCTTCTGGGTGATCTTCGTGATCATCATCCCGTGGTTGGGCATCCTGGTGTACCTGATCGCCCGCGGCAGCGGCATGCACGAGCGCCAGCTGGAGCAGATGAAGCAGGTCCAGCAGGCGCAGGCCGAGTACATCAAGTCGGTGGCCGGGCCGGCCGGCGGGGGCGCCGCCGATCAGATCGCGTCGGCCAAGAGCCTGCTGGACAGCGGCACGATCACCCAGGCCGAGTTCGACAAGCTCAAGGCGAAGGCGCTCGCCAGCTGACCGGGAACACCTCGGTCCGGGCCACCACCCGGTCCCGTTCCGGCGCCAGTGCCTGACGGCGCGGGTCGTCCAGATACCCGTTCAGATCGGCCCGGCTGCCGAAGACGAACAGCTGAACCTCGTTCGGATGTTCGTCGGTGGCCGGGCCGATCGCCCGTTGCAGCACCCGGCCGCCGTGCTCGCCGACCAGCGCCAGGACCCGGTCCTCGTAGGCGCTGAGGTCGGCGGCCAAGCCCGCCCGCGCCCACAGCAGGCAACACAGGGTCAGGGTTTCATCGTTCGCCGCCACCGGCCGACCGTACGGCGGCGACCCTGCGAGATCTGGGCCTGTCCCGGGCGACCGACCTGGTGGGCGGCTTCCAGGCCTGGCTCGACCATCGCGACGGCCGTCCGGACGGCCGTCCGGAGGGAGCCGGCGACGCCGGGGAGTAGGGTGAGCGACGACACGGGGTGCCCCGACCGGGGCTGAGAGAACACCCGTTGAACCTGATCTAGTTCGTACTAGCGAAGGGATGTCGGTTTTCCATGCGTTCCCGCCTGCGGCGAACCCGGCTCGCCGGGGCCCTGGTGGCGGCCCTGGTCCTGCTCGTCGGCTGCTCGTCCGGTGCCGCCGGCGAGCCCGGCTCCGCGGCGTCCGCCCCGTCCGCCGGTGACCGGGCGACCGTCCGGTTCGCCCTGGACTGGACGCCCAACACCAACCACACCGGCCTGTTCGCGGCCATGCAGCAGGGCTGGTTCGCCGACGCCGGCATCGACGTGCAGGTGCTGCCCTACAACACGGCGCTGCCCGACACCCTGGTGGACGCCGGCAGCGCCGACTTCGGCATCAGCTTCCAGGACAACACCACGGTCGCCCAGGCCGCCGGTGCCGACGTCACCTCGGTGCTGGCCGTGCTGCAGCACTGGGCGACCGCCATCGGGGTGCGGGCCGATCGGTCCGACCTGACCTCCCCCAAGGATCTGGACGGCAAGACCTACGCCGGCTTCGGCGGCCCCACCGAGGAGCCGATCCTGCGCACCGTCATCCGCGACGCCGGCGGCCGGGGCGACTTCACCACGGTCACCCTGGGCACGTCGGCCTACGAGGCCCTCTACTCCGGCGACGTCGACTTCACCATCCCGTTCCTGGCCTGGGAGGGCATCGAGGCCGAACACAACGGCACGCCGATGAAGTACTTCCCCTACACCGACTACGGCTTCCCGGACGCCTACTCGATCGTCGTCATCGGCAACCGCACGTGGCTGGCCGACCATCCGGACACGGCCCGGGCGTTCGTGCAGACCCTGCAACGCGGCTACCAGTTCGCCGCCGACCATCCGGACGAGGCCGCCCGGATGCTCATCGACGCCAACCCCGGCGCGTTCCCCGACGAGTCCCTGGTCACCGAGAGCCAGGAGCTGCTGGCCTCGACGTACATGAAGGATGCGTCCGGGACGGTCGGCCGGCAGACCGCCGAGCAGTGGGCCGGGTACGGCTCGTTCCTGTACGACAACGGCCTGCTGATCGGGCCGGACGGCGCGCCGCTGACCACCCCGCCGGACTACTCGACGCTGTTCACGAACGACTACCTGTCATGACGATCAGGGAACCGCTCGCGGTCACCGCCCCGGCCGACGCCGTGGCCGGTCGGGTGGCCGGCGCCGATCCGGGGTCCGCACCGGGCCGGTCGCGGGCCCGCCGGCTGCTGCGCACCGTCGGGCCGGCGGCGCTGATCGTCGCGCTGCTGCTCGTCGGCTGGCAGCTGGCGGTCGTGCTGACCGACGCCCGGCCGCAGATCCTGCCGTCGCCGTTGCGGGTGCTGCAGCAGGGTTGGTTGAACCGGGCCGACCTGACCCGGAACGGGCTGTCCACGCTGGGCGTCACGCTGATCGGCTTCGCGGTGTCCCTGGCGGTCAGCTGGGCGGTCGCGCTGACCGTCGATTTCGTGCCCTGGCTGCGCCGGGCGCTGGTGCCGCTGCTGGTCGGGTCGCAGACCCTGCCGATCATCGCGATCGCCCCGCTGATGATCATCTGGTTCGGCTTCGGGCTGCTGCCCAAGGTGCTGGTGATCATCCTGACCACGTTCTTCCCGGTGGCCATCGGGCTGATCGAGGGCTTCGCCGGCGCGGATCGGGACACCGGACGGCTGCTCGCCTCGATGGGCGCGTCCCGGTGGCAGCAGTTCCGCTACCTGCGACTGCCCGGCGCGATGCCCCGGTTCTTCACCGCGCTGCGGATCGGCATCACCTACGCGGTGGTGGCCGCGATCTTCGCCGAGTACGTCGGCGCCACCAGCGGTCTGGGCATCTACATGGCGATGCAGAAGAACGCCTTCCGCACCGACCTGGTGCTGGCCGCGGTGCTGGTCACGGCCGTGCTGTCGATCACCCTGTTCGCCCTGACCTACCTGGTCGAGCGGCTGGTCTGCCCGTGGAACCGCCAGGGTCGCCGTGGCTGACGGCTGCCTGCGGCTGCACGCGGTGGCCAAGTCGTTCCCGACGCCGACCGGCCGGCTGCCGGTCCTCGCCGGCGTCGAGGCCACCGTGCGGCGGGGCGAATTCGTCGCGGTCATCGGCCCCAGCGGCTGCGGCAAGAGCACCCTGTTCAACGTCGTCACCGGCCTGGAGCGACCGGACAGCGGCCGGGTCGAACTGGACGGGGCGGACATCACCGGCACCGTCGGGCACTGCGCCTACATGCCGCAGCGGGACCTGCTGATGCCCTGGCGGACGATCCTGGACAACGCCGTGCTGGGCCTGGACGTGCAGGGGGTGCCCCGGGCGCAGGGCCGCCGGCGGGCGGCCGAGCTGGTGGACCAGTTCGGGCTGACCGGGTTCGAGCGGGCCTACCCGGCCGAGCTGTCCGGCGGCATGCGGCAGCGGGCCGCGCTGCTGCGCACGGTGGTGCAGGACCGCGAGATCGTCGCCCTGGACGAGCCGTTCGGTGCGCTGGACTCGCTGACCCGCACCGATCTGCAGGGCTGGCTGCAACGGGTCTGGCAGCGCCACGACTGGACCGTGCTGATGATCACCCACGACATCCGGGAGGCCGTCTACCTGGCCGACCGGGTGCTCGTGCTGTCGCCGCGGCCGGCCCGGATCGTCCGCGACCTGGCGGTCCACCTCCCCCGCCCACGGGACGTCCGGCTGCTCGCCGCCCCGGAGTTCGTCGCGCTGGAGGCCGAACTCGTTGAGCTGCTTCACGCCCCGGCCAGATCCTGACCGGGGGACGTCGTCGGGTAGGCCAGCACGTCGCCGCGCACGGCCAGCTCGACCGTCGTCCCGGCCGAAACCGGTGCATACCCGGGGGAACGGACCGCGACGGTCTCTCCCGACGCCAGCCGCGCGCGGACAATCGTGTCGGGGCCGTAGTACCGGTGCTCGATCACCTGCGCCGGCACGCCGGACCCCGAATCGGTGACCGCCACTTGCTCAGGACGGAGCGCGAGCGTCACCGGTCCGTCGGGCACCGGCAGCCGGGCGGGCATCGGGCCGAGCGCCGAGTCGATCCGACCGCCGGACGACGTCCCGGCCAGCTCGACGATCTCGCCGACGAACGCCGCGGCGGCCAGGGTGGCCGGTCGGTGGTACAGCTGCGCCGGCGGCCCGACCTGTTCGACCCGGCCGTCCAGCAGCAGCACGACCGTGTCGGCCAGCGACAGCGCCTCCGCCTGGTCGTGCGTGACCAGGACCGCGGTCGTCCCGGCGTCCCGCAGCACCCAGGCGATCTCCTCGCGGACGGTCATCCGCAGCGCCGCGTCGAGCGAGGAGAACGGCTCGTCCAGCAGGATCAACGCCGGGTCCGCGGCCAACGCCCGGGCCAGCGCCACCCGCTGCTGCATCCCGCCGGACAGCTCCTCCGGCCGGCGCCGCTCGATCCCGGGCAGGCCGACCAGCGCCAGCCATTGCGCCACCGCACCGGCCCGGTCCCGGCCACCGGGCAGCCCGAACCCGACGTTGTCGCCGACGCTCAGATGCGGGAACAGGGCACCCTCCTGGGGCAGCAGGCCGATCCGCCGATCCTGCGGCGGCACCCACGTCTGTGGCCCGGTCAGCTCCCGGCCGGCCAGTCGCACCGCCCCGGCATCGGGCGATTCGAAGCCGGCGATGATCCGCAGCATGGTCGTCTTGCCGCAGCCGGACGGCCCGAGCACCGCGGTGATCGACCGCGGCGGCACCGTGAGCGACACGTCGGTGAGCACCCGGTGGCGTCCGAAGGACTTGCCGAGGCGGTCCACGACCAGGCCGCCGTCCTGCCCGGCGACCACCGGGTGCGGCAGCGGCCGCCGGCTCCGATGCTCAATGACCACGGATCTGTCCCACCCGCGCGCTCCAGCGCCCCAGGATCGCCGTCGGCACCGCCGCGAAAAACACCAACGCGGCCGCGTAGGGCGCGGCGTTGCCGTAGTCGCTGACGGTGGTGTACTGCCACAGGCCGGTGGCCAGCGTCCGGGTGCCGGTCGGGTGCAGCAGCAGTGTCGCCGGCAGCTCCTTCATCGTCGCCAGGAAGACCAGCGCCGCCCCGGTGGCCAGGCCCGATGCGGCCAGCGGCGCGGTCACCGCGACGAACGCGCGGGTCGACGAGCGGCCCAACGACATCGCGACCTCCTCCAGCCGCCGCGGCGACGATTCGACGGCCGCCCGGATCGACCCGACCGCCAACGGCAGGAACAGCACGAGGTAGGCGAGCACGAGCATCGGCGACGTCTGGTACATCGGACGGATCAGCCGGGCGCCCAGGTAGACCGCGGCCACGGCGACCACGATGCCCGGCAACGCGTGGGTCAGGAAGGTGGTTCGTTCGATCGCGCCGACCGCCGGCCCACGGTGGCGGGCGGACAGCAGGGCCACCGGGATCGCCAGCGCGGTGGTCACGGCCGCCGCGGCGAGCGAGTAGCCGACCGACGCGCCCAGTGCGGCGATCAGGTCGGGGACGTCGACGGACGCCCGGACCGAGCGGGTCACCCACAACAGCAGCGTGGCCAGCGGGAACACCAACCCCGCCGCCAGCACCGCGCCGACCAGCGCGACGCCGGCCGCCCGGCCGACAGGACCGAGCCGGATCAGCGGCGCCGCCCTGGCCACCCCCGAGCCGACCCGGTAGGCCGACGCCCGGCCGCGGGCGGCCGATTCGGCGATGATCAGCGCCACCGCGAACACCAGCAGCACCATCGCCAGGATCGCCGCCCGGGACGGGTTGAAGCCGGCCCGGTAGGCGCCGTAGATCACCCAGGTGAACGCCTCGTACCGCATGGTGGCCACGGCACCGAAGTCGCTGAGCACGTACAGAGCCACGAGCAGGCAGCCGGCGGCGATCGCCGCCCGGGCCCGGCGCAGCGTCACCCCGAACAGCACCGCCGGCCCGGATCGGCCCAACGAGCGGGCCACCTCCTCGTGCGCCGGGTCCAGCCGGGTCAGCGCCGCCACCGCCGGCAGGAAGACGTACGGGTAGGACACGACGGTCAGCACGATCGCCGCACCCCAGAAACCGGCCAGCCCCGGGAATTCCGAGATCCAGATGTAGGCGGCCACGTAGCTCGGGACGGCCAGCGGCAGGGCCAGCAGCACCGCGGCGTGTCGCCGGCCGGGCAGCGTCGTCCGGGTCACCAGCACGGCCAGCGCCGTTCCCACCACCCCGCAGGCTGCCGTGACCACCACGACCAGGGCCAGGCTGCGGCCGATCAACGACGCGGTCCGCGCCTGGAACAGCTCGTCGGCGACGAAGCCCCAACCCCGGTCGACCGCCTGATCGCCCAGGTAGAGCACCGGGACGAGGGTGATCAGGGTGACCAGCGCGGCGACGGTGACCAGCACCCAGGGCGGTCGCCGCCGGTACCCGGGTGAACCCAACGGCCCGCCCCGAGGTGTTCTCGGGGCGGGCTCGCGGAGCAGGATCCTGGTCAACCGGTCACCGGGTGAGCAACCCCGCCTCGGACAGCAGCTCCTGGGTCTGCTCCAGCGAGGCCAGATCCGACAGGTCGATCGCCGGTGGGCGCAGGTTCGCCAGCGGGGGCACCTCGGCGGCCGCGGCGATGCCGTCCACCAGCGGGTACTCCTTGGTCTTCGCGGCGAAGTACTCCTGCCCGGTGTCGGAGAGCAGGTAGTCCACGAACACCTGGGCCTGCGCGGCGTTCGCCGACGAGGCAAGGATGCCCGCGCCGGCCACATTCAGCAGACCGCCGGGGTCGCCGGGGGCCATGAACTGGTTCCTCGCGACCACCGCGTCCGCTCCGTCGGAGGCGATCTTCTCGTACAGGTAGTAGTGGTTGACCAGACCCAGGGCGATCTCGCCGCTGCTCACCGCGTCCCGCACGGCGCCGTTGCGCTCGTACGCCTTGGGCTCCTGGGCGGCGAAGGCCGTGAGCCATTCGCGGGCCCCGTCCTCGCCACGCAGCACGCGCAGGCCGGTCACGAACGCCTGCCAGGACGCGTTGGTCGGCGCGTAGCCGATCTTCCCCTTCCACTGCGGGTCGAGCAGTCCGTCGATGGTGTCCGGCGGGGTCGGCGCCAGCGTCGGGTTGTAGACGATCACCCGGGCGCGGCCGGACACCCCGGCCCAGGTGCCGTCGTCGGCGGCGTACGCAACCGGGACTCGGGCCAGCGTCGCGGACGGCAGGGCCGCGAACAGCCCGGCCTGGGTGACCGCACCCAGCGCACCGGCGTCCTGGGAGAAGAACACATCGGCCGGTGACGCGTCGCCCTCGGTGAGGATCTGCGCGGCCAGCTCGCCGGAGTCGCCGCCGCGGAACTCGACCTCGATGCCGGTCTCCGCCGTGAACTGCTCCAGCAGCGGGCCGACCAATTCCTCGTTGCGACCCGAGTACAGCACCAGCGTGCCGCCCGCGGCCGGAGCCGCGGCCGAACCTTGCGACGACTCGGCGGCACCCGCCGGCGAAGGCGCCGGGGTGGTCCCGGACGAACTCGTCGAGCCCGAACTGCAGCCGGCCACCAGCGCGGCCAACCCGACGGCGCCGACGACCTGCCACAGCCGTGTCGCCCGTGGGCGGCGGATCTTCAACACGCGCATCGCACTCCTTGCAGCGGTTAGGTAAGGATAGCCTGAGCAGGGTTACCGTACTACAAGTCTTGTAGTAGGTCGCCCACGGAGAGAGCGACCCGACTCGTACGATGTGACGGCGCACGATCGACGCGGGACCGACGCGCGCGGGACCGGACTGGAGGTAGGGGTGGGCATGCGACGCGGTCACGGCCACCTCGAGCAGGAGGTGCTCGGCATCCTGACCGCGGCGCCGCACCCGTTGACCCCCGGCGAGGTTCGCGGCCGATTGGACCAGGATCTGGCCTACACCACCGTCATGACGGTGCTGTCCCGGTTGGCCGAGAAGGGCGCGGCGGCCCGTGAACCCCAGGGCCGCGGATACGCGTACTCGGCGGTCACCGACCCGGCCGCCAAGGTGGCGGCGGCGATGCACCGGGCGATGGACGGCAACGACCACGAAGCGGTGCTGCAACGGTTCGTTCGGTCGCTGTCCCCGGCCGACGAGCAGGTGCTGAACCGGCTGCTGAACGAGTCCTGAAATCCCGCCCGAATCCGGGAACCACGGGGAAGGGCCGGCGTCAACCGGCCGGCAGCCAGTCCTCGTCGAGCACGGCAGCGAGCGTGTCCAGCGGGGCGAACCGGAACCGGACGGCGATCGGGTCGCCCTGCGCCGCGGCCGCGGCGACGGCCCGGTGCCAGGTGTGGGCGCGGGCGATCTTGGCGACGCGGCAGGCGATCTCGAGCGTGCGGGGCAGGTCCTCCGCGGGCGCGAGGTCGCGGAACACGTCAAGGTAGGAATCACGGATCGCGCGGAACTCCGGCGCCCGCGCCGCCCCGCCCAGCAGCTCGCGCACCATCCCCAGCGGGACCAGCATCGCCGCGAACGGGTGCGCGAGGACGCTGTCGCCCCAGTCGAAGAACCGCACGGTGCCGTGGTCGTCGCGGAACACGTTGCCCGGGTGCAGGTCGTTGTGGTCCAGGCTGGCCGGCAGCCCGGACGCCGCCAATTCGTCGGTCCACCGCGCCACCCGCGGCCGGACGGCGGCGATCGCCGCGTGCCGGCGGTCCCGGTCCGCGTCGCCGGCGGCGTCGGCCGCGGTCAGCCGCACCGCCCGGTCGAAGGCGTCGAGCATCGCCGCCGGCCGCATGTCCGGCACCCCGGCCGCGAGCATCCGGTCGACCCCGGCCGTCAGCTCCCGCTGCAGCCGGCCGTAGCGGACGACGGCGGCACCCAGGGCCCTACCCAACTCGACCCCGTCGAACCGGCGACCGAGCACCCGCCCGCCGTCCGGCAGGACGATCCACCCGCGGCCGGCGTCGGCGGCGACCGGCCGCAGCACGTGGCCGGGGGCCAGGCCGGTCAGCACCCCGTACAGCGGCACCTCGAACGCGGTGCCGGGCCCGCAGGCCTTCAGCCAGTGCACACCGTGGTCGGTGGGCACCCGGATGGCCGTCGCCCACGGCCGGACGTGCGGGTGCTCGACCTCGCCGGTCCGCCGAATGCCGGCGGCGGCGAGTTGCCCGTCCAACCAGCCGACGGCCTCGGCCTGCCACCGCTCCGACGACCAGACCGCCGTGCCGAACTCCACCCGGTCAGCCCAGCTCCTCCACCGAGCGCACCCCGCCGGGCCCGTTCGCGGTGCGGGCCTCCAGCGCCGCGGCGACCACGGCGGGCAGGTCCGACCCCAGGTTGGCGGCGATCGCGGCGGACACCGCGCCGAGCACGAACGGGGTGTCCACGATCACCACCCGCCGGGCCTGCTCGCCCTCCAGGAACTCCACCGCGGTCTCCGCGGTGAGGAAGCCGCTGCCCAGGTCGTACAGCAGGACCGCGCCGTCGCCGGTATCGGCCTCCGCGATGGCGGTGCTGATCAGGTCGAACGAGGTGCCGATCGACCCGTCCTCCAGGCCACCGGCCGGGCGGATGGTGACGTTCGCCGCCATCTGCCCGGCCACCTGCGCCAGCCCGGCCGCCAGCTGCGCGCTGTGCGAGACGAGGACGAGTCCGACCGTCACGAGGATCCCGCCGCCGCGGCGGTGTCGGCCAGCGCGGCGAGCAGGTAGGCGGTGCTGGTCGCCCCCGGATCCTTGTGCCCGATCGACCGTTCGCCCAGGTAGCTGGCCCGACCCTTGCGCGCCTGGTACGGGATGGTCGCCTCGGCGCCCAGGGCCGCGTCGGCGGCGGCCGCCCGCAGGACCGCGGCGACGTCCCCGCCGGCGTCGGCCGCGGCCCGGGCCGCGTTGACCGCCGGGGTCAGCGCGTCGACCATCGTCTTGTCCTCCAGCTCCGCCTTGCCGCGGGCCACCACGCCGTCCCGGGCGGCGGTCAACGCGGTGACGACGCCCTGCGCGTCCAGGGTGTCCCGGTCCTTGACCGCCGTCGACGCCCGCAGGAAGGCGGTGCCGAACAGCGGCCCGGACGCCCCGCCGACCGTCGAGATCAGCGTGGACGCCACCAGTTTCAGCACGGCGGCCGGGTTGTCGAAGTCGGCGTCGGCCAGCTTGGCCTGCACCGCGGTGAACCCGCGGGCCAGGTTCTCGCCGTGGTCGCCGTCGCCGATGTCCCGGTCCAGCCGGGTCAGTTCGACCTTGTGCTCGGCGATGGTGGCGGCCACCGCCTGGATCCCGGCGACCGTCCCCGCTGCGTCACAGGCCATGCCTCACACGCCCCAGCGCAGCGCCGCGGTGTTGACGGGGGCGTCCCAGAGCTGGGTGAACTCGTCGTCCAGCTTGAGCAAGGTGATCGACATGCCCTGCATCTCCAGGGAGGTGATGAAGTTGCCGACCAGCGACCGGCTGACCCCGATGCCCCGCTCGGCCAGGAACTTGCGGGCCGAGTTGTAGGCCAGGTACAGCTCGATCTGCGGCGTGCCGCCCATGCCGTTGACGAACAGCAGCGTGTCGTCGCCGTCCGCGAACGGCAGGTCCTCGACCACGGAGCCGAGCAGGGTGGCGACGATCTGGTCGGCCGGCTGCAGCTTGACCCGCTCGCGGCCCGGCTCGCCGTGGATGCCGATGCCGATCTCCATCTCGTCCTCGGCGAGGGTGAACGACGGCTCGCCGGAGTGCGGCACGGTGCACGGCGTCAACGCCATCCCCATCGTGCGGACCTGGGCGTTCACCCGCTGCGCGATCGCGGTGACGGCGGCCAAGTCGTCGCCGCGGGCGGCGGCCGCGCCGGCGATCTTCTCCAGCAGCACGGTGCCGCCCACGCCGCGACGGCCGGCGGTCCACGTGGAGTCCTTGACCGCAACGTCGTCATCGACGACGACGCTTGCCACCTCGATGTCCTCGGCAGTGGCCAGCTCGGCGGCGGTCTCGAAATTCAGCACATCGCCGGTGTAGTTCTTGACGATGTGCAGCACGCCCGCCCCGCCGTCGACCGCCTGGGTCGCGGCGAGGACCTGATCGGGCGTCGGTGAGGTGAACACCGCGCCGGGCGCGGCGGCGTCCAGCATGCCGGCGCCGACGAACCCGCCGTGCAGCGGCTCGTGCCCGCTGCCACCGCCGGAGACCAGCGCGACCTTGCCCTTGACCGGGGCGTCCGCCCGGACGATGAAGTCCGGCTGATAGTGCACGGTGATCAGATCGGGATGGGCCAGCGCCATACCCTCCAGCGCCTCGGTGACAACCGTCGTCGGGTCGTTGATGATCTTCTTCACGAGGGTCCTCTCGTTGCTCTGCAGGGCGACTCCGCCCGCCTGATCTTGCCCTCCGCCGTGCGGGGTTGCCACCGCGGATGACGATCCGACATCTCCCGCGCGACGAGCCCTCAGACGTCGCCCGCGGGCGCGTGCCGCAACCGGACCGACAGGCACGTCACGCAGCCCTCCAGCTTCTCGAACTCGGAGATGTCCACCGGGATCGGCCTGTAGCCCAGGTCGGCGATCAGCTCGGCCGACCGCGGCGCGGACGCCGCCATCAGCAGCCGCCCGCCGCCCAGGTCGACCACATGCGAGCCGCCCTCCTCGGGCATCGGCCGGAAGTGCGGCCAGAAGCCGGGGTCGTCGACCAGCGGCGGGTAGCCGATGACGGTCCCGTCGGGCAGCGCGGTGACCGCCGACTTCAGGTGCAGCACCTTGCCGGTCGGCACCGCGACCACCCGGTAACCCAGCGGTTCGCAGATCCGGCGCAGCTCGGCGATGCCGTCCGCGCTGGTGCGCAGCGTGCGGCCGACGTAGACGGTCCGGTCGACCTTGAGCACGTCGCCGCCGTCCAGGGTGCCGTGCTCGATCGTCGCCGTCGGGTAGCCGAGGGCGCGGACGGTGACCGAGGTGCCGATCGTCTCGGGTTTGCGCTCGTCCGCGCCCGGCCGGGTGACGACGGCGGTGCCGCCGACCATCACCACGGTGTCCTCGACGAACACCCCGTCCGGGCAGTCGGCGGCCGCCGGCACCTCGACGGTGTCCCAGCCGGCGTCGGTCAGCGCCTGGACGTAGCCGGCCCACTGCCGCTGGGCGGCCTCGACGTCGACCGGCACCCGGTCCAGGTGGGTCAGCAGGCCGTCGGCCAGCCGGGGGGACGGGGGACGGACCAGGGCTCGGCGGTTCGCACTCACGTCACCACCCTTCCAGACCTCACGGCTCCTCGTAGACGTCCGGGATGCCGTCGTGGTCGTCGTCCCGGTTCTCCTGCTCGTAGAGCCGCCGGTAGTGCCGGTTCCGCAGCCGCAGCAGCCCGGCGGCGAGCAACGCCGCGGTCAGCGAGCCGACGAGCACGGCGATCTTCACGTGGTCGTCGGCCTCCGGGCTGGCGGCGAAGGCCAGCTCGCCGATCAGCAGGGACACGGTGAAGCCGATGCCGCCGAGCACGGCGAGCCCGGTGACGTCCGGCCAGGTCAACCCCTGCTGCAGCGGCCGGCGCAGGGCCTTGGAGGTCAGGAACGTCGCGGTCAGGATGCCGACCGGCTTGCCGACGACCAGGCCGGCGATGATGCCCAGCGCGATCGGGTCGGTCAGCGCGGAACGGAAGCCGGACCAGCCGCCCAGCGTGACCCCCGCCGAGAACAGGGCGAACAGCGGCACCGCCACCCCGGCCGAGACCGGGCGGAGGCGGTGTTCGAGTCGCTCGGCCAGGCCGGTGGCCGGGTCCTTGTCCCGCGGGCCCGGCCGGACCGGCACGGTGAACGCCAGCAGCACCCCGGCCACCGTGGCGTGCACCCCGGAGGCGTGCACCAGGATCCACGTGGCGGCGGCCAGCGGCAGCAGCAGGTACCAGTGACTGATCCGGCGCTGCACCAGCAGTCCGAACGCGGCCAGCGGGATCAGCGCCAGCGCGAAGAAGCCCAGCTGCAGATCCTGCGTGTAGAACAGCGCGATCACGATGATGGCCAGCAGATCGTCGACGACGGCCAGGGTGAGCAGGAAGGTGCGCAGCGCGGACGGCAGGTGGGTGGAGATCACCGCGAGCACGGCGAGCGCGAAGGCGATGTCGGTGGCGGTCGGGATGGCCCAGCCCTTCGGCCCGGTGCCGGCGGCGAAGGCCAGGTAGACCGCGGCCGGGGCGATCATCCCGCCGACCGCGGCCAGCACCGGCACCGCCGCCCGCTTCGGGTCGCGCAGGTCGCCGGCCACGAACTCGCGCTTGAGTTCGAGCCCGGCCACGAAGAAGAAGATGGCCAGCAGCCCGTCGGCGGCCCAGGTCTCCAGGGACAGGTTCAGGTGCAGCACCTCCGGGCCGGCGACCAGGTCGAGCATCGCGTAGTACGAACTCGACCATGGCGAGTTGGCCCAGACCAGCGCGATGATCGCGGCCCCGAGCAGCAGCGCCCCGCCGACCGTCTCCTTGCGCAGGATGTGCGCCAGCCGGCTGTCCTCCGCCCACGAACCGTGGGAGAACAACGGGGCGTCGCCGGCGGGCATGCAGAGCAACCTATCGCCACCGGCCGGCATTACCGTTGAGGTGTGAGCGCCGACCCCGCCGACGAGGTGCTCGTGCGGCTGCCCGCCCCGGCCCCCGGCGTCCGGGACATGGTGGGCTACCGGATGGCTCCGGCTCCCGGCCACCACCGGGGACTGCCCAGCCCCTGGCTGACCCTTGTGTTCACGCTGTCCGACGCCCTGCCGATCGACGTGCCGGCCGGCTTCAAGGCCGGTTCGGGCACGTTCCGGATGCCGCTGGGCGGGCTGCACACCCGGGCGGTGCTCATGCCGCGCCGGCTGCCGCACGCGCCCGACGCCGCGCAGCGCGGCATCCAGCTCGCGGTGCATCCGCTGGCCGCCCGCGCCCTGTTCGGTGTGCCCGCCGCCGCGCTGGCCGACCAGGTGGTCGAGGTCCGGGACGTGCTCGGGTCGCTCGGTGCGGTCGACGAGCTGCCGGCCGCGACCACCGGTCGGGCCGCCGCCGGGATGGTCGACAGGTGGCTGGCGGACCGGATCCGGGCGGCCGAGGCGCCCGCGTCGGCGCCCGAACTGACCCGCGCCTGGCGGCTGATCGTCGGCAGCGGCGGCCGCGCCCGGATCGGCGACGTGGCGGCCGACGTCGGCTGGTCACGGCGTCATCTCACCACCCGGATGCGGGCCGAGATCGGTGTCGG
Source organism: Nakamurella sp. (assembly GCA_039812105.1). Taxonomy (GTDB): domain Bacteria; phylum Actinomycetota; class Actinomycetes; order Mycobacteriales; family Nakamurellaceae; genus Nakamurella. The sequence continues at coordinate 28,320 of JBDHZW010000023.1, forward strand.
CGCGAAGGATCTGGCCCGGCTGGCGCGGTTCCAGCGGTCCCGCCGGCTGATCGGCCGGCGGGACCGCGACCTGGGCCGGGTGGCCGCCGACAGCGGCTACGCCGACCAGTCCCACCTGTCGGCGGAGTGGCGGGAGTTCGCCGGGCTGAGCCCCGGGCGGTGGATCGCGGCCGAACTGACGACCTGATCCCATTTCTCCAAGACACCGTCGGACCGCGTTGGCATAGTCGGCGCCATGACGAGCACAACCAATCCCGGGGCCTGGATCAGCCACTCCTACCGCGACGCCGAGGCGGCCGTGCGCTACCTCACCGAGGTGGTCGGCTTCACCGAATCCGCCGTGTACCGCAGCGAGGAACGCCCGATCGCGCACGCCGAGCTGCTCTGGCCGGAAGGCGGCGGCATCATGTTCGGCTCCGAGCCCGACGGCGAGTCCTGGGCCGGGCCGGCCGGCGGGCCGGGCACCGGCCGGGCCTACCTGTCGACCGGCGACGTCGACGCGGTCGCCGGGCGGGTCGCCGCCGCCGGCTGGCGGATCCTGCGGGAGCTGAACCAGACCGACTACGGCAGCCGCGAGTTCGCGTTCCTCGACCCCGAGGGCAACGCCTGGAGCGTGGGCACCTACCGGGGCGCGCAGGCCGGCTGACCGCGCGCCGCGCTCGACGCCGGCCGCCGCATATGCGAACATATGTTCGTGCGGATCGGCCGGCAGGAGCGTGCGGAGGCGTCGATCATGCACGCCGACCTGGACGCCTTCTTCGCCTCCGTCGAACAACGGGACGACCCCCGCCTGCGGGGCCGGCCGGTGATCGTCGGCGGCGGCGTCGTGCTGGCCGCCAGCTACGAGGCCAAGGCGATGGGCGTGCGCACCGCGATGGGCGGGCGGCAGGCCCGGGCCCTGTGCCCGGACGCGATCGTCGTCGACCCCCGGTTCAACGCCTACACCCGGGCCAGCAGGGACGTGTTCGACGTGTTCCGTTCGACCACCCCGCTGGTCGAGGGTCTGTCCATCGACGAGGCCTTCCTGGACGTCGGCGGCCTGCGCCGGGTCGCCGGGGAGCCCGCGCAGATCGCCGAACGGCTGCGGGCCCGGGTGCTGGCCGAGGTCGGCCTGCAGATCACGGTCGGCGTCGCGCGCACCAAGTTCCTCGCCAAGGTGGCCAGCGGAGTCGCCAAACCCGATGGGCTGCTGGTGGTTCCGCCGGGGCGGGAGCTGGACTTCCTGCACCCGCTGCCGGTGCAGCGGCTGTGGGGCGTCGGCCCGAAGACCACCGCCAAGCTGCACGCGCTGGGCATCACCACCGTGGGCCAGGTGGCGGGGCTGGACGAGGCCACCCTGCTGACCGCGCTCGGCCTGGCCTCGGGACGGCACCTGTACGCGCTGGCGCACAACCGGGATCCGCGGACCGTGCAGGTCGGCAAGCGGCGCGGGTCGATCGGGTCGCAGCACGCGATGGGCCGCGGCCGGCACACCGTCGCGGAGATCGACGCGATCGTCATCGGCCTGGTCGAACGGGTGACCGGACGGATGCGCAAGGCCGGCCGCGAGGGCCGGACGGTGATGCTGCGGCTACGGTTCGACGACTTCACCCGGGCGTCGCGATCCCGGACTCTGGCCCGGGCCACGTCCCGGACGCCGGTCGTGCTGGAGGCGGTGCGCGATCTGGTGACGGTAGCGATGCCGCTGATCCGCGACCGCGGCGGGCTGACGCTGCTCGGCATCGCCGTCGGGAACCTGGACGGCGACGACGGCCAGCTCGAGCTGCCGTTCGACGAGCGGGACTCCCCCGTCCGCGCCGCCGCCCTGGACCGGGCGATGGACGGCATCCGGGAGCGGTTCGGATCCTCGTCGCTGACCCGCGGGGTGCTGCTCGGCCGGGACACCGGCTACAGCATGCCCACCCTGCCGGACTGAGAATGAGCGCATGACCGACTCCCAACCCCATGTGGCCGACCGTCCGGCGGTGCCGTTCGTCGGCACCACCACCGGGGTGACCATGACGACGTTCGCCGAGATCGCCGACCGGATCCCGGTGCTGGTCGGCGCCCTGGTCGCGCACGGCCACCCACCGGCCGGCGCGCCGTTCTTCCGTTACCTGGAGATCCGCGGCGAATCGATGACGGTCCAGGTGGGCGTGCCGGTGCTGGCCGGGGCGCAGCTGTCGCCCGACGACGTGCCCTTCCCGGTGGAGTCCGGGTCGCTGCCCGCCGGGCGGTACGCCTGCCTGACCCACGTCGGCCCGTTCGACGGGCTGCTCGCCGCCACCCAGGGATTGCTGTACTGGGCGAAGGAGCAGGGTCTGCCGTTCGACACGGACACCGTCGACGGCGTCGGACGCTGGGCCGCCCGGCTGGAGATCTACCTGACCGACCCGCGGATGGAGACCGACCCGGCCCGGTTCGAGACCGAGCTGGCGATGAAACTGCGCTGACTGTCGGACCGGTCTGGCACAGTCCGGGCCATGGCAGACCTGCAGACCGGAATCGTGATCAGTGCGGCCACCAGCCGCGAGTTCGCCGACCTGGCGGTGGCCGCGGAGGCGGCCGGCTGGGACGCGATCTTCACCTGGGAGGCGGTGTGGGGGCAGGACGCCTGGATGACGCTCACCGCCGCGGCGATGGTGACCGAGCGGATCCGGCTGGGCACCATGCTCACCCCGCTCCCCCGGATCCGGCCGTGGGAGCTGGCCGGCCGGGTGGCCACCCTGGACGCGCTGTCCGGCGGCCGGGCGCAGCTGGCGGTGGGGATGGGCGCCCTGCACGACAACTGGTTGGCGTTCGAGCGGGACGAGGGACGGAAGGTGCGGGCGGAGAAGCTGGACGAGGGCCTGGCCGTCTACGACGGGCTGATGCACGGTCAGCCGTTCGAGTTCACCGGCACGCACTACCAGGTGCGGCCCACCGAGCTGATGCCGCCACCGCCTCCGGTGCAGCGGCCACGGGTGCCGGTGTGGGTGGTCGGCGCCTACCCGTCGGCCAAGTCGCTCCGCCGGGCCGCCCGGTGGGACGGGCTGCTGGCGACCAAGGTCGGTTTCGCCGCCGAGACGCCCTTCGGTCCGGCCGACCTGGCCGACGTCGTCGGCGCGGTACGGCCGCTGCGGGAGGAGGCGGGCCTGCCGTGGGCGGGGTACCAGGTGGTCGCCGAGGGGGTCAGCCCGCCCGGGCCGGCGGGTGACGCGCTGGTCCGGGAATGGGTGGACGCGGGGGCGACATTCTGGGTCGAGTCGGATTGGTCGATGGGTGAGAATGCCGTCGCCCGGCATCGCGCGCGAATCGATGCGGGCCCGCCGAGAAGCTGAGCCGGGAT